>MNRQ01000057.1 GCA_001916035.1 Clostridium sp. 27_14 | reverse complement strand
CATCATAATGTTTTCAAAACTTTCTGAAAAAATATAAATTAACAATATAAATACTATTCCTATGTAGTTATTTAATAATCCAACTAATAATATACAAATTCCCGATATAATAGGATTTATATTTAATACAAATTGATATTTTTCTCTATTAACTTTACTACCAATATAACTTCCTATAATGCAAAATAATAGTATAAGAGAAGTATAAATTCCAATTATAAATACTGATATACCAATATTAGCAGAATATTCAGGATGGCTTTCTTCCATTAATTTTATCCCTGAGAATAAAACTGCATTTATTAACATTAATTTTAATAAATATTTATTATTTACTACTTCTTTAATTCCATTTTTTAAAATCGAAACATTATTTTCAATATTTATATTTTTTATGGTTTCATTTGTTTTTATCATAAGCAAGATTAAAAAATCAATAACAAAAGGAATTATGGTAATATAATATGTATATACTAAACCAAACTTTTGACCGATATATCCTCCAATTATCATTGCGATCATATATGAAACATTATAAAAAAATGAATTATAAAATAACAATTAAAACTAATATATTGACTTGATGTCAATCCTCTTTCTATGTAAAATAATGTATCACAAATATAATACAAAATGAAAGTGGATAAAAATGTATGTATGTAAATTAAAATTATATTTCGTTGTTTTTTTATAGTATCCATTCTATAATTTCATCTCCATATTAAGTTTATTTTTACTAATTATATACTGCATTGATACTAATTGGTATATTGCAGATACCGCTAGTCCAATTGATGTACAAAATGGAGATGCAATAAATGAACAAAATATTCTTAAAGTATTTGCAATTTGCTTACTTATTGTTGCTTTCATTGCAGAATATTCCATCTGTACAAATGTTAATTTAGTTATATAAAATGGATATAAATACATGCATATCAATTCTATACCTACTATAATTAACGTTGCTATTATATCAACTTTATAAAATGGATATAGTATAATCCACATTATAATACTTGATATAATCAATAGCCATACTAATTTTCTGCTATTTTTCATATGCTCTTTATAGGAAAATTCTTTTTTTGCAATATCAATTTGTGCCACTGTTTTTATTGCATCTGAAATATCCCATTGCGTGTCTGTTATTAATGTTCCAAATGATATTGCCAAAATGTATTTTTCACCAAAATCAAATGAATTTTTAAGGCCAAATAAATAAATTATAAACATGCTGATTTCTGCAAATAAATCCACAGAATCATATTTTATACAGTTAATAATATTTATTCCAAATTTCGTTTTTTCTATTGTTCTAGACATCATAATAATAACAAAAATACTTGTACATATTAATGAAACCATAACAATCTTCATTTGTTCTTTTGTTATTATACTCATTACAATTAATGATAAAAAGTTTATCAAATTGAATAATAAACTATATTTATTCGCTCTTTTGTTTTCTTTTTCAAAATATAATTTGCATAAAGATAATTTTAATAGTAACTGGAAAAACATTTGTATAACGGCATATACTCCAAATATTTTATATGTGTCAATATCCATATTCATAAATGATATGTATTTATCTATATTTATTGCAATACTTCCTAATATTATTAATCCTGTACCTGCTCCTAATACTACTCCTGAAAAAATGCTATTCTTATTTTTATCCTTAATCGCACTTATATTCGCGCCTGTTCCAAAAACACTTTGTATAGCAGTTATAATGAATTGCGTTGGATATATTAATGAAAATATATTAATTAGGTTTTTATCAACTAATATTCCAAGTAAAAACCAACCTAAAATTGGAGTAACAGAAGTTACTAATGTATCAAAGCCTATCCTTAATAATCTGTTCATTTCTTGCTCCTTTTTTATTATTTTTAATTTTATAGTTCATGTTTCTTTATTGCTTTGAAAAATATTAAATTTTGCTATTTTTACAATTATTTTTAATTCTACCATAAAGCCAGTCAAAAAGAAAGTATTAAAAATAAATAAAGCAAAAAGTTGAGACTTTAAATTATCTCAACTCTTTGCTTTATTTACTTGTTTTCAGGTCTTGCGTCCAAATTTTCGTAATCAGGCCAATTCTCAGAAACTGGTCTTTCAGGATGAGTTTCTCTAGCTCTCTCCCAAAGTCCTTTAATTTTTTCTGTCGGGTTTTCATTTTTGCTGACTTTTACATTGATACTTCCAACGTTGCACTTCTCATTCCGATTAAATTTTACTTTCGCCATGTTGTAATCCTCCTTAAGTATAATTAATTTGCATCTTGACTTGGTTCATTGGTTACATACCTGCGTCCTCCTTAAAATTTTTTGGAGTTTTGAAACCATTATTTTTGGTTTCTAAAAATTATCTTTTATTATTATAGCACAATTTTACATAATATTCAACATTCATAAATTATCTTTTATTTCTGGGAATAAGTCATATAAATTATATCCTAACAATTCATCAAAATATTTCTTTAATTTATAAGTTTCTTTAATATGATACTGTGTATTTGAATATGCTCCTCTTCTAATCATAATATCTATCAATCTTTTATCAATTGTAAATACTCCTCCACCTTGAGGACACATTAAATCACATAAATTTACTATTTTTTCCTCTATTATATATTTATGTTTTTTTACAAATTCAGCTATTAAAGGTTTATCTTTTGGATTTGGAACTCCTCCAGCAGTACAAATAATATCATTATTCAAATATGAATGTGTTATACATATATCGCAATATTCCTCGTCATACCCTTTATCTTTTAAATAATTATAACCTGTCATCTCATGTCCATGAGGCTCTCCGTTGTATTTACCAATATCATGTAAATATCCTAGAGTTATTGTTTTATCTATATTTACATTATAACCTTTTTCATTTAATGCTTTTGCTATCTTTCCTGCACTATTGCCAACACTTATACAATGCTCTATCCATCTATCACTTTCAGTCTTTCCTCTAAAACTTTCTAATATATTTTTTGCTTCATTACTTGTTAGTTTCATATTTTATGCTCCTTTATTCATGAATTTTTTGTATATATATTAATTTCTTCCCAATTTTTCAAATAAATCTTTGTATATTTTATCAACATTCAGATAATTCACTACTCTTATTTTATGATTACTTTCTGCTAATTCATATGATGTATCATCCTTAATATTAGGGCAACTAATTTCTTCAGTTTCAAACCATTTCTTATTTATCATATAAGCTATAACACTTATATCCCAAATTACTCTTCTTTCTTTGATTCCATGTATACCATCATTATAAAATCTTTGGCATAGATAATCACACAATTTACTTTTTCCTTTTAGAAAATGTTCCAGTTCATATATCGAAGTTCTTAAATTCGATGCAACATTTTTACAAGGTATTATTGTTAAATTTACTTTAGATTCCAAGACAGTCCTTACGGCTTGTATATCTTGTTTAAAATTAAATTCTTTGTTATCTTTACTTAGCAAACTATTGCCACCTAGCCATATTACTTCTATTTTATCTACTATATTAGGTGCTTTCTTTAGTGCAATAGCTACATTTGTAATTGCTCCAATAGCTAATATATAAGTTTTTGTATTTTTGCTTGCAATTTCTATAATTTTATTTATCGCATCATTATTTTCACTATATCCATCTTCGACATAACCAGTTGAACCTTTAATTAAAGTTTAACCAATTACAAATTTTAATTATTTCATTATAGCTTTTATCTAATCCTTCTTGTATTGATATACCATTGTCATGGTGATATGGTGCAACAGTAATTGCTTCTATATTAAATCTTTCTTGTGATTTTAAAAGATATGCAAGTGCAAATTGGTCATCACATTCATTGTATGTATCTGTATCTAGAATCACATTTATTTTTTGTTCTTCTTGTTTTGGATATTTACTAGAAATTTTATAATATATTTCTTTCCATGTTGAAACTCTATTTAATGGTAAATCATTTTGGTTAAATCTAGTATTCATAGTATATGTTTCTATTCCTTCATTAATTAAGTTAATACATGTTTCGATACTATCTTCAATCATTATATCTATATTATTTTCTAGGCATATCTCTGCTTTTTCATGTTTGTTATATGCATTTGTTAATATTAGTTTATCATATATAATATCGTATTTTTCTAGCCATTCTTCAGTTAATTTATACGGATTTCTATATTCTCCATTCTCTCTTCCCGATATTATATATATTTCATTTCCATCTTGTTTCAATTTTTTTATATAATATTCAGCATCTTTAATTGGCTTAAAATCATTCGCCCATTTTTCTATATTACTATAGTAAAAATCTTTTTCCTCTTCCTCTGACCAGTCAAACATTCCTCTTCTAAATACTTTCGCTTTATCATTTATAATTCCTGTATTTCTTAATTGTTTATCATGTTGTAAATATGCTTCCACTATTGTATCATTAAAATTTGAAATTACATTATCTATGTCTATACCTATTTTCATATATCCTACTCCTGCTATATTAATT
>MNRQ01000056.1 GCA_001916035.1 Clostridium sp. 27_14 | reverse complement strand
AACTGGTGGGGAGATTTGCCTATGCCAGTCTATACTTTCCTTGAAGAATACGATCTCAGCGGAAAGACGGTTATCCCGTTTGTAACTCATGGCGGCAGTGGATTTTCCAGTACGATAAGAACCATTTCCAGAATGCAGCCAGGCGCCCAGGTAAGCGACAACACGCTTTCGATTTCCAGAAACGGCGTTGCCGACTGCAAAGATCAGATAAACGAGTGGGCGAAAAGCTTAGGTGCATCAGCACACAAATAAAAAGGAGAGAATAAAAATGAATAGAAAGAGTACTGTATATGTTTCAAAAGAAGACAAAGAATTATTACAAAAACATTGTGAAGAAATAGAAAAAATCTTAGAAAAATATCCATATTCTAATGATCGTTCTGATAACTTTGTTACTACTATGACACGTGTAAAAAGTTCTTTTTCCTCAATGAAATCATTTATACAATGGTTAGATGTTAAGCAGTAAAATCTTCAATGAATAAGGCGAAACAAAATAATTTGTTTCGCCTTATATGTATTAGATTAATCTTTAATTTCTACCTTATTATCTTTTTTATTTTTCATAAAAATTCATCACTTTAAATTGTTTAGCTTATCACATAATTTTTTATTAATAAATATTTCTCCAATACTTAATCCTAATAAAATAAATTCTACTACTACCATATCATATTTCATTAAAATTAATGTAAAAATCGCACTCAGAATTAGTGTTCCTACTCTTCTATAAATTTCTATATCTATTACTATTTTTTGTTGCTCATCTTTATTAGAAATACTCAATGCTACATCTTCAATATATATTTGAAAGGAATCTCTTGTCGCTAATATTAAGAAAAATCCTATTTACATAAATATTACTTTATATATAAAGGCAACATTAATATAATGTCCTATAATTAGTAATAAGAAAGCCATACTCAAGCAAATTGTTAATACAATACTCATTTTGTCTTTTATTTTTTGATATACTTTTCCAAATATTACATTGCCAACTAATCTTGCAATCCTTGAAATAAATACTATTGTTGTTATGTAATATGTTACCATTTCAACAGATAAAAATTTTTGAAAATCATATTGCATAAATAATTTACTATTGTTTTGTCCCATTTTTATTATTGAATAGAATACTGCATTTGATAATATTACATAAAATATTATAGAGGTTATCTTCAATTTTTTATGTTCTTTTTTCATTTCTTGTTCTTTATTTACTTTTGCTTCATAATATAAAAACGCAGTTCCTAATACTAAAACATTTATTATTATTGATAAGTACCTTGGCAAATAATGATTTACATTAAACATCTTCCCTGCTACTAATGCAGTAAATAAGGTTATAATAGCATATATAATCTTTGATTTATTTCTTATTTTAAAATAATCATCTTTTCTATTTACAAATTTTAAATTACTTTTTAAAATTATCTCGTCCATATTTAAAAACATAACTGCTAATTCATGTATGCTTTTATATAATAACATTGCCATAAATAATTTTCCAAATGTTAATACTATTGTTGCAATTAATAACATTGTTGCTCCTAGTCTTAATGAATTAACATTTCCTATTTTTTTTACAATAGCTAATATTATTTTTTGAAATAATATACATATTATTAATGAAGCCATTGTCATTGCTGTTATTTGGCTTGCATTTAATCCTTTTACCAATGTTAAAATTAATGTATCTATTGGTACGAAGAATATCAAATCTCCTGTAAATGATGCAAATAATGGATATATTTTTATACTTCTGTTTATTTTCTTTATATTTTGTTCCATTTTAAATTATTCTCCTATAGATTATTACTTATTTATAATTCCAATTTCATAATCGTACTGTCAAAATAAAATCCAACTTTTTTATACAATATAATTGCATCTTTGTTGTCAGTACACAAACTTAATTCAGATAATTTCTTTTCTTTTGCAAATTTTATAACCTCATTTAACAATTCTTTTTGTATTCCTTGTTTCCTTTTTTCAACTACTGTATAAACATTACAAATATGACCATATTTACCATTATCGTTACATTGTGGCAGATAGTCAATTATTTGTAATCCACAGGTTGCGACTATATTTTCATTAATAATTTTTAAGAAAATATATAAGTCTTTATTTAAATGATTTATCATAAATTTTTTAGTAGAATTATATAAATCAAATTTGTCAACATATTCTTCTTTCCAATCTTCTTTTTGCTGTAAAATTCTTAATTTACAAATTTCTTCAATATCTTCATTATTGTACTTTATATAACTTAATTAAATAATATATTTATATATTTTACAGTTTTCACATTTAAAAAGTGATTTATCAACTCCATTAAAATACCAATAAATGGCTCTTGCTACCCCTCCGTGAGTTACTAACAAAACTTTTTTATTTTTTTCCTTTAGTTTTAGTTCTTCCAAAAAACCACTATATCTGCAATAATCTTATTTTTACCAGCTTCAGTTTCTCCATGCCTTACTACATATACTTCCATTTTTTATATCCCTTCCTTTTATACAAATTACTCTATCTGTTGTTATAATATCATAATTAGAATAATTGCTCATAGTTTTATGTGTAACTATACTATCCCTCTTCCGTTATTCTAATTTTGCCATTTGTAAACTTGATTTAAAACCAAACATTGGTCGTAACAAATTATTTATCCAATCTTCTATCTGTTGAATATATTCCTCTGAAATATCTGTTATAACTGTTCCTTTGGGTATAAACCTTCTAGTTAATCTATTTGCATTTTCATTACTTCCTCGCTCTCCTGATCTATATGGATGTGCATAATATACTTTCACACGTGCTTCTTTTTTTCTTTTATCATATGATTTTTCTAAAGCTTTATAGTCTCTAAATTCTCCTCCATTATCAAATGTTATTGTTTTAAATTCATTTTTAAATTCTGATTTATATCTTCTTTCTAATTTATCAATTGATTTTGCAACATATTCTGCTTTTTTTCCTGGTATTTTAAATATTATTTCTTCTCTTGTCTTTCTTTCTGTAAATGTTAATAATGCTGCTCCTTTTCCATCTTTACCAACTACTAAATCTCCTTCCCAGTGTCCATACTCACTTCTATCATTTGCCTCTTGTGCTCTAAAATCTATACTTTTTTCTGCTGGTACTTTACTGCAGTGTGCTTTTCCTTTGTTTTTTTCTTTATATTCTTTTTTATATATCATATCTTTTTCTGTTAAATTTTAATATCCTTTTATGAATACAATTCCTTATTGTTTTTGCACACACTATTACTTCAAATTCTTCTTTTTTATAAAATTTGTCCATTCTTTAAATTTTTTAATCAAATACACATAGTGCAATTATCATCTCTAATAATTATACTATGTGTATTTGATAATTCTATAAAAGTTCTTTCATAAAAGTTTTTTCTGCATTCATATCATACACTAATCTTTTATAAAATGCGTGTGCTCCTACATTATCACTTTTAGATGTAAAATAAATTAATTCACAATTATTTTATTGTGGTGTTGTAGTTCCAATACTCTTCTCTGTTTGTTACGGCTAAAGGGTATCCACTTAAATCTCCACATCCTCTTTCTTTAATTCTTTCATCATATATAATCTTTTGATTGTTTACATTTATTATATCTGCAGTGTGTTTTGCTCTTTTAAGTGGTGAATATATAATCACATCAAATTTAATACTGTCTATTTGTTCTCTTAAATTTTCAGCTTGTTGCACTCCCAAAATAGTTAAATCTTCATCATTACTATTGTATTGTCCTAAAGCATTGTGAGGAACTTGTCCATGTCTTAC
>MNRQ01000019.1:3085-56254 GCA_001916035.1 Clostridium sp. 27_14 | reverse complement strand
TGCATTTCTTGATGCTTGGTCTAAACCTCTGATTTGACCTCTCATTTTTTCTGATATCGCAAGTCCTGCTGCATCATCTCCAGCTCTATTTATTCTTAATCCTGAAGATAATTTCTCCATAGCTTTTGCTGCATTATTATTATTTACTCCCATATTTCTATGGGCATTCATTGCATTCATATTATGATTAATTATCATATTATTTACTCCCATATTTCTATGGGCATTCATTGCATTCATATTATGATTAATTATCATTTCTTTTTCCTCCTTGATTTACATTGACTTCCTTGTCATCATTTTTTTATAAACTAGCTTACTATTATAAACTCGATATAAATTTTAATAACTTTACACTTTTTTATTCATAAAAAAAATATTTTCAAATTTTTTTCTATATATTAAATTAGCTTGTTTTTCTTTTCTTAAATTTTCTATTGAAAATTTAACTTCCTTTTTCTTATGATAAATAATATTATATATTTCTAGATCAATTTGCTTTAATTCATTTTTATCATTTTCATTTATAGTAGCACCTGATTTATACAATTTATTTATGTACTCTAAAATATTTTCACGCTCATTTATCAATTCTTCAGCTTCCTGTATTTTATCATCTTTTAAAAATTCTATAATTTTTATTGATATATTTTTGTATTGAAAAATATAACTTTCCATTTAATTTACTCCACATTAATCTACTACGAAAACATTGATGACAATGAACTCATTTGAGTATTTAACTTATTCATCATTGTTTCTAATGTAGCATATTTACTATATAGTGCTTGTTGTCTTCTAGAAAAATTACTTTCCAACTCTTTTATTTTCTTTTCATATGTTGTTATTTTTCTACTCAATGTATTATTAGAAGCTGTAGCTGACCCTTCCATACCTGCTTTTTGTAAAAGAGATGATGACGATTTTTGAGTTTCATTATCTAAAATTTCTTTTAATCTATAAATTACACCTTTTTCGCTATTATTACTTCCATTTGAAATAAAAATATTTTTCACATCTTCTATATTATTAGTTAAAGCTTCATTTAATTTAGATTCATCAATAGAGAAAGTTCCATTGTTATTCCCACTATAATCAGATACTGGTTTTATTCCAAACTTTTCTAGGCTACCATTTACTCCTGAAACTAATGTCGACATAGCCTTTTTCATTTGATTTGCTATTCTTGTTAAATCACTATCTCTGCTTAACTGACCTTCTTTAACTTTCTTTTCCCAAAGCTCTATCTCCTTTTCACTCATTTCAGCTTTTTGGTCACTAGTCAGTGGCATATAATCTCTATTTCTTTTTTCTGATGTTAATGTATTTAATTTAACTATAATAGTATTATAATCATTAATAAATTTAACTATATTATCCTTAGTTGAAGTTATATCTGTTTTTCCAGTCAATGATGCTTGAGAATTTACATTAACCTTTTTTACATCTTGATTGCCATTTACTTCTGTAGCATTTATATTATTAAATGTAAACTTAACTCCATCTAATGTAACAGTATTAGATGCATCACTATGAATATAAGTTTCACCTTTACTATTAGTTAAATATGCCTTACAATTTGTACCTTTAACAACTTCAATATTCTTTTGATTCGGATTAGTAGTAGTTGTTTTTGATATTTCAAATCCTTCTTCCTCACCTGTTTTTTCAGTAGAAATTACAATTCCTTGTGAAAATCCACTAAATTTAGCATTTATACCTGATATTCCTTTATCTTTTAATTCCTTATTAATTAAATCTACTTTTTCATAAACATCTTTACCACTGCTTAAATCTATTTGCAATGAAATCTCTTTACCATCTTTATCTTTTGTTTTTATTTCAATTTCTTTTAAATCCTTTAACTCATTTTCCTTTATTGTATACTTAGCTTGAGTAGCTAATTGTGTTACTTTCACATCATAATTATCGACCTCAGCAATACCTATAGCCTCTGCTGAAACTATTGATGAATTAGAAGACGTAAAACTCGTAGTAACCCAATTTTTTGACAATAATAAACTTTCTGATTTTCCAATATCAAAATATTTATCATAAAAATCTCTAGATTCTTTTATAACTTCTCTATACATACTTTGCTGTAATTCAACTAATGCTTTTTCTTGTTCAACAGTATCAATTTGACTTCTATATGCTTGCATTGTCTCTTTTACTACAGCATCTACATCTAATCCTGTTGCTAATCCTGTAATTCTACTCATATACTATCACCTATCCATTCTTTTTGCTTAATATATAAGCTTCATTCCATATATTTCTAACTTCTTCAATTAACGGAATTACTTCATCAATTACTTTTTCATCCTTTTTTATATTAGACTCAAATAACTTTCTATTAATAAACTCATATACTTTATCCATATTTTTAGCCCACTCCCCTGCATTAACATCTAATGTAACTCTAAGTTCTGTAAAAATATCTTGAGCTCTTATTATATTATCATGAGCTAATTTTATATTTTTTTCTTGAATCGCAAGTTTTCCTCTTTTTGCAAATTTAACAGCTCCATCTAAAAGCATTAAAAGCATTTGCTCTTTAGATGCAAAGTTTACACTATTATTTTTATATACTCCATATGCATTAGTGTACATAACTTTTCCTCCAATTAATCATTTTTTATTTTTATTTTTTTTAAAACATCTATATTTGAGCTTACGGCTTCTTTATTTTCATTTTGTACCTCAATATAAAGTTCTTTTCTTAAAATTTGAATTTCTTTTGGAGCATTTATTGATAGTTTAACTGTACCATTTTCTATTGCTGAAATACTTACTTCAATATTTTCTCCAATTAAAATACTTTCATCTTTTTTTCTCCTAATAACTAGCATTTATATCACCCCTTAACTAAAGGATGTTTTATTTTATAATCAGCTTTATCCATAATAAATTGCTGCGCTTTTTTATTTCTAACATTTAAAACAATAGGTGCCCTTAGGTTTGCTGTAGCCTTTTTAGGGTCAGAATTTAATGTTACTAAAGAATATAAAGCTACATCATTAAAACTTTTAATATTTAAAGAGTTAATTACTTCATCACTTAAATTAATTTCATAATTTTTATCTATAGTAAAAGGTTCTACCACTATAAATCCAATATTTATATCTTCAATACATTGTAATATTTTAAAAGTTCCGTCATCAATATCTTTTAAAATAAATTTTTTCAAATTATCAAATCCAGGAATATTTTTTTCAAAATTTATAAC
The DNA here is from genome assembly GCA_001916035.1 of Clostridium sp. 27_14. Taxonomy (GTDB): domain Bacteria; phylum Bacillota; class Clostridia; order TANB77; family CAG-508; genus CAG-269. Next base: position 53,025 of record MNRQ01000019.1, on the reverse strand, counting down.
TTCTTCTTCTTTGTAAATAAATTTCCCATGACTTGGTGATAGTAATTCCATATGTTTCTTCTCCTATCCTTAAATAAAATCTACAAGACTTTTTTGAATTATTGCTGCACTTACCTGAAGGGACGCAACATATACACTTTGTAATGTGGCTAGTTCTATTGTTTTTTCTGCCATATCAACATCTTCTGTTTTAGATAGTATTTCTTTCATACTAGAGTTTTGATCTTCATTTTGAGTTTTTGCTGTTTCCATTCTATTTTGTTTAGAACCTACTTCACCTCTAATATTATTTATGTTTGCAATAAATAAATCCATATCTGCTAAATTGTTATTTAAAACTTCACTACTATTCTCTTTATCTAAGTTATTAACAACATCATTTAATAACTTCATAGCATTAGTTCCTTTTTTTGAAATTAATATATTTGGTGCACATACATTATAATCCATATTTACACCATTAGATACTTCAACACTTAAACTAGATTTCATTTGTTTTAATAAATTTTCATACTCCGGTTTTGAATTTGCTTCCACTTTTAAATTACCATTTGCATCTCTCTCAATAGTACCATCTGTATTTTTTATGTATGCTTTTCCTTCTTCATTAAATGAATTTCCATCAGCATCTTTAAATACTAATATATTGTTACCATTGCTATCTTTTTCTACTCCCACAGGTTTAGATAAACTTTTAGTTCCTCCAAATATATACTTACCATCAAAATTTGTATTTAATATTTGAGCTGTTTGATTTATTAATTGATTAATTTCATTTTTTATAGCCTTTTTTTCATCACTACCATAAATCGCATTTCCAGATGAAACCATAAGTTCCCTTATTCTTTGAGATGTACTTCCTAACTGATTTAATGCAGTATCTGTTGTGTCTAACCAACTTATAGTATCTTTAATATTTTCATTGTATTGTTTATTAGCAGATATATCTGAGTACATTTGCATTATTCTAGCAGTTTTAAATGGATTATCCGATGCTTTATTTATTTCTTTACCTGTTGTAAGTTGTGTCTGTAAAGTATTTAAATTATTTAAATTTCTGTTTAAATCTTTTAAATAACTTGTGCTCATCATTTGATTTGTAACTCTCATAATTTTTCTCCTTAAATTAATCCTAAAATAATATCTAACATATCACTAACAGTAGTTATTGTTTTTGCATTGGCACTATATGCCTTTTGATATTGAATTAAGTTAGTCATTTCTTCATCCAGTGAAACACCTGAAACTGAAAGCCTGTTTAAATCTAATGAATTTAATAAATCTTCTTCATTAGAAACAACTCTCTTGGCATGTTGTGCTTCAACTCCTAATTTATCAACTACATCTTGGAAGTATGACTCAACCTTTGTTCCACTGGCAACATCATTAACTAATGACATAGTGCTACCATTGGTAAACTTACATAATTGAGCCCTTGTTGTAGTGCTATCTATTTTGCTTATAGATATTAATGTGCTTTGTAATTGTGCTATAGCTAAGGCTCTACTTCCATCTCCTTCTCCTGCATTAGCATTTTCTTTAGTGTTAATAAATGAAGGATTTTCTAAAATTAAAGCATTTATTGAAATATTTTTAGCACTTATACCTGCTTCATCTTTTCCATCAGAAGCTACAAAAAAGTCTAAAGTTTTAGTTGTATCCTTTATATTAGAATCCATTGAACCACTGTGAATAGCATTTACTGATAATGCTAACCCTTTAGCCATTTTATCTAATTGATTCATATAACTTCCAATACTATCTTGAGCTTCTATAGCTCCAGCTATTTCTCCTGATTTTGGTATGAACTTTTCAATAGGATTTGCTATAGTTCCTCCATCTTTCACTATATTTCCTTGACTATCAAGCATTTCTCCATTGCCATCTGTAAGTAATATTCTTGTTTTCTTTAAAGTATCTACTTCAGTAACTGCCAATCCTGATACAGTTATAGTTTTAGGTTTTTCAGTATCACCATTAACAAAATAACTTATTGTATGAGTTCCATCATTATTAGCTTTAATTTCTGAAATAAATGATAATCTTGTTACTTCACCATTAGGTTCTGAATTAACTAATGGATTTAAATTTGCTCCAATTCCAGTAGCAGTAATATCATTACCATTAAATTGAGTTTTATCAACATCTATACCAAATTTACTGCTTAATTCATCTAACAGATTATCTCTACTATCCATTAAGTCATTTGGATTATCACCTGTTATACTAGCAATTCTAATTTGATTATTTACTGTTGTTAATTGCTCTAATATACTATTAACTTCTTTTACACTATTTTTAAGTGATTCTACTGAATTTTCTTGTAATTTTTCAAGTTTTGAATATGTGTTATTTAATAAATCACATAAAGTTTTTGTCTTTTGAGTAACAACAACTCTTGTACTGGAACTTGTACTTTGCTTTGATAATTCTTGAAAAGCATCAAAGAAATCTGATAGCGCTGTAGAAATTCCTGTATCTGAAGGTTCATTAAAAATCCCTTCCACTTGTGATAAGTAATCTAACTTTGTTGAATACTTACCAAGTTCTGCTGTTTCAACTCTCACTTGATAGTCTAAAAAAGAATCTCTTACTCTTTCAATGGCTGAAATTTGAGCTCCTGTACCTACTTGCCCTGCTTCTGCTCCTAATGTAATAGGTCTTGATGTCTGTATTTTTGCTCTTTGTCTTGAATACCCTACTGTAGATGAATTGGCAATGTTATGAGATGTAACATTGATTCCACTTTGATGTACCGTCAGTCCACTTTTTGCTGTGTTAAATGTAGAAAATATACTTGCCATATTAAAATTCTCCTTTTATTTTATAATCTTCCATAGGAATTATAAGTTCCTTTTTCTCTTTTAGGATTTATTATATTTAACATTCTATTTGTAAAAACCAATTGTTGTTTTATTAATAAGTCGTTGGTTTCATTTTGATGTTTAATACTTTCTAAAACCATTTTTATTTCTCTATAAACTCTGTCTAACTCTTTATTTCCGCTTTCATTAATTATATCTTGTACTTTTTTTCCATTAAGAAGCTTTCTTCTTTCAACTTCCTGCTTAGCTACTTCTCTATTAGCTAGTTTTATTTCATCTACTATTGCATCTAGTTCAAAGGTTTCTTTATTTATGATACTCTTATATTGTTTTTCTAAAATTACCAATAGCCCTTTTAATGCTTCTGTTTCTTTTTGAATAATACCTATAAGATTATTTATCATTTATTCATCTTCCTTCTTTTATATTATTTAAAATACTTTGTGCTGTTAATTTAGCATCTACATTATAAGTGCCATTTTGGATTTTTGCTTTAAGCTCTTCTATTTTAGCACTATTATCTATATTAAAATCTACATTATCATACATACTTAAGTTTCTTCCTAATTCAGATATTTCAATTTTATCTTTTCCTATATCTGTATTAGTTTCCTTTATTCTTTTAGCTCCATTAGAAGCATATATATTTGCAATTCCTTGTGTTCTTATTCCGTTAATATTCATGTCTCTTACCTCCCTTATGAATATTCCCTTTAACTAATTATCGTAATACACTTATAAAAATTTATAGTATTTATTATGTTTATTTGCATAAAAAATACTGACTTATTTAAATCTCAAGTCAGTATTTTGCATTTCTTTTGCATAAAAGTATATTTTATCTTAATTCTTCAATTTTACAATAATGTTCCTTTATTTTAGAATCATAGCATATAGCTACAGCTAAAATTGAATGATTATTATTTTCTCTTTTAAATTTTTCTACATATTCTTTTTTCTTTATTTGATTTATTGCCACTTCAAGGGATTCATCTTTTTTCAATTCTACTATAAAAGCAGTATCATTTTTTCTTCTTGGATGAAATGTAAAATCAGCATACCCTTTTCCACTTTTTTCTTCCCTTTCAATTCTATAAGTATCTCTAGCTGCTAAATAAGCCAATGTCAATACACACGATAAGCTGTTTTCATCATTATATTGTAATATTGGTATTTCAGAATTATGAATATCATGAAGAATTGATTTTATAGTATCTGTGTCTCCATTAACTGTTGAACTGTTGCTTTTAACATATTTTTAGAGTTTTCTATTATTTTTGATACATATCCAAAGGATTTATCTTCTAAAGCTTTCTCAAATTCTTGCATAAGTTCTTTGTTTGGAATTTTTAAATAACCATCATAATACGATAAAAATCCTAATACTATCATTGCTGAATAAATTTCTTTTTTTGTTCTAGGTGCTCTTTGTCCTGCTCTAAATTCTTCATTTATTGTTATATCAATTTCCTCTCCTGAAACCATTTCTATAACATCATCACAAATATCTAAAGTATTATATTTAAGATATTCTACTACTTCATCCATAGCTCCAGTATTAGTCCAATAACTTTCACAATAATTATTTTTAAGTGCTTTTACTACAGAACACGGATTGTAAATTCTTATGCCTGTAGCTGTTAAATAACCATTATACCAAGCTTCAACTTCTTCAAATCTTAGCTTTCCATTTTTATTACAAAGCTCTAGTGTTTCATATTCTGTAAAACCAAAATACTCACCAAAGCTTCTGTCCTTCAAAAATGTATATTCATCAAACATATTAAGTGCTGAGCCACTTGAATATTTTTTTATTGGTAATACTCCTGTCATATAACAAAGAGATACATAGGGCTGATCCTTTAATAAATTTCTCAAAAACTCTAAAAAATCATTTTGATTTTCTACAAACATATTATTATTAAAAATATAATCCCATTCATCAAAGATAAAAATAAATTTTTCTTGTGTATCCATAAGCATAGAACTTATATTAAAATATTTATCTGCTTTAATATGAGTATATTTTTCTGTTATATCTCTAATAAGTTGTGTTCTAATCATATTTATATAGTCATCATAACTCTTCATGTTATCAGGTATTTCATTGAATGATATACTTATAACATTGTATTTATTAAGATTTTCAATATAAGTTTCACTACTACTTATTTTAAGATTATCAAAAATTTCTTTTGACTTTACGGCTTTTGAATAATATGCTCCAATCATACTTGCTATTGAAGATTTTCCAAACCTTCTTGGTCTTGTTATACATACATACTTATCAGAGGTATTTAATAATTGATTTAAACTATCTATAATTAAAGATTTATCTATAAAATATTTACTTCTATATAAATTTTTATAGTTTTCTAAAAGCACATTGGTGTTTAAATAATTTGACATTTATATCACCTCACATCTAAATAATATTAACTTCATTATTAAATTATAAATATTATAACATACCTTAATATTTTTATATAATACAAATAAGACAGCATATAATCATAAGATTTATATACTGTCTTTCTTATTTTTACTTATCTTAAACTCTTTATTCTGTCTGCTCCACTAACAATGTTATTAATTCTTACTCCGAAGTTTTCATCTATAACAACAACTTCTCCTTCAGCTATAACCTTACCATTTACAAGTACTTCCACTGGCTCATCTGCTAATTTATTTAATTCTATAAGAGATCCATTTCCTAGATTTAAAATATCTCTTATACTCTTTTTAGTTCTTCCTAAAACAACAGATATATCTAATGCAACATCTAATATTAAATCAATATTATCATGAGACTTTCTTACGTGTTCTGTCCCTAATGGTGCAAAGTTTGCTTTTTGTACTTCCACTGATGGTTGCATCATTGGTTGTGTATGACTCATAGTTTGTGCATAATTTGCAGGTGCTTCATATGCAGGCTGTTGATATGCTGGTTGTTGATGTACCGGTGCTTCATATGTTGGTTGTGGTGAACTTGGCATAGTAGGTGCTGATGCCGGTGTTGGTGCTGACTCACTTACAGGTGCATCCACAGGAGCTTGTACTTGCTCTTCTCCCATCATAATAGAAACAATTTTCTTTGCTGTATTTAAAGGTAGTATTTGCATTATATTAGACTTTAATACATCTCCTACTTCTAAATCAAAAGAAATCCTAACTACCTTTTCTTCTTCTTCAATATCGTTTGAAAGACTTTGTTCTTTACTTTCCCATAATGTTGATTGAGGAGGTGATATATCAACTCTTCTGCCAAACATAGTAGCCATTGAAGTTGCTGCAGAACCTATCATTTGATTCATAGCTTCTTGCACTGCACTTATTTCTATTTCTGATAATTCATCACTTTCTATTTTTCCATCTCCACCCATCATGCAATTGGCGATGACAGCTGCATCTGATATTTTCATCATCAGCATATTTCTTCCAGAAATACCTTCAACATATTCTACATCTAGTATTATATTAGGAACATCAAAATTTTCTTTAATTTGTTTTATTGTTGTCACCGTTACTACTGGTGTTGTTATGTTAACTTTTTGATTAAGTAATTGATATAATGCTGTGGAAGCAGAACCCATAGATATATTTCCAACTTCCCCTAGCAAATCTTTTTCTAAATCACTTAATAATTCTTCATTATTTTCAACTTCATTGTCATTATTTAACTCACCATTTAATAATGAGTTAATTTCATCTTGAGATAAAAAACCATTACTCATCTGTTTTCACATCCTTATTTATAGTATCTAAAAGTTCTACTCCTGCCATTTTCCCAATAATTCCTGGTTTTCCACTGTAGCATAACTCATCTTCCACATATACCTTTATAGGCTCTATTGTTTTAGTATCTAGCTTTAGTACATCTCCAACTACTAAATCCAAAAATTCTTCAACATTTATTTGAGTTTTACCAAGTTCAGCTTTTATTTTTAACTCTACAGGTTGGATTGTTCCCTTAATAATTTCCACTAAATCTTCTTCATCTTCTTCATCAGAACTTCTTAACCAATATTGTACTACTAACTTATCTAGAAGCTTTTCTATACTTAAATAAGGAATACATAAATTAATATATGTACTATCCTCTCCAAATTCCACTAAAAAGCTTATTAACGCCACAGGCTCATTTGGTGCTAATGTCTGGTTTGCAGTAGGATTTGTATCTAATGATTCAAACTCTGGAGTTACTTCCATTATTTCAGACCACCCAGATTCTAATTGTTCAATAATTTCTCTGCACACTTTAGATAGTATATTTTTTTCAATTTCAGTTAAATCTTTATCTATTCCTCGTTTAACTCCAAAACCACCCAAAAGTAAATCCAATATTTGAAAACCAAATTCCGGATTTAATTCCATTACTATATTTCCTTGCATTGGATGTAATTTAAAATATGAGATTATAGTAGGATTTGGAATGGATCTTATGAACTCTTCATAAGGAACCTGTTCAACATTTTCTACATTTACTTTAACACTCTTACGGGTTTGCATAGTTAAATAATTGCTTATTAATCTCGCAAATTTAGTATGAACCTTTTCTAATGTTCTGATATGATCTTTGGAGAATTTTTGTGGGGTTTTAAAATCATATTGCTTCACTTTATGTATGTCTTCTTCCACAGAATCTATAGTTTCTGGCTCTACATCTCCTGATGACAAAGCTGATAAAAGTGCATCTATCTCTTCCTGAGATAGTACTTCCGCCATAAATATTCCTCCTTATTTTTTACTAAATCTATATATTAACAATTTTATTTATATCAATAACAGTTAATAAATATTTATTAAATTCTATTACACCTTTAATATATTCTTTGCTGTCTATTGATGTGTTTTGCAACATATTTAAGTCTATATCTGCCACTTCTATCACTTCATCAACAGCTATTCCAACTTCTTCTTCATCAAGTTTTAATATTATTATATTTTGATTTTCACTTTGATTTTTAATATTTAAAAGCATACCAATATCAACTAAAGGTTTGATGCTACCTCTTAAATTAATAAGACCTTTTATATAAGAAGGTGCTGTAGGAACTTTAGTTATTTGCATAATATCGCTTATATTTTGTATTTTTTCAGTTTCTGTAGCAAAATATTCGCTACCTAATCTAAAGATTATAAATTGCATAGCTACTCCTCCGCTATAAAATATTATCCTACTATTTTCTTAACTGCTTCTAAAACTCTATCTGCTTGGAACGGCTTAACTATAAAGTCATTTGCTCCTGCCTTTATAGCATCCATAACCATTGATTGTTGCCCCATTGCTGAACACATTATAACTTTTGCAGCTGGATTAACTGCTTTAATTTGTTTCACTGCTTCTATTCCATCCATTTCAGGCATTGTTATATCCATTGTTACTAAGTCTGGTTGATGTGATTTATATAATTCTACTGCCTCTACTCCATTTGCTGCTTCAGCTACTACTTCATATCCATTTTTTGTTAAAATATCCTTTATCATCATTCTCATAAACGCTGCGTCGTCAACTATTAATATTTTTGCCATTTTTCTATTCCTCCTAAAATTAAACCATTCCTAATTGTTTCAATATATTTTCTAAAGACCCTGGCTGCGGTATGTAGTAAAAATGTCCTAATACATCTTGGCCATTGTGCCCTTTAAATAATGTTTCTATATCTAAAATATAATCATCATATTGACCAGACTCAATAAATGTCGAGGTCAGAATTGCATTAAACATATCATGAGTCACTGCTGGAACAGAAGCAATCATTTTAATCCCTGTAAATGATACAATGGAATTCATATAAGATGATGCTATTATATTACCTATTTCAGCTATAGCAGACATTCCTATATCGCTAAATACATCACTATTGGAAATCAACGCTTCTATTATTTCTTTAGCAACATGCTTATCAAAAGCATATAATATATTTCCTGGAGCTTCTCCTATGACTTTTACCAATACTGCAATGACCTCATTATTTAAGTCATTTTCTAAAATCTCTTCTAGCCTTACTATTTTTATATTGGGTATCCCCATATCTATCTTTCTATTCAAAAGAAATGACAATGATGTAGCTGCATTTCCTGAACCTATATTAAATACTTCTCTCAATGCATCTAACTGCATAGAACTCAAGTTCCTATAATCCATCGTTCTCACCTCATCACTATACCAATGAACCAACATCTAATATTAACGTTACTAAACCATCACCTAAGATAGTTGCTCCTATATAAGCCTTAGTATCTTTAAATATCTTTCCTAATGGTTTTATAACTATTTCTTGTTGTCCAAGTAAAGAATCTACTAATAATCCGCTTAATTTATTGCCTATTTTAACGATTATTACATACTCTTTTCCTCTTGAACCTGATTCAATGCCTAATATTTTATTTAATCTTACTAATGGAATAATTTTATCTCTATATACAATCACTTCTTCTCCATTAGTTTGTTTCACATATTCATCTTTAAACTCTATAACTCTATCGATAAATCCTAAAGAAATTGCAAAAGTTTCTTCTCCAACTTTAACTAATAGCGCTTGGATTATTTGTAATGTTAATGGAAGAGTAACTATAAATGATGTACCTTTTCCTAGTTCACTATGTAATTCTACTGTTCCACCTAAAGCTTCTATCTTAGTCTTTACAACGTCCATTCCAACTCCTCTTCCTGAAACATCTGTAACAACTTCGTTAGTTGAGAATCCTTGATGGAATATTAAATTCTTTATTTCTTGTTCAGTAAGCCCTGATGTAGAAATACCAACCTTTTCAGCTTTAGCTTTTATCTTATCAACATTGATTCCTGCACCATCATCAGTAACCTTTATGATAGCTTTTGTACCTTCTTGGTAAGCCATTAACTTAACTGTACCTTGCACTGGCTTTCCAGCTGCTATTCTATCTTCCTTCTTTTCAATTCCATGATCAGCAGAATTTCTTAATAAGTGAATAAGTGGTTCACCAATTTCATCAATTACAGTTCTATCTAGTTCTGTATCTGCTCCTTCAATGATAAAATCTATTTCTTTACCTAAATCAACAGCTAAATCTCTCATCATTCTAGGGAATCTATTAAATACAACATCTAACGGAAGCATTCTAATCTTCATTACTAAATCCTGTAAATCAGAAGTAGTTCTCTCAACTTGCTCTAACGTCTCCACCAATTCTGGTGATTTGTTATTTACAACTATCTGTTCAAGTCTTGTTCTATATATTACAAGTTCTGATACCATATTCATAAGTGTATCTATTCTTTGTAAATCTACTCTTACTGACTGATGAGCCTTCTTGTTGTTAGCTCTAGGTTCTCTCTTAACTTCTGGAGCTTTTTTAGTTGCAATATCTTTAGGTTTAACAGGAGTTGCTACCACTTCAGATTTTTGAACTTGCGCTTCTTCTTGTTCTAAATCTTCAATATCTATATCTACATCTTCAACTGTTACACTTACAACTTCTGAAATATTTTCAACAATATCACTAATTTCTTGTGCAGATTTTTTAGTTACAAGAAGGAAATAAATATCAAAGTCAAAGTTTTCAGTTTCTATATCTTCAATTGTTGGTTTTGATTTTATTATTTCACCTTGTGATTCTAACTCTTGAAATATTAAGAAAGCTCTTGCAGATTTTAATAATGTTTCTTCACTTAATCTTATCTGAACATTTAAAGTGTTAAATCCACCTTTAATAGCTTGCCTTACAATTGATATATCATATTGATTTAACTCAACCTTTATTTTCTTATCTTCTTTTCCACCTTCTTCACCATGTTCAACAACAACTTCTAATTCTTTCCCATTACCATTTACTATATTTCCCAAGGATTGTACTATATCTGTTACATCAACTTCATCATCTACACCTGCTTCTATATTATTAACCATAGTTTCTAAGGTATCAAGACAATTAAATAGCACTGTAACAACATTTTCACTTACCTCTAATTTACCTTCTCTAAAATTAGATAAAACATCTTCCATTTTATGAGTTAATTCAGCCATTGCTGTGAACCCCATAGTTGCTGCCATACCTTTAATAGTATGTGCCACTCTAAAAATTTGATTTAACATTTCTATGTCATTTGGATTTTGTTCTAAATTAAGTAACGCTTCATTAAGTGTTTGAAGATTATCCATTGACTCATCCAAAAACATACTTAAATATTGTGATGTATCCAATTTTTACCCTCCTTATATTTTCTTATAAATAAATGGTGATAATTTTTCTAATCCACTTGTCTTATATGTGTTTATACTTTCTGTTGCTCCAACAAAAAGTAGTCCTCCTACCTTTAAAGATTTAATAAAATCTTCTATTATCTTTTGTTTTACTTCATCTTTAAAGTAAATTATCACATTTCTACAAAGAATTAAATCAAAGTCTTTTTCATAACTATCTAAAATCAAATCATGTCTCTTAAAATTTACTTTTGACTTTATTTTTGAATCTACTATATATTTATCGTCATATTTATTAAAATATTTATCTAAATATTTTTTATCCAAAGTTTTAACATCAGCTGCGGAATAAACTCCTTTCCTTGCTTTTGCCAAAATATTTTTGTCTATATCTGTAGCAAGAATAGAGTAACTAACTTTATCATTCATATCATCAAACATCATTGCAAGACTATAAGCCTCACACCCCATGGATGATCCTGCACTCCAAATTTTAATATTATTTCTATTGGGAATTATTTCTGATAGTAAATTTTTTCTTAACTCTTCAAAAAACTCTGGATTTCTAAAAAATTCTGTTACATTTATTGTTATGTGATCCATAAACTTTTCTCTTTCAACTGCATCTTCTTTTAGCAGTTTAGTATATTCCTCCAGAGTTTTTACACCTACTCTCTCCATAAGGCTTCCTATTCTTCTATTTAGCTGAGTAGGCTTATATGAATTTAAGCTTAATCCAATTTCTTTATATACCCAATTATGAAATTCTGTAAATTCCATTATTCCTCCTATCAATCAGTAAACCATTTAAATTTCCTTAATTCCTTGTCCCACTATTCTAATTAATACTTTTCCACTTTCAGATTCAACAAACATTGTTCTTCCTTTGCTGCCTCCAACATCTTCTGCTGCTATAATTATTCCTTCTCTACTAATCGCTTCTCTTACAGCTTCAATATTTCTATTTCCTATATCACTATTAATAGATTTCTCAGAAAACTTAAACATAGAAGCTCCTCCTGCTATCTTTGCTACCACATTCTTTTTAATACATCCTCGCTTTGTCATTTCCTCTAATATTAAAGGAATAGCCAAATCTGCAAATTTATACGGATTAGTTACACTTTTAAAGGCATGACTATCAGGAAGCATTATATGTATAAGTGCTGCAATTTTTTTCACTGTATCATATAATGCAATTCCAACACAAGAACCTAGCCCTATGGTCATAATACTGTTAGGCGCTGATATTATTTTAGCATCAGCAATTCCAACTCTGACCTCATTTTTTCTTATTGCTTCCATGTGCCTTACTCCACCCTTTCAAACACAAGCTCCTCTTCTTTTTCTAATAAAACCTTATTTAAATCTAATAAAATAATAAGATTTTGCTTTTCTTTTATAATACCTTTAATATATTTTTTTGAAATTATAGTTGCTACAGATGAAGAATAATCTATTACTTCTTCATTTACTGTAGTTACTTCATTAACATCATCTACTATAACACCAAATTTTCCTAACTCTTTTTTTACAACAATAACTTTATTTGTTGAATCAACACTACAGCTATTAAAACCAAATTTTTTATATAAATTAATAACTGGTATTACTTCTTCTTCGTACTTTATAATACCTTCTAAGAAGCTAGGTGAATCTGGAAGTTTAGTAGTTCCAACATTACCTAATATTCTTTCAACCTCCATTATATCTGTTGCAAAATATTCACCATTTAATTTAAATACTAATATTCTTATCTCGTTCATATAAACCTCCTTATAAGATACTTGTCAACTAAATTTCTGCAATTATATTATCGTATAAAATATTACAACCATTACCGCATTATTTTTTAAATTATATCATAATACAAATTAAATTTAAATTATATTTATATATTTTTAATTACTTTTTAATTTTATTTAAAATATCGCCTTTTAGATATAAAAAATAAGGTATATCATCTTTTTCATTGATATACCTTTATATTCATCACTTAAACTTATTGAGTTATTTCCACTTTAATATATCTATTTCATGTTGTTTTTTATAATTTATTAAATATGGATTACCTACAAGATCCAACAACGGTTTATCTGATAACGAATCAGAAAACATATAAGAATTTTTAAAGTCAGCTCGTATATTTTTTTCCTTAAGTACATCCTTAAGTCTACGAACTTTTTCCTGTCCCTTGCAATTATTGCCATCCATACTTCTTATAAATTTACCATTTTCAAATTTAAATCTTGTTCCAATAATTAAATCCACTTCATCTATTGCATAGAATTCCTTAATATAAAACTCTGGAGATGCTGATATTAAAATCACCATATATCCTTCGCTTTTTAATTTTTTTATCATTTCCACTGCATCTTTATAAAGAATAGTACTTAATCTATCATGGTAAAATTCCTTTGTTAAAATAGCTAAATCCTTTTCTTCTATATTTTCAATAAACTTCAAAAATGACTCTTTAACTCTTTTTTCATCATATATTCCAATCCCATACATGGCACCAGAATATAAGGCTCTAGGTAAAAATTTAATATTTTTTATATCCCTGCTTACTACATATTTATAAAATTCCATTAATGTTTCTTTTCTTGTTATAGTGTAGTCTATATCGAATAAAGCTAATTTCTCCATGCCATTCTACCTTTCACTAGTATACATTAGAAAAAACCACGGTTAAAAATTGGCAGTTTTTTATTCTAATTAAGTTATTTATTTTTAACTTTATAAATTTATTATCATATAAAATTTATTTAAGCTTACCTATAAAAAATTTAATTCTTTCCAACCCTTCCTCTATAACTTCCATAGAGGTAGCATAAGATAATCTTATATAATTTTCTAAACCAAAAGCCGCTCCTGGAATTACAGCTACCTTTTGTTCTTCTAATAATGTTTTTGCAAAGTCAATAGAATTATTTATGGTAATTCCATTTATGCTCTTACCAATAAAGCACTCTATATTAACCATAATATAAAAGGCACCTTGAGGTTTAATGAATCTTACTCCATTGATTCCTTCTAACTTTTTCATCATAAAATTTCTTCTCTCTTCAAAAGCACTCTTCATCATCTTAATACTATCTTGTGGTCCAGTCAATGCCTCTAGAGCTGCATATTGAGATATTGAACATACATTAGACGTCATATGACTTTGAATATTGCTCATTACCTTAGCTAACTTAGCAGACGATGCTGTATAACCTACTCTCCATCCTGTCATAGCATAAGTTTTTGATAAACCATTAACGACAATAGTTCTTTCATATGAGTCTTCTGATAAACTTGCTATACTAACATGTTCTTTTCCATCGTATATAAGTTTTTCATAAATTTCATCTGATATTATTATGAGATTATGCTTTTTAGCTAATTCTGCTATTTCTTCAAGTTCCTTTTTATCATAAACAATTCCTGTTGGATTATGTGGTGAATTTAATAATATTGCTTTTGTCTTACTTGTCAAAACTTTTTTAATATTCTTTGCAGAAAGCTTATATCCACTATTTTCGTCACAATCAACTATTACTGGCACTCCATCTGCTAATTTGATTAATTCAGTATAGCTTACCCAGCAAGGATTTTGTAAAATAACTTCATCTCCTGCATTTAAAATAGCTAAAAAAATATTAGCTAAACTTTGCTTTGCACCTGTAGAAACAACAATTTGCTCTTCACCATAATTAAGATTATTTTCCTGATTCAATTTTTTACATATAGCTTTTCTAAGTTCAACTATTCCTGCTGTTTTTGTATACTTTGTGTGTCCAGCTTCCATTGCTTTAACTGCTGCTTCTATTATATTTTTAGGAGTATTAAAATCTGGTTCTCCTGCAGCAAAACTCATTACATTAACGCCTTGAGCTTTAAGTTCATTTGCTTTCCCTGTAATCTCTAAAGTTATTGATGGTGAAATACTTTTTGCTTTTTTCGATAAATTCATTCTCAATCCTCCATATCATACTACTTAAAACTTTTCATAAACTTATCTAGCATTATTTCATCTAGACCGTAACTACCTATGTTATTTTCTTTATATGTGCTTCCACCATGAAAATCACTTCCTCCAGTAATGGTAAGTTTATATTTCTTTGCTAAATTGTAAAACTCATTACTATCCCGCTTATCATGACTAGGATGATAAACCTCAACTCCACTAAGCCCAAAGCACTTTAATTCTTTTATGATCTTTTCCACTTCCATACGTTTATAAATCTGTCCTGGATGAGCAAGTACAGCCACTCCACCAGCACTTTTTATTATATCAATTGCTTCTTTATATGACAATCTAAACCCTCTTTCATAACCTGGCTTTCCCTTGATTAAAAAGCTTTGAAACGCTTGTTTATAATTAGCAAAATACCCCTTTTCCACCATAGCATTGGCTATATGACTTCGGCCCAAAGTTTCGTTGTTATTTTTATACAACTCATCAATTTTTAACTGTATATCATATTCTTTTAAGTTAGTTATTATTTTCTGCACTCTCTCTAACCTTTTATCATTGAGCATCTTAACACTTTCTCTTAACCGTTCATTATTTACATCAATACAATACCCCAAAATATGTAGTTCCATTTCATTATACTCCGCACTGAGCTCAATTCCAGAAATAATTTTAATATCTTCTATCCCTTTGCTATTAATATACTGGCCACCAATAGAATCATGATCAGTTATAGATATACATTTAACTTCATTTTTCCTGGCAATATCTATTATTTCTTCAGGAGTATATGCACCATCAGAATAACTTGAATGAATATGTAAATCTGCATACTTCATTTTATACACCTTTTTTCTTTCGTTAAAGTTAACTTTAATACCTTATAAGTCAACCTATATTTTTAATTAATTATAGTTAAAATATATCATTTTGGTATAAAAAAGTAAATGTATTAATACTAAAAAAAGTGCCCACTAAGGGGCACTGTAAATTATTGATCTGCTAATACTTCTTCGTAGTACTTAGAAACTTTATCAAATTCAGCTTCTTCTGGTACTGTTAATTCACCATTTTCCAATGATTTAAATAAGTATACTGAGTCATCTTCTGGATTTTGAGCTAAAACATATTCAGCTTCTTCATATTCAAAAGCATCTACGATTGGACATGAAATTATATTTCCGTTATCGTCTTCTAAATCTATTACAAAGTGTTCATGTTCGTGTTCTCCACAACCACATCCACATCCATCATGTCCGTGGTTATCTCCACATCCACAGCTATCTCCACATCCACATTTATCTAATTCTTTTTCGCTCATTGTTTTTCCTCCTAATATTATTAATCTTTATCATTGTACCCCCATTCATTAAAAAATAAAAGTTAAATTATTCTTTTTTTCAAAAATAATTTAACTTTTATCACTTATTTTTTACTATTATTGATTTGCAAGTCTCTTGTAGTTGTTTAGTCTTTCAATTGCATCAGCATGTGTCTTTTCAAATAATTGATTAGCCACTTCTGGGAAAGATTTAGCAAGAGATGCATATCTTACTTCTCCCATTAAGAATTCTTTAAAATCGCCCTTAGGATCTTTAGAGTCTAAACTAAATGGATTTTTTCCTTCAGCTTTTAAGCTAGGGTTATATCTATATAATGACCAATATCCGCAATCAACAGCCTTCTTAGCTTCTGCTTGTGAATTTGTCATACCAGCTTTAATACCATGATTAATACATGGAGCATAAGCTATTATTAATGATGGACCATCATAGCTTTCAGCTTCTGCAATTGCTTTTAGTGTTTGATTCTTATCAGCACCCATACAGATTTGAGCTACATATACATAACCATAGCTCATTGCCATCATACCTAAGTCTTTCTTCTTAGTTCTCTTTCCTGATGCAGCAAACTTAGCTATTGCAGCAGTTGGAGTAGCTTTTGAAGATTGTCCACCTGTATTTGAATAAACTTCTGTATCGAATACAAATATATTTACATTTTCTCCTGAAGCTAGTACATGGTCAACTCCACCGTATCCTATATCATAAGCCCAACCGTCTCCTCCGAAGATCCATTGAGATCTCTTAACTAAGTATTCCTTGTCTTTTAATATTTCTTGTGCTATTGGAGCATCGCATCCTTCTAAGGCAGCAACCATATCCTTTGCTCTTTCTCTAGTTCCCTCAGAATTATTCATGTATTCAAGCCATGCTCTTAATACTTCCTTTACATCTTCAGATATTTCTTCTTCTAAAGCATTTTTAACATTTTCAGCAATTCTATTTCTTATTGCTTCAACACCTAAAAACATACCCAAACCATATTCAGCATTATCTTCAAATAAAGAGTTAGCCCATGCTGGTCCATGTCCTTCTTGATTTACAGTGTATGGTGTTGCTGGAGCAGAACCACCCCAAATTGATGAACATCCTGTAGCATTAGCTACCATCATTCTATCACCAAATAATTGAGTAATTAGCTTAGCATATGGAGTTTCTCCACATCCTGCACATGAACCTGAAAACTCAAGTAAAGGCCTCTCAAATTGGCTTCCTTTAACTGTATTTTTGTTCATTGGGTTCTTCTTATTTTTAACCTTTGCTACTGCATAATCCCAAACTTCTATTTGATCATGTTCAGTATCTTGTGGCTTCATTACCAATACTTTTCCTGGAGCCGGACATACTTCATCACAATTTCCACATCCTGTACAATCAAGTGGAGATACCCCTAATGAATAATAATATGGTGTTTCATTCTTTAACCCTTTAGCTGCAACTATCTTCATACTTGCTGGTGCATTGTCCTTTTCTTCTTCAGTTAATAAGAAAGGTCTAATGGCAGCATGAGGACAAACAAATGCACATTGATTACATTGAATACATTTATCTTCCTGCCATTTTGGCACATTAATAGCTATTCCTCTCTTTTCATATGCAGCAGTACCTGCCATGAAAGTACCATCTTCCATTCCATTTTTAATGAATATTGAAACTGGAATAGTATCACCTTGTTGTCTATTCATTGGTTCAACTATTTCTTTAACGAATTCTGGAATGTTAATTGTAGCTACTGCTTCCTCATTAGAAGTAGCTGTAGCCCATGAAGCTGGTACATCTATCTTAACTATAGCTTTTACCCCTGCATCTATAGCAGCATTATTCATGTTTACAACTTTTTCACCTTTCTTACCATAAGAAGTTACAACTGCTTGTTTTAAGTATTTAATTGCATCTTCTACAGGAATTATATCAGCTATCTTAAAGAAAGCAGCTTGCATTATCATGTTAATTCTTCCACCAAGCCCAATTTCTTGTGCAATCTTAACTGCATTTAAAGTGTAGAAGGAAATATTATTTTCAGCAATGAATTTCTTCATAAAAGCTGGTAATTTTTCTTCCACTTCTTCTGGAGTCCAAATAGTATTTAATAAAAAACTTCCATTTTTCTTTAATCCCTCTAATACATCATATTTATATACATAAGATTGGTTATGACATGCTACAAAATCAGCTTTATTGATTAAATATGGAGATTTAATTGGTTTCTTACCGAATCTTAAGTGAGATACTGTAATACCACCTGATTTTTTAGAGTCATATGAAAAATAACCTTGAGCATACATGTCTGTATGGTCACCTATTATCTTAATAGCACTCTTATTAGCACCTACAGTACCATCAGATCCTAATCCCCAGAACTTACATGCTTTTGTTCCTTCTGGTGTAGCATCAATATCATCTGTAACTACTAAAGATGTATTGGTAACATCATCTACTATTCCTATAGTAAATCCATTTTTAGGCTCATCAGCATTTAAGTTTGCATAAACTGCTGCTATATGAGATGGATTTGGATCTTTTGAACCTAAGCCAAATCTTCCTCCTACTATCATTGGAGCATTTTCTTTTCCATAGAATGCTCTTATAACATCTAAATATAAAGGTTCTCCAATTGATCCTGGTTCCTTAGTCTTATCTAATACAGCAATTTTCTTAACTGTATCTGGAATAGCCCTTAATAATCTTTCAATTGAGAATGGTCTGTAAAGTCTTACTTTTACTAAACCAACTTTTTCTCCTTTAGCATTTAAGTAATCAACAGTTTCTTCAATGGCATCTATTACTGAACCCATTGCAATAATTACTCTATCAGCATCTTCTGCTCCATAGTAATCGAAACAATGATATTCTCTTCCTGTTAATTTAGTGATTTCAGCCATATAGTCTTCTACCACTGTTGGAATATCATCATAATATTTATTTACTGCTTCTCTAGTTTGGAAGTAAATATCAGGGTTTTGTGCTGTACCTCTTGTAACTGGATGATCTGGATTCATTGCTGCCTTTCTAAAATTTTCTACAGATTTCATATCAACTAATGGTGCTAATTCTTCTTGATCTAAAACTTCAATTTTTTGAATTTCATGTGATGTTCTAAATCCATCAAAGAAATTTAAAAAAGGCATTCTTGTTTTTATTGCAGTTAAATGCGCAACAGCTGCTAAATCCATAACTTCTTGTACTGATCCTTCAGCAAGCATAGCAAAACCTGTTTGTCTTGTAGCCATAACATCTTGATGATCTCCAAATATATTTAATGATGATGTAGCTAATGCTCTAGCAGATACATGGAAAACTCCTGGTAATCTTTCACCTGCTATTTTATACATATTTGGTATCATTAATAATAAACCTTGAGATGCAGTATAAGTTGTAGTATAGGCACCTGCTTGTAATGAACCATGAACTGCTCCAGCTGCACCTGCTTCTGATTGCATTTCCATTACTTTAACTGGTCTTCCAAAAATATTTTTTCTCCCTTGTGCAACCCATTCATCAACATGTTCTGCCATTGGTGATGATGGTGTTATTGGATAGATTGCAGTTACTTCTGTAAACATATATGAAATATGTGCAGCAGCAGTATTACCATCCATAGTCTTCATCTTTCTCATAATATTCTCTTCTCCCCCTTTAAATTTATTAACTTTTCTATAAAACAGACAGAAGATATTCTTTAACGAATATCTTCCTCCTTAAGTATATATTAATACCCTTGCTTTTTAGCAAGACTGATTAACCTTATTAGCCAAAGTGCTACCTAGGTCTTCAGCAAACTTAATTTCCTCTTTTGTAAGCGATTCTTTTATAGCCAATTTACCAATTACATCAACTCCTGATTCCTTCATAATTGAGGACCATTTGTATATAAATTTATCATCTCTCCACCCACAAGATCCGAATTAATAGCACCTCATCAAAGATTGTTTATTATTTATCGCTCTATATTTATTATATATCACTGCAAATATTTTTCAAGATATCTTTTCCTTATTTACCATTTATTACTAAATATTTTTCATTATTATATCTATTATTGCATCCACTCCATTTTTTGCAGTACTTTTTTCCATATTCATTATTAATTCATTTTTCTTACTTTTTAATTCTTCTAATTTACTCATTAATAAATCTTTTTCCATCATTTCATCTTCATCTAACACTAAAGAATAACCTTCTTTTTCAAAGGAAGCAGCATTTAAAATTTGATCTCCTCTACTTACCTTTTTTGATAGAGGAATTAATAATGTAGGCTTTTTAAGTGCTAAAAGTTCAAATATTCCATTAGCTCCTGCCCTAGAAATAACATAATCACAAGCTTTAAGCATATGTGGCAATTCTTCCTTAACATATTCATATTGCTTATAGCCTACAATTCCTTCTAAACTAGCATCTAAGTTTCCTTTTCCACATATATGAATAACATTAAACTCTTTTAATATATTTGTTAAATTTTTTCTTACTTCATCATTTATGCTTTTGGCACCTAAGCTTCCACCTATCACTAATAATATTTCCTTTTCATCTTTAAATCCACAGATTTCCTTACCTTTAATTCTGCTTCCTTTTAATATCTCTTCTCTAATAGGTGTTCCTGTAAGTACTCCCTTACCTTCATTTATATATTTTAAGCTTTCTCTAAATGTTACACATAATTTATTACAAAATGGTGCTGCTAACTTATTAGCAAGACCTGGTGTTAAATCTGATTCATGAGCTATTACTGGTATTTTCTTAATTGAAGCTGCTATAACTACTGGTACAGCCACAAACCCCCCTTTTGAAAATACTACATCTGGTTTTTCCTTAGATAATATACTTAATGCCTGGCAAATACCTTTCATAACTTTAAAAGGATCTGTAAAATTTTTAACATCAAAATATCTTCTTAATTTCCCTGAAGAAATAGGATAATATTCTATAGCTGCATCAGTAATTATTTCTTTTTCTATACCATTGTAGCTACCTATGTATTTTATCTCAAAGTCCTTTTCTTTAAGCTTTGGAGCTAAAGCTAAGTTTGGAGTGACATGTCCTGCTGTACCTCCACCAGTCATTATTATCTTATATTTACTCATTGTGTTACACCCCTATAATTATTTATTTCATTATCATTTTACCACTTCAATATTTTTTTTCCACCATTTCCTTGAATTAAATAAAATAGAGTTTTAATATTTGGGCAAGATATTACTGTCAAAGGAAAAGGAGATGAATAATTAATGTCAAACTCAAATTCAAAGTCACAAACATTAGTACCTGAAGCAAGAGGCGGATTAGAAAAATTTAAAAACCAAGTATCTAGCGAAATGGGAGTACCATTTAGTGATTACAATGGCGATTTAACTTCTAAGCAATGTGGTAGCGTTGGCGGAGAAATGGTTAAACGTATGGTAGAACAATACGAACAAGGCTTAAAATAAAATTTCACAAATCCTTTGATTTATAAAAGTAGAGGAGCTATTTTAAATAATAGCTCCTCTACTTTTATAATACTCTTCTAGCTGCATAGAAGTTAGTAACAGGTGTAACTCTTACAGTTGAACCTGGATATGTAGCATTAATGTACATTCCACCTCCCACATAAATTCCAACATGTTCATTGTCATAAGTAAATACCAAATCACCTGGTTGCATATTATTATATGAAACAGGAACTCCTACATTAATTTGAGTGTATGTAGTTCTTGTTATTTCTATACCTGCACAATGTCTATACACATAGCTTGTAAATCCTGAACAATCAAATGTATCTGGTCCTACTGCTCCCCAAACATATGGACGACCTAAAAAATTATAAGCATAATTAACAATATCTTGTCCCGTTGCAACTTCACCTTCTATTTCAAACCAATAATCTGGGGTTTGATTTTTAGATGACTCTTCCTGAGCAATACGCTCTGCTTCTAATCTTGCTTGCTCTTCTAAATAACTAATTCTTTCATTTGCAGCATTTATTAGTGAATCTACTTTATTTTTAGGTCCTTCCATAGTTAATTGATTTTCCTTTAGAGCCTTCAATTGACTAATTGCACCTTTTAAACTACTAATAGAGCTTCCTGAATCATTTATTACATCCTCTTGAACTTTTAATAATGCCATTTCTGCCACTTCTAAAACTTCTACACCGAATTTTTTCTGTTCCTCTTTCAATTCTGTTAATAACTCTTCTTGCTCTTTTTTCTTTTCTTCTAATAGTATTTTATCTTCTTCAAGGGTTACTAATAACGCTTGAATTGTCTGCTTATTTAATTCTTGTTGCTCAAGTATATTGCTTAATTCTTTCTTATCTTCATTAATACTATCAGCTATTTCTCTATCCATTCTAATAAGCTTTGTAGTTACATACATCTTATCTAGTAAATCCATAATATTTTCAGCTTGAAAAATTAGCGTAGCATAATTAATATTTCCACCATTTTTTTGATATTCTCTTAGACGCTTGTCTTTAATTTTTTCTCTTTCTTTTATTTGCTCTTCTAAACCTTTAATTTTTAATTCATTATTTTGAATTTGTAAATTTAACGTAGATAATTCACTTTCTGCATCTTCAATATTTCCTAAACATTGTTGTATTTCGCTGTTAAATTTTACTATTTCTTCAGTCATTTTATCTACATTTTTTTGATATTCTTCATATTTAGCTTGTGCATTAATAACATCTTCTTCAACATCGGCAAAAGTAACACTTGAAATAGAAGATACCACTACTCCTACAGCTAATAAAAACGAAATTATCCTCTTATTATTCATAATTCATCCCCTAAATTTTCTTTTGTAATATAATTACAAAAGGGATATGCCCACTATACTGAACATATCCCTTTTTTAATCAAATACTATTTTACTTATTTTTTATTATTATGTCTATACTTTTATATTAATCTAATTTATTTTTTTTTATTTTTTACAATTATTGTGCTATTCTAAAATTATTTATTACTATTTGTACCTTTTTATTCCCCATATATTCGTTAATTTCTGGATAATAAACAAAATCCATTTTAATACCTCTTGCATTACCATCTAAAAGTTTCATATATTCCATTTCACCATAGCTATTTTTAACTTCTTCCTCAAAAGCATCAACATCACCAAAAAATATACCATCAATAAACAAATTTCCATCTGTTAAGTTTAATTTTAAAACGTTTTTATCTTTACCTAACACTCTAGCTCCTCTTACAGTTAAATTTTTCACTGCAAAACTTGGCTTAGAATTACCTTTTCCATAAGGTTCTAACTTAGCTATTTCATCAATAAGTCCATAATTTATCTCACTTAATTGAAGTGGCATATCAATGGATACCTTAGGAATTACATCTTCATCAGTTAAAACTGTAAGTTCATTAAGTCTTTTTCTGAACTCTTCAATATTTTCTTTAGGAATTGACATTCCAGCAGCCATTGGATGTCCACCAAACTTTCCTAAAATATCTTTACATTTTATTAATTCTTCATACATATTATATTCTTCTATAGAACGTCCTGACCCCTTAGCTCCATCATGGGTCTTTGTAAGCACAATAGCTGGTAGATTATACTTTTCTCTAATTCTTCCTGCAATTATCCCTGCTATACTTTCATGAACATCTTCTAGATATACCACCAAAACTTTATCTTTATTCATATTATTTTTTTCAATTACTTCAATGGCTTTTTCCAAACCTTCCTTTGTTAATTCTTGCCTATCCTTATTTAATTCATGAAGCTTGTGAGCTAATTCTTCTGCCAACTCTTTATTTTCTTCCATTAATAATTTCAATGCCCATATGGCTTGCTCTAATCTTCCAGAAGCGTTAATGCTAGGCCCTATAACAAAACCTAAAGAGTAAACATTAATAATTTTTCCTTCTAAACCAGTTGCCTTAAATAACGCCCTTAAACCAATATTATTTGTATTATTAATAAGTTCCAATCCTTTTTTAAGCATTATTCTATTTTCATCTACCAAATCCACTACATCACAAACAATAGCTATAGCAACATATTGTAGCAGTTCAATAGCTTCACTTTTAGGGATATTAAATTGCCTATAAAGTTCTTCAATAAACTTAAAAGCAACTCCAGCTCCACATAAACTTTTAAATGGATAGTTGCAATCTTTTCTCTTAGGATTTACAACACAATTTCCCTCTGGAATTATATATTCCCTACTTCCATCCTCTTTTTCTATAAATGGAATATCATGATGATCTGTTACTATAACCTTTAACCCTAATTCTTTAGCTAATTTAATTTGATCTATGGCAGATATTCCATTGTCACAAGTAATAATGACATCAATATTATCTTCTGCTGCTTTTCTTATTATACTTTCATTTATTCCATAACCTTCTTTTATTCTATCTGGTATATGAAAACTTACATTGGCATTGCATCTACTCAATGCCTTATTTAAAATATAAGTACTTATAATGCCGTCCACATCATAATCTCCCACTATAAGTATTTTCTTATTGTTTTCTATACTCTCTTTTATCAAAGCTACTGCTTTAGATAAATCTTTCATACTTTTTCCATCATGCAAACTATCTATAGTTGAATTTAAAAAAGATTTTGCTTCATTTAATTCATATATACTTCTATTAACCATAAGTTTTGCAACAACAGGACTAACACCTAATGCTTTTGCAAAACCTATAGTATTAAACTTTACATTTCTAACAGTCCATCTTTCCATCATAATTATCCTTTTAAAAAAGCATTGCCTTTTTTATCTCATCTACTTTTTCTGGTGCTATTTGTTTTAATATTTCAAAAGCAAATGGAATTGCTGCTGCTGGCCCTCTTCCTGTAATTATATTTCTATCAATAACTACTAATTCCTTTTGATAATTGCAGTTTCCTAATTGCTCTTCAAATCCTGGATAACATGTTACATTCTTACCTTCACTTATGCCAGCTTTACCTAATGATATTGGTCCTGCACAAATAGCAGCAATTATTTTGTTCTTGCTATTAAACTCTTTTAATAAATTAATAACTCTTTCATCATCTCTCAAATTTACTGCTCCTGGCATTCCACCTGGTAATACAACCACATCATAATCCTTAATTTCTTCATTAAAAACTTTATCTGCCTTTAATGTTATATGATGTGATGTTGTTACTTTTTGATTCTTTGTAGCAAATGTATGACATTCTATACCTGCTCTTCTTAATATATCCACTGTTGTTAATGCTTCTATAGTTTCAAATCCTTCTGCTAATAATACAGCTACTTTCATATCTAATTCTGCTACTCGAAATATGGACAAATATATCCATATTGAGATTCTTCCTTTTTCAACGTAACCTATTTTGTCTTGATAAACATAGACTACTTTAGTTTGTTGTACTTTAGCTATTTGTTTTTGGATATTTTGTCGAGTAGCTTCTCCCTTCTCTTTTTTATTTCTTATTTTTAAACTTTCATATTTCCTTGAAAGTTTTTTTGCTCTTTTAATAATTTCTTTTCTAATTTCCTATTTTAAATCATCTTTTTACCCATTAGTAGAAACTCTGGTATAAATAACTGTTTTTCTATTAATACCTTTAAACACATTTATCGATATTTTGTTAACTATTTATCTCCTCCTTTTTAATTTAATATATTCTTGTTATATAAAATAACTTTTATCTATCATAATATAACTTTAATTATACCATAGCAATATTTAATTCACTAAAAATTAAACTAAAAAGGAAGCAGTAATTAATCTAAACTGCTCCCTTTATTTTTTCTTTAATTATTCAAATTTAAATACTAACTGGAATTTTCCTGTAACACTTCCACCTTTAAAGTTTTTACCATGTTTACTTATAAATCCTATACTAGCTTCTTTTGGTTCAGAACTCATTGTTTCTCTTCTTGGTAATACTCCTATTGAGGTATTTATTACATTAACTTGATTTTCATTAGAATCTTCATTTGCTCCAGTTCTTGAACTTGGTTCTTGTAAGCCTCCTGAAGAATCTGGATTAGCTGTATCACTATTTTGTTTATCTGTTGATAACCATAAAGGATTACTTTCTGTATTATAATTTGATTCTGTTAAAGTTCCTTCTTTTACATAAATACCTAATGCCATCTTTTTCATTGATTCCTCAATTCCAAGCTCTTCCCAATTACAAGATTCTGGATCTACAATTTCAAGTTCTCCTGAATTAGCTTTCTTAGCAAATGATGCAACACTAACTTTTACCGGACTTGTATTATTATTTTTTAATTTTAATACTCCAGATACAAACCCATCATTTTCTGTAGTTCCATCTTCACTTGGCATTAAGTTTGTTACAACTTGGAATGGAAGCTTAGTTGGTACTGTTACATTTATAGTTCTAACAACTTGTATATCAACTTCTTTCTCTGTTGTCTTTCCATATAAATCAGTAGCAACATATGTTGCTTCATATTTACCTTCTTTATTAGGATTAACATTATTATCCTTAACTTCTAACTTTGTTTTCTTACCATAAAGTTCATCATCACCATCACTTGCAACTACAGCTGTTTTTAAATAATCTTCAATAACATCTTTATTATTATTTATAGAATTAAGTTCTATTGTTGCATTTTCATTTTTCTGAATCGTAGGTAAATCATAAACGGTTATTGTACTTGATTTTGTAGTAGTCCGTTGGTTACTATTAGTAACTGTATATGTAAATTCATACATACCAACTTTAGATGTATCTATATTTTCAGCACTATATTGTATGTTAGTAATAGGTCCATCAATATTATCTTTAGCTGTTACACTTTGCTTTAATTGTTCATAGTCTATAGATTTACCTTTTTCTACTTCAATATCAATCATCCCCATTATTTGGGGTGCTGATCTATATACTGCTTCTAAACCAGTTGGAGTTAACTTAAATACGGCTTCTGTAAGATTTAAACTATTATCTACACCATCAGAATAATCTTCTCTAGCATTTTTTATATTACCTTTTATAAGTACCTTTTTAGGTTCTTTATGTGTAATTGTTAATGTATCTCCAAATTTATAATCAATAGTATTAAATGAAATATGCTCACCATACTGATCTCCTCTAAACTCTTCTCTACGTTTAGTATCTCCATTTTCTCCTTTTAATTCCATAGTAAATACAACTTCATTAAAATTATTGTAAATCCATGTCATATTTTTATCTACAATAGATATAGTTCCTCCATTATTTCCATTTTGGGTATTAGGCGAAATTTTCATTTTAATAGGTATTTTTTCTGGTGCTACTAATGAAATTAAATTTTCATTTATATTTAACTTATCAATTTCTGGTTCAACATAAATTGCTTTCAACCCTGCTTCAGTAATTTTAAATACAGTATTAACAAGATTTTCTGGATTTTGAACTTTATCACTATAATCTTCTAAAGAATTTCTAACTGGACCTTCAATAGAAAAAAGCTGCGGATGTCCAGAATAAATTTTAAGTATTGTTCCATAAGGAACTTTTAAATTATTGAATTCATTTATCTGTGTTCTAACACTATTTGGAGTTTGATTTCCATTTAGTGTTAATGTCTTTGTATTATTATATTCTGAACTTCTTTCATTTGATTGGTTATTATTAGGTACCCATATTTGTATTTCATAATATTTAAAATCAGCAGTACTTGATGCAAAGTAATTACTATCATCTTTTGTGCTTAAATGTAGTTGAACTTTTCCTTCAGTATCACCTTCAATTTTATTAAATTTTAATTTTAACTTATCTTCATTACGTTCATTACCAAATTTAATAACATCTTCAAAAGCACCATTTTTTAATTTTATATTTATTCTTTGTTCATAGCTAATTCTTCCCCAAGAATCCGTTACTTTATAATATAATACATTATCCCCAACTCGCTGTTCACCATATACTTTTATACCATTTCCTGATAAAGTATATTCTCCATCTGAAGTATTTGATGAATAACTTTCTTCATTTTCTGTGTATTTGGTTTGATCATCTTTAAACTTACTATTCCACTTAACTTCTACATTTTCTTTAGTTAAAGTATCATGATCATCTGAAATTGTAACACCTCTTAAGTAATTAAAATCATCACCTTTAATTCCATCAAAATCTTCTGTATTAACAGTTCCTGTATCTCCAGATGGATTTTCTTCTCTGCCAGAAGTAGTTTTTCTTTCAGTACCATCTAATTTAATTTTATCATCTATTTTTATTGTTGGTGCTTTATTATAAACTGCTTCTAAGCCTAAGTCTGTAAACTTAAATCTAACATTTTGAATTTTATCAATATCACTAACTCCATTTTCATAAGTTACATCATTACCTTTATTAACAACAGTTCCTTGGATTTTTACAGACTTCATTGTTGCTTCAGTTACACCTTCTATAGCAATATATTGTCCATTAAAATATTCAAATTGTTTGTCATTTTTATTTGATGAATTACCTCCACCTTGAGAACTTCCATTTGCTGAGTTTGTTGAACTTTCTGTACTATCCTCAATATCTGAAGCGGTTTTAGTTTGTGGTTGTTCTGTTTCTTCGCCTTTTGTTTCATCTTTAGACTCTGAATCTGAATTAACTTTATTTAATTCATTTTCTATTTTTTCTTTTGCTTTTTTTCCAGTATCACTTCCTAAAATATCTACAGATTTTAATACCTTTCCATTTGCATCATAAATCTTTACTGTTAAAAATGTTCCAGTAGGATTATTAGAATCAAATTCCTTTTCAGCATTGCTTCCAGTAATAACTTGAATTCTATTTTTATTATGCTCATTATCTCTAATAAATTTTATAGAAAACGAACTATTTTTAACAACTGCATTATCAATATTATTTCCATCTCCTGGAGTTGTAGTATCTCCTTCTCCACTACTCTCTTGATTGCTATTACCACCGTTTTCTCCTGGTGCAGTTTCAGTGCTACCATCTGTACTTCCTGCTGGAGTTTGAGTTCCCTCTGTTACTGGACCTCCAGCTCCTGGAGTATGATTAGTATTTTCACTATCACCTTCAGCTTCAGTAGTTCTAGTTTGAGATGTTTCTCCTTCAGTAGTATTTTCTGGTGATTGATTAGGTTGTTGTATGCTTTCTGAAGTGCTTCCACTAGCTGTTGAATTTTCTTTTGGATAAATATTTATACTATTACTATCCATAGCAGATCTAATTTCAATTTTACCTGGTTTTGTAGCACGTCTTCCCCAACTATCTTCAACAACATAAGTTATATCTTGAATTCCTAATCTATCATAATCAACATTATCATCATTTATAGTTACTTCAGTTGGATTTATTGTACCATCATGGTCATCAGTTACTTTTAAAGTATCTGGAGCCTTTAATAGGTTTCCTTTGTAATATGGAATTGCTGTACTAGTATCTCCCTCAAATTTAGGTGCTTCATTATAGATATATTTTAATCCATCACTTAAAATTTCAAATCTACCATTTTCCATTTTATCTTTTTTCTGTTCTGCTGAAAGATTTCTTTTATATCTAATTTTTTTGCTTTCTTCTTTAGAACTATTATCAACCTTTATAGTACCATCTATATTTATTCTATTTTCTAACTCTTTTGACCAAACACTTAATGAATAACCTTCTTCATAAGGGAATGCATTTATTCTATTTATTATAGTTTGATCAATTGTTTGACTTCCTTTTAAAGCAATAGTTCCTAAGGTTTTTCCTAATGAATCATAAGCATTTATTTCAAAAACTTGTGAATCATCTAAATAGTTAATACTACCATTTGTATGCTCTATTACTCTAAGTTTTCTTGTTATAGAATCAAATCCTATTACAAGAACATTATTATTATCTCTATCTTTTACAGTTAACTTTACTTTTTCTAAATCTGTTCTAGGTTCAACAGTTATTACTCTATTAACTGTAGTAGTTACACCCCAACTATTTGTTGCAGTATACTTTACAGTATAAGTTCCTTCTTTTAATTTAGTAAACTTATTTTTATCTTCAGGTGTTGTTCCATTTTGACTTGAATCGTCAGTATTATTTTCATCCTCTTCAGTAGTTACTGTTTTAGTATTAGAGGTTATTTCTTCTACTGTTAATTTATAATCATCATTATTTTGATCATTAACATTTACTGATACACCTTCTAAAAGATCTAAAGTATCTCCTCTTTTTATAGTTGTATTAGTTGCTCCATTTATAACTAAGTTCTTTTGTGTTATTTCTTTAAGCCCATCATCAGTTATTTTAAATCTAACTTGCGAATACTTATCAGTTGTTCCAAAACCATTTTCATAAGAATTAGCAACTGTTGAATTTCCATTAGAATTTTCTGAAATAATATTTCCTGTAATTTTAACTGCATTAGGATTTTGTGCTTTTAAACTTATAGTATCATATTTATCAAATTGTAACTCATGAAGATTCTTTAATTGTTTTTTATCATGCTCAGTATCACCATTTAACGATATATTAACTTTTTCTTCACCTTTTGAATTTCTTACAACAATTTCAAAGTAATTTTCTGTACTTGTTCTAGCTAAACTTGAATCTTGATTTTCACTATTTTGATTACTATTAGTATTATTATTTTCTTGATTTGCAGATTCAGTAGCATCATCACTATCTTCTTTATCTACAATACTATTTTCATTAGGTCCTTTTAATAAAATTTTATTATTTTTAGTATCAAAAGTAATTCTAAATGCTGGATTACTTGTTGAATTTAAATCATTAGGCCCATAAACTTTTATTTCATTTTCTCTTGTTTTAGATTCTACTTTTACAGTAGTTTCTATCATAGTTGTTCTTGCCCATTTATCATAAAGTAAATATTTTACTTTATAAGTACCAACTTTATTAAAGTCATACTCTCTATGAGAATTTTCATTACTATTACGATTTTGATTTACAGTTCCTATAAGCTCATCATTTACATATATATACATATAATTTACAGATATATCTGTATCAATTTCATCACTTACAGTTATTCCTTGTAATAAGTCTACAGTACCTTTACTAATAGTTCTAACTTTTTTAACTCCATTTATAACAGGTGCTTTATTGTATTTAGCACTTAACCCATCATTACTAACTTTGAATCCAGTGTTTTTCATATAATCAAATTTATTATTATCATTATTCATTTGATCATTAGTTGGAATATCTCCAGTTACATCTCCTGTGATTTCAATTCCTTTTAAATCACTTCTATATACTCTTATAATATCATCATCAGCATATTGTACATCATTAAGTTCTGATAATTTAGGAGATGTACCTCTATCATTTCCAGTTAAAATAATTTTCTTTTTTTCAGTACCATCTGCACTTTTAATTTGAATTGCAAATGCAGTTTCATCTAATTTATCATTAGATAATCTTTCATTTGTTTGATTATATACCTTATATTTATTAGTAATAGTATCAAAACCTATTTCAAATGCAGGTGTTCTATTTTTATTTTCTTCATATTGCCAAGGTTTATTTTGTGTTGAAGAATTACTTCCTGAGCTTGAACTACTTGAGCCTGTATTTTCAGAACCTTCACTTCCTGAATTTAAAGTAGAATCACCTGTATTACCAGTTCTTAAATTTGAATTTGGTGGAGTAGTTGCTTCAGGACTAGTATTTTCAATTGAACTATCACTATCAACACTTTCTCCGGGTTTAGTGCCTGGTTGTTCACTACTAACTTGAGGATATACTTTAAATACATTTTTATATAAATTAGGTCTTACTGTAACTTTTCTTTCTACTGTTGTAGTTTTTCCCCAACGATCTCTTGCTGTATAAACTAGTGTTTTTTCACCTAACTGACTTGTATCAAATGTAACTCCTGTTCCATTATTAGGTAAATCAGTAACTGAACCATTTTCTTTTATTCTAATTGAAGTTTCTAATTGTTCTTGTAATTTATCATGATCATCACTATAAGTTACCTTATCAGCAGGATTAAATGGTTGATTCTGATATACATCTATATCTTCTACTCCTTTTATTTCAGGTGCTTCATTATATATAGACTCTAATCCTTCACGAGTTAATCTAAATACAACATTATTCATATTATCTGGATCATCAACACCATTAGTATAATCTTCTCTTTTATTTTTTATATTACCTTTTATAATGGATCTATTTGGTTCATCATGCCATAAATATAAACAATCATCATATTCAAATTCTTGTTCATTCCAATTTTTATTTCCATTTCTATTTTCAGTATTCATAATACTTTTACCAAAATCAGTACCTTGAAAATCATTTTTTCTAACTATGCTAGTAGTTCCATCATTATTTTTTCGTATAAGAGCTATTTTATAAACAACATTACTATTACCATATTTTATCTCTGTTCCTGTTACATCTATAACCTTAAATTTCTTATTTGTAAAGTCAATTTGAATTTTGAATGGAAATTTCTCTTGGGCAACTGGCCCAAATACAACTTTATTATCATTTATACTATTTTTATCTGGATTAGTATATACAGATTTTAATCCACTTTCAGTAATTTCAAATTTTACATCTAATAAGTTTTCAGGATTTTGAACTCCATCAGTATAATCTTCTCTTTGATCATTTACACCACCTGTTATAGAAAATAGCTGTGGATGTCCATGATAAATTTCAAAATAATCTCCATATTCAAATTTATAATCCTTCAACTTTTGTAAAGTACTATCTGTAACTGTGTGTGATGCATCAATGCTTATTTCTGGAACGATAGATTCTCTACTACCATTTTCCTTTGGTCTATATACTGCAATTTTTACATAACCCGGATTTGAACTATTACTAAATCTCTCATTTTTAGTAGTAATATCTAATTTTTTAGTCTCATGATTAAATTTAATTCTTATTGGCTCTTGACCACTCCCAGCCTTAAATATAATTTCATTTTTATCAATACCATTTAATATTAATAAATTTCTTTCAATAGTTGTTTTTCTTCCCCAACTATCTGCAACTGTTAATTTAATTTTATTTATACCTATTTTTAAATTCTTTTTTTGTTCTTCTAAGAATTTTTCTTCTTCTGTTTTATTTGAATTATCTTTATCACTTGAGGTACCATTTTCACTTGAATCCGTAGTTTCACTTGAAGATTCATCATTTAAAAAAGCTGCTTCTTCATTTTCTGTAGTTTGTCCTTTATTTCCTGTATCTTCTGAACTAGAAGTATCCCCACTTACTGAGTCTGGATTACTTTCTATTTCAGTACTTGGACCTGGATTTCTATCCGTATTATCTGAATCTCCATTTCCTTCAATATTAGAACCTCCACTATTAGTTTCTTTTGGAACAATAGTAACTTTTATTTTAGAATTATCAATAATATGATCACCTGTTGGATTATCTCTATCATCAACTACTTGTATATTTTTAGTATAATCAATAACATCACCAGCATATGAAGTTAGCATTTCTTTGCTTGTTACTATTATTTCAGGTGCCTTATTATAGATTGTATGTATTCCATCTTCAGTAAAATGAAATCTAACATTTTCAATAAAATCCTTATCACTTACACCATTTGAATAATCAATATTTTTTGAATTTTCTATACTCTTTAATTCTTCATTATTTATCTGCCCTTTTATTTTTATTCTTTGTGGTGTATTACTCCATAATGCAACATAATAATTATCGTAAATTGTTATTTTTTCTAACTCTTTTTTTAGTTCGTCTATATTTTTTGCTTTTTCTTCTGTTAACTCAATTTTTCCAACTTCTTGTTCTTCAACATTAAATACCGTTAATTTAAATACAATTTCATTGTTTGTTTGTTGATTATTACTTTCTCCAGTTCCCCCTGGTTGCTGTCCTCCTTGCGAATTATCAGGATTTTGTGTAGTTGAGTCTTGCCCTGGATGACTTTCTCCTGACTCTGTACTACTTCCACTTGAAGAACTTCCTTCTTCACCATTATCTGAAGGTGTTGTTTGTACTGTATCATTTCTATTCTCAACATCACCAGTTTTAGTTTGTAACTGCTCACCATTTGAGTTACCTTCTCCTTGTGATGGTTGCTCAGATGGACTTTCTGATTCACCAGGTTGTTGTTCTTCTTGTGAAGGTTGACTATTTTCCTTTTTACTTACATCCAATATATTTGATATAGGATTATACTTAAGTGAAAATAAATTTTCATTTCAATCCTTATTATAAAACTCAATATCATTTGATACAGATCTTGATATTACAGATACAGTTCTTTGATATGTAGCACTTCTTCCCCAAGCATCAGTAACTTTATAATTTAATTTAAACTCTTCAATTTCATTAGTTTTTATATATTTATCTTCACTACTGTCTTCAGATTTTAATTTAAGTTTAAACTTACTTTTTAAATTACTTTCACTCTTTTCTGGTTTAACTATATTTCCATCAACATCAGTAACTTCTATACTATCAATACTAATATCACCACTATCATCTTCTACTGTAAGTCCTCTTGTTGCAACTTTTTGAGTTATATCATCATTTTTATATACATATAATTTTTCATCTCGTCCATTTATTTTAGGAGCTTCATTATATATTGATTCTAAACCAGTTTCTTTAATTTCAAATCTAGTGTTCTTCATAGCTTCTTGACTTCTAGAAGCTTCAAAACCATTTAAAATTATATTTGATTTACCAGAAATAAATATACCATCTTCAGAATCATAAACCCATAAAGAAATATAATCAGAATATTGATACGATAATTCATTAATTTCATTAATTTTCTTATCATTCATCAAATCTGCCTTAGTTAAAGTTATAGTTTTAACTACCTTCTCATTTTTACCAACTGAGCTTTCTTCATTTGTTTCAATGTTTGAATTTTCTTCCTTTTTTCTTATAAGTTTAAGTTCAAATACTTTAGTATCATTACTTAAACTACTAGGTATTTTACTTATGTCAATTTTATCAACTACAAACTTTTTTGTTTTATCATCTAACCTAATAGTTAAAATAGGGTCAAATGTTTCATTGTTTCTAAGAGTAATATAATTGTATTCCAATGAGTTTAAAGGATATACAGTTACCTTTCTTTTTACTAATGAACTTCTTCCCCAACTATCTATAACTCTATATTCAACTTCTTTTTCACCTATAGTAGTTAAATCAAGGTTTCCTACTATAACTTTTTCTTTTAGCTCTTCACCTTTATCATGATCATCACTAACAGTTATACCTTCCATTAATTTTTTCTTTAATTCTTCTTCACTTATATTTTGATTTCTATCAAATTCTAAATTAACTTTGTCATCTATTTTAATTTCAGGTGCACTATTATATACATAAACTAATTTAGTTTCTTGTAATTCAAATCTTACATTTTTCATAAAATCTGTATTATCAATTCCATTTTCATAGTTTTCATAATCATTAGA
This sequence comes from Clostridium sp. 27_14, assembly GCA_001916035.1. Taxonomy (GTDB): domain Bacteria; phylum Bacillota; class Clostridia; order TANB77; family CAG-508; genus CAG-269. The sequence goes on along the minus strand of MNRQ01000019.1, from coordinate 17,388 downwards.
GTCTTGTTTTTCAGTTGGGTTGCTTGTTTCTCCTGAATTACCACTTTGAGTTAAATTACCTTCTCTAGTATTTTGTTCTGAAGATTCTTGTCCATTATTTCCTGAGCTTCCACTTCCATTTTGAGTCCCTCCTGAAGCTTGTTCTTGATTTCCTCCTGAACCCTCTCCTTCAGTTGATGGTTGTTGTGGCGTTTCAGTTGAATCTTGCCCCGGTGTACTAATTGAAGGTAGTTGCACTGTTCCATTTGGTTTTTTCTCTCTATCTACACCATGAATCACTATATTTTTAGGATTATTTGACCATACTTCTATATAATCTTCTATATTATATTTATATCCATCAAACTTCTTTAATACAGTTTTTAAATTATCAGTACCTTTAATATTTAATGTTTTTTGTAATACTCCACCTTTAGTATAAATTTTCAGCTTAAATATAGATGATGATACAGTTGGATCTATTGGCGTATCTTGTATATTTTCTAAATCATCTACTAAGAACTTCTTTTCTACTGAATCAAAGTTTATTTTAAATAAACTTTTATCTCCATTTTTAAATTCTATATACTTACTATCCATTGGATTTTTTGATGTAACTATTAATTTTCTTGTTGCAGTACTTGATTTTCCCCACTTATCTGTTGCTGTATAAGTTATAGTTTGTTCTCCAACTTTTTTTACATCATAAGAGCTATAAGTTATAGAAACAGCTTTGGTCTCTAAGTTATCATCAGTAAATGGATTAAAATCATCAGTAATATTATCTTTAACATCTTTTAATGGATCAAAGTTTTCTCCTCTTGCAATTTTCTTATCATTTAAATTTTTAAATACAGGAGCATTATTAGTTACTTCTTTTAATCCATTTGATGTAATTTTGAATCTTCTTTCCGATATATCCTTTTTATCCATCCCTTGAGAGTAATCTTTAGTTCCAGTATCATCACTTAAATTACCTAATCCATCATTATTTAAAATTCTTACTGTTCCACCTATTTTTAATTTAGGAATAAATGAAGATAAACTTGCATTATTTTCTGGATCATCTGCATTCCCATTTCCAATTTTAGTTTCTGCATGCCATACCCCTATAAAGTCTCCTTCCTCATAAAGTTGATTGGCAATTTTATCCAACTTATCAGAATCACTTTTATCATTTCCTAATAAAGATACCGAAGCTTTTTCATTCATATCCTTATCATATAATACAAATCTAAAATATTCATTATTTCCAGTATTACTTAACTTTCTACCATCTTGGTCAACAATTTGAATTTGCTTTGCTGTAGTATCAAATCTTATTTTAAATCTTACATGTTGACCATTAAAATATGGTGTACCTTCCACTGTTATTTCATTAGCAGCTAATCCAGTAGTATTTTGACTTGTACTATTATTTGCATTTCCAGTACGTAAATTAATTTCTTCCCTAATAATTTTGGGTTCTTCTTGCTTTACTTCTTCTTGCTTTACTTCTTCTTGCTTCACTTCTTCTTGTTCAACTTTCTTAGGTGAAATCTTTCTCTTACCAGTTGCTTTTCTACCCCAGCTATCTTCAACAGTATAACTTACATCTAAAACTCCATCTTCAAGTTCTGTTATTAAAGGCACAATTTTAGAATTATCAATATCTCCATCATGATCATCCTTTATAGATATTCCAGTAAGAATATCATTCATAGGATTTTCTGATTCTTCAATATCTGTAAGTCCATTTATAACTGGTGCTTCATTATATACAGTTTTAAGATGATCTTCTTCTACTTGGAATCTTACATTTCCAATATAATCATAATTATCAATTCCATCAGAATAATCTTCCTTTTGCTTGTCCACATCACCTTGAATATTACCAGTAATCTTTAATACATCCTTACTATCAGTAGGTGTTATTTGTATAAAATCTCCTACTTCATAGTTTAAGCTTTTTAATGGCTCTAACTTTTCAGAGTTTCCCGTATCCTTACCTTTAAGTTCTACTGAAAACTTTTCTTTTTGCTCTTTATCAAATATCTTTATCCTATACATTGTTTCTTCTGGAGCTTCTTCTGATATATTCTTTTCAGATTGTTCACTAACAGCGAATTTCTTTTCCTTTTCATCAAATCCAATAGAAAACAATAGTTCATTAGTTTTATCTATATATGCATTAAAAGTAACTTTATCAAGTCCTAATTCTTCTTTTGATTCAGTTTTTTCATTTTTCTTTACTTCATCAGTGCTTGAATCATCTTCTTCCTTATTTTTTTCTTCAGCATCAACCTGCGATTTATCGCTATTTATAACACTTTCTTTAATTGTTTTTGCAATTGTATCAACAGGTAATGTTTGAGAAAATAATGTTGCTGCACAAATAATAGAAACTAACTTTTTATTCATTTGTTCTTCACTCCTCTCTAATTATTATCTTTTTTTCGACTATATAATCACCTCTTTTTTTATATATTTTAATAATATTTAATTTTAAAGAGCTCATTTTTTATATTAACATTTTAATAATATTTTCTCAATTATTAAACTTATCATTTTCTGTGTTTTTGCGTAGTATTTTGTTCATTTGGCGTTTTTAAAAAATAAACACAGTAGAATATTGTATTTTTCACCAATATATCTACTGTATTTATCAATTAAAAGTTTACTTCTACTATTTCATCATTAAGTTCTGTTACCATAATTATACTTCCTCTTCCAGCCCTATTTTGTAACTTAATGTCTGTCATCTTAATTTCTTTCTTTTCCTTATTTTTAGATATTAATGTTATTATATCATTATTTATTACTTCTAAATCTTCATGATTTTCCTTAACATCTGCAGAAATTACTTCATCACCATCTCTTAAACTAATTCCTGTAACACCTGATGCTATTCTTCCCATTGAATTTACATTTTCACTGGAGAATTTAATTGCCATTCCACCTTTAGTTACTATAATAACATCACTTAAAACATCATCAGCCATTCTCACAGCAATTATCTCATCATTTTCATACTTGAATTTATAACCTTGCTGAACTAAATATTCTCCACCATACTCACTTAAGGCAGTCTTTTTAACCATCCCCTTCTTAGTGAAGAAGTACAGCATCTTTTCCATAGTGAAATCTTTTATAGAGTAAATATCTATAATTATTTCACCTTTACTGAAGCCATCTACTAAACTTGTTAATGGTATTTCTTTTTCATTGATTTTTGTAAGTAAGAATCCCTTAACCTTATATACATTACCTTTATTACTAAATAATATTAAATCACTTAAATTATCAGTATTTACCTTTAATCTATCATTTTTCTTAGCTTTGGCAAAAACTTTGAAATTATTCTTGGCAGTAAGTCCTACAGAGAATTCATAGTATTCAAACTCATTAGTATAAGCTACTTCAACAACTTCATCATCTGCTGTTAAATTAAATAGCTGTTGTCCTAAAACATTTCTTTGCATATCTTCAATCACTGGTACCTGTAACTTGAATTCTAAACCTAGTTTAGATTTTACTTCTAAGAATTGCCCGTCAAATTCACTATCTACAAGAACACAATTTACAACAAATTCATTTTCTCTAATCTTTAAAGCTTGTAGCTTGCTATAATTTGTTACAAACTTGTCTAATGTACTTTTCTTTATAGTACCCTTATTAGTAATGAATAGAAAACTTCTTTCTGCATCAAATATATTTATGGACATTGCAGATATAATAGTCTCTTCATCTAAATCTAAAGCTTTAATAATGGAATCAATTCTTTCACCTTTTTCTTTCCATTTGCATTCGGGAATATTTATACCTTTAGTTTGATACATATTTCCCTTATCTGTAAACACTATGACGTTCTCTGCTGTATTAGATTTAAATAAGTATTTAAGTTCATCACCATCTCTATAATCTATATCATCAGCATTAGAATTAGATCTAGTGTAACTTCTTACTGGTAATCTCTTAATAAATCCATCTTTTGATAAAGTAATCATTACATCCTCAACAACAATAAGCTCTTCCACATCTATCCTAGCTTCACTATCATTTTCCACCACCATAGTTCTTCTTGGTTTTCTATATTTGTCAGTGATTTCTTTTAATTCAGTTTTAACAACTTTTAAAAGCTCTTTTTCGCTAGCTAAAATCTTCTTTAACTTACTTATTTTCTTTTCTAATTCAGCATATTCTTTTTGAAATACTGTTATTTCAAGGCCAGTTAATCTATAAAGCATAAGCTCTAAAATTGCTTCAGCCTGCTCTTCTGTAAAGCCAAATTTAGTAACAAGATTTATTCCAGCATCCTTTTTAGACTTAGAAGATCTTATGGTAGCAATAACTTCATCTAATATATTTATTGCCTTAATAAAACCTTCAACTATATGGAATCTCTTTTCTGCTATTGATAACTCTTTTATAGTTCTTCTAGTAATAATTTCTTTTTGATGTTCAATATAATGCATTAATATAGTCTTAAGCCCCATTGTTTGTGGCTTTCCATTGGCTAAAGCAACCATATTAAAACTTAAATTACATTGTAAATCAGTTTTCTTAAATAAATATTTAAGAACCTTATCTACTGATTCTCTTGTATTAGACTTCTTAAATTCTATTACAGCTCTTACTCCACTTCTATCTGATTCATCTCTAATATCAACTATACTTTCAAGAACTTTTTGATGTTTCTTATCACCAGTCATTTCAGATATTGTCTGTAATAATTTCGCTTTACATCTTCTATATGGGAATTCTGTAATAACAATTCCTAATCTACCATTTTCCAATGTCTCTATAGATGTTTTAGCTCTTAAAGTAACCTTTCCTTCTCCTGTTTCATAAGCAGAAAGTAATGATTTCTTACCTATTAATATTCCTCCTGTTGGTAAGTCAGGAGCTTTTATATATTCCATTAATTGCTCTGTAGTTATTTCTGGATTATCTATAGTTGCTAGCACTGCATCTGTTACTTCTCCTAAATTATGAGGAGGTATATTTGTTGCCAATCCTACTGCAATACCAAATGTACCATTTACTAAAAGATTAGGATATCTTGAAGGAAGTACCTTAGGTTCAAAATCACTATCTGAATAGTTAGGAACCATATCCACTGTATCCTTATCAATATCTTTAAGCATTTCCATAGCTATATTGGAAAGTCTTGCTTCAGTATAACGCATCGCTGCTGCACTATCTCCATCCATTGATCCAAAATTCCCATGTCCATCAAATAATGGTTCTCTTGTTGAGAAATCCTGTGCCATAATAACCATTGCTTCATAAACTGATGAATCTCCATGAGGATGGAACTTACCTAATACATCTCCAACTATTCTTGCTGATTTATAATATGGTCTATCTGGAAAAGCCTTTAACAGATATGATCCATAAAGAATCCTTCTATGAACTGGCTTTAACCCATCTCTAACATCTGGAAGTGCTCTTTCTTTTGCAACTTCAACTGCATATGGAAGATAATTATCTGGCATAGCTTCTTCTATTGGAACCGTCATTATGTTCCTATCTCTAGGAATATTTATCTCTTTCTTTGCCATATTTAATTCTACCTCTTCTCTATTTTAAAACTCTGCATATTTATACATATAATTCTTTCTTGGTTCTACTACATCACCCATAAGAAGTGATACCATTTTTTCTGCTTTGGCAGCATCTTCTATGGTAACTTTATAAAGGGTTCTTGTTTCTGGATTTAATGTTGTATCCCAAAGCTGCTCTGGATTCATTTCTCCAAGTCCTTTATATCTCTGTATTAAGAAGCCCTTTCCAATTTCTTTTTTAACTTCTTCTAGTTCATCATCACTAAAAGCATATTTAAACACTTCTTTACCTTTTACAGTTTTATAAACTTTATATAAAGGTGGCTGTGCTAAATATAAGTGTCCATTAGTTATTAATGGTCTCATATATCTATAAATGTAAGTCATCCATAATGTTCTGAATAGCGATAGGTAATCCTTTGGTATTATCTCCAGATTTTCCCCCGCTCCACACCGTGCGTGCGACTTTCACCGCACACGGCGTTCCCTCAAATTATAGCTTTAACTTTCCCCAATTTTCTACTACCACATATTTTACGTAGTGAATTAACTTTTTTAATCATCTCGCTTGTAAGGTTAAGTTTTTCCATAAGCCTTTTTTCTGTATTCTTAGATGTACAGTGAATTAATCTATGTACATACGTGTTAACATATATTAGATTTTTATATTCATCTGTTCCTCCTTTATTTTTGGGCTTTTTATGGTGTACTTCCATTTCCTCTATTTCAAGAGGTAGCTTAGTGATTGCACATAAGCCTAATTGTCCACAGTATAACGAAATTCTGTTGTCATTGTATTCTGCTGTTTGATTTTTAACTGGATTGTCTCTTAGATACCTAAGTGTCTTCCAGTTCACCGTTTCAAGCTCCTTGTAAATTAACTTTCTTCCTGCTTCTGTGTAATTACATATATCATTGTTAAAGTTCATAGGTGGCTTATTCGTTATTGCCTGTATTGGAAGTATTGAATATGTGGTTTCTTTTTTATTATTTTTCACCTTGTGGACATAGGTTTTTATTTTGTACCTATTGTACCTTTCTAGCTTTTCTTTCGCACCCACATATTTAGTTGTTTTAAACTTTCGCCGTAGCTGATTATATTGTTTTCGTAAGACTCGATAAGCGATTATTTTGAAGTCTGTATTTACCTCTGAGGCTATCTTATAATAATTGTGCTGTCCTAGTATAACTGAGTTATATCTCATAACTCCTTTTCTACTTGGTTCAGCTTTTAACTTTTTAATTTCTTCTTTAATCTTACTCTGTATTCTTTCCATTTGCTTATCAGCAATATGTGATGTACAAACAAATTGTTTTCTCTTAGGCTTTAATTTTAGTTTAAATCCTAGGAAGTCTGTGTAATTTTTTCTTAAATTGGTAATCTTAGATTTTTTAGGATTTACTTCTAAGTGAAGTCTTTCAGACAACCATTGCTTAGTTGCTATAAATATTTTCTGAGCGTCTTCATAACTGGAACAGAATATTTTAAAGTCATCTGCGTATCTGACAATAAACATTCTTTTTAGTTTTGTTGATTCTTTCATCGCCCTGTATTTATTTGAGTGGTCTAGATATGCTTTTCCTGACTTTAGTATTCTTATTTTACTATAATTTTTTCTAGTCGGAAATGCTTCCCATTGGCTACTAACCCACCAATCCAGTTCATTAAGAACTATATTAGCTAAAAGTGGCGATAGGATTCCACCCTGTGGTATACCTTTATTAAGAACTCCAACTCCTTTTATTTCTGCCTTTAACATCTTATTTATAACACATATCAAGTTTTTGTCTTGAATACCTAAGCTCCACATTTGTTTTATTAGTTTGGAGTGGTCTACATTATCGAAGAATCCTTTGATGTCTATATCTACAACATAGTGTAGTTTTGTTTTATTCATTAGTGTCATTGCCCTTGATACTGCATGGTGAGTTGACCTATTAGGTCTAAAACCATAGCTATGGTGATAAAATTTTGCCTCACATATTGGTTCAAGGACTTGTTTTATACACTGTTGTATAAGTTTATCTTCTATTGTAGGTATACCTAAAGGTCTTGTTTTACCATTCTCTTTTGGTATCTCCTTTCTCCTTACAGGTTGTGGATTGTAATTTTCCAATCTTTTTCTAACATATTCAATGACTTCCTCAATGCTCATTTTAGAAATATCTCGGATATCTCTGTGATTTGTGCCACTTGTTTTACTACCCTTATTCTTTCTAACGTTTCTATAAGCTAATTTTATATTTTCTTCGCTTACTATTAATGGCATTAAGTTTTTAAACTTTTTATTAGCCTTACTTTCTTTATAAAGCTTATCAAAGATTTCTTGAGTACTGTAGTACTCATTATTCCTAAGAGAAGTTTTCTTCGCTATTTTCTCTCCGTCAAAATGTGTCATTAGTTAGCTATTACTCCTTACGGTGTTTTTCGCTTCTCTTAGTCTTACTCGAACCTAATTTTCAAAAATTGTTTTACTAGATTGTTCTAGTAGTAAAGTTTAAAGTTATAATCTGACTTGTGCCTATCCCTCCACAGCTTATTATCACTGCTTCAACGGTACTGTGGCACTACTCTCACCAAGATTAAGAAATATTATAGTTCAAATTTAAGTTTCCCTAAATCTGTATTACCTTTCTATCTCAACACTTCATAGGATGTAGCTCCTCCATGTTCTTGGCTTTCCACGTTCCAACAACTAATATCCTTACATATGTCTTTAGGTGCTTCCTTTAATCCTATCTTGCGTAATGTTGCCTGTAACAACATAAGGAATTTCATGACCACAAATCTTACTTTTCCTCACAAGACCACACAACTTCGGTGTGAGTAACATTTCTATTACTTCAGGCTTATAGGACTGTACATTCGGAAGTTCGTCAGTCACTTTGCTTACACATCGTAACATTCTCACCATGGACATTTTATGGACCCCCGACCTATCATACACTCGACCACCTCTGGTTCGCCTTTCCTCTATGCTATCTAATATACCATGTTAGGGTGTACTCTCAGCCGTCTTCACCGAGCTTCACACAGTTCATTTTCTACTCAAATCTCTGCATGTCGGAGTATTAGGGGTGCATTTCAGGACGTTACTCCCTCATTCTACATCTTTCAAATTGTTAGTTCTCCTAGCTTCTAACAGCTAGTGGCTAATCTTTTCAATTAGCAACGTGTCGCACTATGATATCCATCAACATCTGCATCACTCATGATTATTATTTTGTCATATTTTAAATCTTCTTCTCTATAATTATCTAAAGTTCCTGTACCTATAGCAGTATTAAATATCTTAAGTTCCTCTGATGCTAAGACATTTTCAAGTTTTTGCTTTTCAGTATTCATAATTTTACCTTTTGAAGGCATTATGCTTTGGAATCTTCTATCTCTAGCTTGTTTTGCAGAACCTCCGGCAGAATCTCCCTCCACTACGATAAATTCATTTACACTTTTATCTTTTAAAGTACATACAGCTATCTTTCCTGCAAGAGGTGCTGTTCCTTTTCCTACCTTTTTCTTTTCTGCTTCATTGATTTTTTTTATCTTTTCTCTTCTTTGTGCTGCTGCTAAAGCATTGTTTATAAGACTTGTAGCTACTTCTTTATTATCTTCTATCCATTCACAAAACTTAGTATAGGATAAATCATTCATCATTGTATAAGCTTCTGAACTTCCTAGCTTAGTTTTAGTCTGTCCTTCAAAAACAGGATTGGTTATCTTGATTCTTACGATGGCCGTCATACCTTCTCTTAAATCATCACCCTCAAATTCTTTATCTTTTTCCTTAACTAATCCTAACTTCTTAGCCCACTCTTTAAATGCTCTAGTCATTCCTGTTTTAAATCCACTTTCATGAGTTCCAGCTTCTGTTGTTGGAATATTATTTACATAACTTGCTATATACTCTGTAGTTGAATCTGTAAATTGAATGCATACTTCACCAAACATCTGAGTGTTTTCAAGATTTCTTTCACCTTCAAAAATTATAGGATTTTGATGAATTGGTGTTTTACTTTCATTTAAGTATTTTATAAAGTCTAAAAGACCATTTTCTGAATAATATTCCTTTTTTACTTCTTCATCTTTTCTTCTATCTATAAGTTCTAAGTATATTCCTTTATTTTGAAATGATAATTCTTTTAATCTCTCATCTATAACATCGAATTTAAAATCTGTGGTACTAAATACTTCCTTTGATGGTTTAAAAGTTACTCTTGTACCAGTATCCTTTGATTTTCCTACTATTTCTAAAGGAGTAACTGCTGTACCTGGCATATCTTTGCCTAATTCTTTATCAAAAGCATATTCAAATCTCTGTCTATATATATTGCCATTTTGATGAACTTCTACCTCTAACCATTCTGATAGTGCATTTACTACAGCTGCACCAACACCATGAAGTCCACCTGATGTTTTATAATTCTTATTATCAAACTTACCACCAGTGTGAAGTTCAGTATAAACCATTTCCACACCTGTCTTTTTCTTAATTGGATGTACTCCCGTAGGAACTCCTCTACCATTATCTATGATTGTTACACTTTTATCTTTATTTAAGATAATACTTGCCTTATTTCCATAACCATTTGAAATTTCGTCAATGGAGTTATCCAGTATTTCCCATATGCAGTGATGTAATCCCTTTGTTCCAGTAGACCCAATATACATCCCTGGTCTAACTCTTACTGGTTCAAGTTTTTCAAGTGACGTTAAGTCAGTTACATCATACTTAACTCTATTTTCCATGTCTCTTCAATCCTCCAAAAACCATTCTTTAATTTTTAACTATAATATTCTATCACATTTTTATATTTTAACAAAACATACTTTCGATTACATATATTTATTTTTTCCTTTCATATTTTATTATATCTTTCATTAAAAACTTTAAATTATAATATTTTAGTTGTTCTTTATATATTATCTAAAAAGAAAAAAGTTCCCAAAATCTTTGAGAACTCCTTCTTAATTCGTATTTATTAATTTTTAATTTATTAACTTCTAAACAATTCCTTGTGCCATCATCGCATCTGCAACCTTTATAAAACCTGCTATATTGGCACCAGCTAATATATTTCCTTCACAGCCATATTCTTTAGCTGCTTCTGCGGAGTTTTTATAAATATTGGTCATTATATCTTTTAATTTTGCATCTACTTCTTCAAATGTCCATGATAATCTCATGCTGTTTTGTGACATTTCAAGAGCAGAACAAGCAACTCCACCAGCATTAGCAGCCTTAGCTGGTCCAAACAGTACACCTGCATTTTGTAATTCCTCTATAGCATCTAATGTTGTAGGCATATTAGCACCTTCTGAAACAACTTTTGTCCCATTAGCAATTAATACCTTAGCTGATTCTAAATCTATTTCACCTTGTGTAGCACATGGAAGAGCAACATCACATTTAATATGCCATATACCTCTACATCCTTCATGATACTCAGCAGTAGGTACATAATCTAAATATTCCTTTATTCTTCCTCTCTTAACTTCCTTTATTTCCTTTACAGCATCTAAATTAATTCCATTTTCATCATAGATATATCCATTAGAATCACTAATGGCAACAACTTTAGCTCCTAGTTCTGTAGCTTTTTCAGTGGCATATATAGCTACATTTCCTGAGCCAGAAATTACAACTTTCTTACCTGAAAAAGAAATATTGTTAGCATTCATCATTTCTTCTGTAAAATACACTAATCCATATCCTGTAGCTTCTGTTCTAGTAAGGCTACCACCATAATTTAAGCCCTTACCTGTCAAAACGCCCATATGACTTGCATTTCTTAGCTTTTTATAATATCCATAAAGATAACCAATTTCTCTTCCACCAACTCCAATATCACCAGCTGGAATGTCAGTATCAGGTCCTATATGTTTATAAAGCTCTGCCATAAAACTTTGACAAAATCTCATAACTTCGCCATTTGATTTACCTTTAGGATCAAAATCCGATCCACCTTTTCCTCCACCTATTGGAAGTCCTGTTAAGGAGTTTTTAAATATCTGTTCAAAACCTAAAAATTTAATAATACTTGCATTAACAGTTGGATGTAATCTTAAGCCACCTTTATATGGTCCAATAGCACTATTAAATTGCACTCTATATCCTCTATTTACTTGTACTTTCCCTTGATCATCTACCCATGGAACTCTAAAAAATATTTGTCTCTCTGGTTCAACTACCCTTTCTAGAATACCAGCTTCAATATATTCTGGATGTGCATCTAATACTGGTGCAATGGAAGTTAATACTTCCTTAACAGCATCATTAAATTCCTTTTCACCGCTATTTCTTCTCTCTACTTGTAAAAGTACGTCATTTACATATTCAATTCCTCTCACCTTTATAAGCCCCCTTAAAATTTTTTCACTTTATATTATACCCCTTTTCAAAGCAAAAAAGTAATGTTTTGTAAAATTTTTAATATTTTATAAAATCTCTCTTTACTTTTTTATTATTTTATTTCTTTTATTAAACTAAATATATTTTCGCAAGATTTACTTTTATCAAAAGCAATACATGCTTTTTTCATTGTTTTTAATTTTTCATCATTAGTTAATAAAACTTCAATGGTGTTTCTTATACTTTTATCGTCACTGCTTAATCTTATAGCCATATTATTCTTAATAAGAAAATCTGCATTTTCTTCCTCTTGGCCTGGTATTGCATCAAAGATTACCAAAGGTATATTACAAGCTAATGCTTCAGTTACTGTAAGACCTCCAGGTTTAGTGATTATCATATCGGCACACTTCATATACTTAACAATTTCCTCTGTAAAGTATATAAGCTTTACATCCCTTTCACTTAAAGCAACCTTTTCTTGAAACTTTTCATAAAGCTTTTTATTTCTACCTGTAACTATAATTAATTCAAAATCATAGTCAATATCTATAATATCTTCATAAATTCCAAGTATATTTTTTACACCAAAACTTCCTGCCATCATAAGAACAACTTTCTTATGATGATTTAAATTTACATCATTCATATAAATGCTATTCTTTTTATCATCATAGAAATCATTTTCTATAGGGATACCAAAAGAATGTATCTTATCTTTACCTACACCGGATTTTATCATTTCCTTCATCATATCATCATTAGATACTATATATTCATTTACATTATCTCTTATCCAAGCATTATGTGGACCATAATCTGTCATAATACATATCAAAGGTACATTTATCTTTTTTTTATCTTTTAAATATGCAATCATTTCCGTAGAAAAAGGATGAGTCGTAAGTATTATTTGTGGTTTAAATTCCTCAATAAGAGGAATTAACTTTTTGGCAAATATACTATTCATCCTATTAACATAATTATTCATCATAGGTTTATCATTGCTTAATTTATATAGCTTTCCATATAATTTAGGAGTTTTCTTTGCTAGATATAAATATCCATTTGTTACCGTCTTATCAAGTAACGGATTAATATACTTAAAAGTATCCACTACATTTACGTTGATGGCATTATCTTTTTCCTTAAAATAACTTTTCAAAGCATTTGAAGCCCTTATGTGGCCACCACCGGTAGATGCAGTCAGTATGAGCACATTCATTTTATTCCTCCATAACTATTTCTATAGTTTCTTACTCTATCTATTCATTTCCTTAATAATATTTTCTATAAAAGATATATTTTTTCCTTTGATGTATAGATATATAGGTATATTAGTTATTATGCCCATAATGCTTCCACATATAATATCCATCATTGTATCTATAAGGCTATTATTTTGTGAATGAAATCCAAAAAGCATATCAGTGGAAAATTCCCATATCTCCCATACTCCTGCAGCTGCAATTGAAAATAAAATTGAAAATATAACTGCAAAATAAGTATTAAAATCACCTTTAATTTTTCCATTATTTAAATGTAAGAATAATATAAACCCTATGATAGCAATTATTATACCTGATAATAAGTGTAATAATTTATCATAAATAGGCACTATTCTATATAAATCCCATACATTACCTAGATATATGGCACAAATAGTAAATAATAGTATTACATAAAAACTTATTTCAGATTTCTTTAAAAATGTTATTTTACATACAAAATAAACCATCCATGCTGTAACTGCAGATAAACCTATTCTAAACAACTCATCATAATCTTTAATCGCATACTTATATACAAATGTTATAATTAATACCACCATATAAATAAGATTAACTAAAAATGGTTTATTTTTTTTAATGGTCATTTTAAATTCTCTCCTTCACCTAATAATAATGCTATTAATGCTCCAATAATAAGCCCACCAAAGTGAGCTGCATTATCAATGTTGCTAGTACTTATACCTATTACTACATTTACAAATATAACTTGTAAAATATTCATCATATATGCTTTTCCTATTTGTTTTCTATGCTTTATACCAAATATAAGTATTGCACCAAGCAATCCAAATATAGCTCCTGAAGCTCCTACTGAAACTGATTGTGGTCCAAAAATATAACTAAATATACTTGCTGCAATAGCTGATAATAAATATATTGTTAAATACTTTATTTTTCCATAAACATACTGAATTTCTGGTCCTAATATTTTTAAAGCATACATATTAAAAAATATATGAACTAATCCTCCATGAAGAAATGCACAAGTTATTAATCTCCAAACCTGCCCTTTATCAATAAGTGAATTTACTTTTGCTCCCATGATTATTAAAGTATCTATATCTATATTAAATATATTTTTTGAAATCCAGGCAGATATTAAAAATACTAACAAATTAATCGCTATTAATATGTTA
>MNRQ01000019.1:0-3078 GCA_001916035.1 Clostridium sp. 27_14 | reverse complement strand
TTAGTCAACATCATATGTTTATTTCTTTTATTATTTCTGTTTTTTGTAATATTCATTTCATTAATGATAGGAATAAGTAGTTTACAACTACTACTGCTGTAAACTACTTTCTTATCTCTTAATGAATAAATAAGCATATTATCATGTTCATAATAATTATAAGAACCATCTGTGGTTACAATTTCATTTATGACAAAATTTTTATTGCTAAAAGATTTAAGATATCTATATGCCTCATCATAAAGTGAAACATTATATGAATTTTCTACTATCACTATAGCGTAAAGTACCTTTTCATTTTCTAAAATTGCTATCCACTGTTCTTTTTTAAGGCTTTCACTATAAAAACTTCTAATATAAAAACCTGATTTGCTTATTAAAGTATTAAAAAACTTTTTTTCAAATTTATCCATTACTATATTTCTTTCTCTAACATCTCTAATAATTCATTAAATCTATCAATAGTTGCTTGTAGTGGCATAGATGTAGTCATATCCACACCAGCTTTCTTTAATATCTCTATTGGATAATCACTTCCACCACTCTTTAAAAATCCTACATACTTTTCTACAGCATTTTCTTTTCCATCTAAAATATTCTTAGCAAAAGCTGATGCTGCTGCATATCCTGTTGCATATTGATATACATAAAAATCGCTGAAAAAGTGAGGAATCCTTGACCATTCAACATCTATCTCTTCATCAACTATCATATCTGCACCAAAATATTTAACATTTAACTCATGCCATTTTTCATTATAATCTTTAGCTGTTAAAGCCATTCCTTGCTCAAAGCTTTCATGAGTCCAAAGTTCAAATTCAGCAAACATCATTTGTCTAAATACAGTAGTTCTGATTTGCTCTAACTCTTGATTAATTAAATATAATCTTCTCTTTTTATCCTTTTCAGTATTTATTAAATGATGGATTAAAAGAGCTTCATTGGTAGTTGATGCTACTTCTGCACAGAATAAAGTATATCCTGCATAATAATAGCTTTGCTCTTTTCTTGAGTAATATGAATGTATTGAATGACCCATTTCATGAGCTAATGTTGATACATCACCTAATTGATAATTATAATTTAAAAGTACATATGGTTTAGTATCATATCCACCCCATGAATATGCTCCACCTCTTTTACCCTTATTCATATATTTATCTACCCAACCATCCTTAATTCCTTGAGTAAATATATCTAAATATTCTTTTCCTAAAGGTGCAAGCCCTTCAACAATCATTTCTACACCTTTATCAAACTCTATATGTTCCTTATCAAGCTCAATCACAGAAACATATAAATCATACATATGCATTTCATCTAAACCTAATAATCTCTTCTTTAATGAAACATATCTATGAAGACTTGATAAATTCTCATCTATTGTCTTAATAGCATTAGTATATACTTCAACTGGTATATCATTTGGTTTTAATGATGCCTCTAAAGCGCTATTATAATTTCTTATTTTAGCTCCAAAATTGAAAGTCTTGATAGAACTTGATAAAGTGGTTGCTAAAGTATTTTCAAATGCCTTATATTCTTTAAATAGTCCTTCAAATGCAGCTTTTCTAACAGCTCTATCCTTTGATCTTATAAATGAAGAATAGTTTCCTTCTGTTAATTCCACAGTGTGCCCTTCTTCATCTTTAATATCACCAAATTTCATATCTGCATTGGTCATTATATTATGAATAGAAGATGCTGAATCAAGACAATCTGATGCTGCTGCTAACAATTCTTCTTCCTTTTCACTTAAAACATGTGGTTTTTCTTTTAAAATATTTTCCAATAAGAATTTATATTCTTTTAAGCCATCTAATCTTTCTATTTCTTTTTCAACAAATCCATCTTCCAATGAAAGAATTTCTGGTACAAAGTAAGCTGAATATGTAGCATACTCTGCCATATAGGCATCTATTCTATTCATCATGCTTTGATACTTAGTATTGGCCGTATCTTCATCACTTCTTAAATGTGCATATACATAAATCTTTTCTGCTTTTCTAGATATTTTTTCATTTACTTCAAAGTATTCTAATAGCTTTTCTCCAGAACCAAGCTTTCCTTGAAATTCTTTTAATTTAGGTGCTTCTGTTTTAAGCTCTTCAAATTCCTTTTCCCATACTTCATCATTGCTGTATATTTCATTTACAAGCCATTTATCTTCTTCTCTTATTTCCTCTCTTTTCTTTAAAACCTTATCGTCCATAGCCATATCGCTACAATCTATACTGTAGCACTCCTTTCTTATTTATACTCTTCTTCTTTTCCCTCAATATCCTTAAATACCTTTTCCATTGCTTCTTCAACTAATTCTATACAAAGATCTAATTTATCTTTTAGATAATCATAATCATCCTTGTATTCAAATTTAACTAAAAATGTTGGATTATATTCATCTTCCACATCTTCTATATCTAATCCTTCACCTTTAAATAATTCGTAATTGAATAAATCATAAATAGCAGAATATTGCCATTCTTCAACATCCTCTTTTGTATCAAATACAAAGTAAACTTCATCACCTTTTACATAAAAGTTTTTTACAAATTCAGCACCTTCTGAAACTTGAAAACTTCCAACTTCCTTCGATACAAATCCTGTTTCATTATCTCTTTCCATTAATATTAAACTTGAATAATCCATTGCATTTCTCCTATTCTTCTCTTGTAAACTTTTCATTTATTTTTATTATAATATTAGCTTAAAAGTTTATCAAATTTTCTTACTGTTTCAAAGCAATGATAATTCATTCCTTCTTTTGAGTGATTATTAATGAAATCTTTTACTTCTACAGTAAAGTTTTCTGACTCATCTAATTCTATATCCACAGTATCATCTTCATTAAAAGTAAGACTTGTTACTTCTCCATGAGAAATTTCTTCATCTTCATAATAAAAAGTTACTCCTGCATCCACTAGTGTTTCATAAATGTCCATTAACTCTTCTATTTTATCGCTTCTCATTTGTTAATCTCTGCTACTCGAAATATGGACAAACATACCCATATTGAGATTTTTCCTTTTTCAACGTGACCTATTTTGTCTTGATAAACATAGACTACTTTAGTTTGAT
>MNRQ01000055.1 GCA_001916035.1 Clostridium sp. 27_14 | reverse complement strand
CGTTTTCTAGTTTTTGAAGTATTTTTCCATAATCATATTTCGTTATATTATTTTTTACATCTAACTCTATTCTTTTATCATCTATCTTTTGGAATAAATTTTTAATATAATTAATTACTGTTTCTTCTAAATTAGAATAGCTAAAACCATGTGATGTGCAAAGTTTTAATTTTGAATTTCTTCGATAATTGTTACATACCATATAATAGTTACCATTCTTTTTTCCTCTTACTCCTATTTTGTGTTTGCATTCATAACAAAAAAGTAAACCATCTAATAAAAACATATTTCTCTTTTCATTTCTATTATAGTTTTGAACTATTACTATTTTTTGTACTGAGTAAAATACATTTTTATCTATTATTGCCTCATGTGTATTTTCTACAGCAATCCATTTTTCTTCTGGATTAGATCTAATCTTCCTATTTTTGTAGCTTATTCTACTCCTTTTATTTTGCACAGTTGTACCTATATAAACTTTATTTTTTAATATGTTTTTTACTGTTTTATTTTCCCAGAATGTATCTTTATTATATCTTGATTTATTGGCTGTCGGAATATCATTATCATTCAAATAATCTCTTATAGTTCCAACTTGATTTCCATTAGATGCCATATTAAAAATATCCCTTACAATTTGAGCCTCTGGTTCATAAATTATTAATTTATTTTTATCATTTGAATCTTTTATGTATCCAAGTGGTGTCTTACCACCAACCCATTTTCCCTGTTTCTGCATAGTATGTAAAGCCGTCCTAATTTTTTTTGATAAGTCTTTTGAATACATATCATTTAATATTGATTTAAAAGGTGCAATGTCATTGTTACCATTTGATGATTCAAAAGTATCTATTCCATCTGTTACCGAAACATATCTCACATTATTTTCTGGAAACCATTTTTCTATATATTCTCCTGTTTCTATATAATCACGACCTAAACGAGATAAATCTTTTGTTACAACCATATTGATTTTTCTATTTTCTATATCTTTTATCATTCTTTGAAAATCTGGTCTATTAAAATTTGTTCCAGTAAAGCCTTGATCTATATATGTATCTATTAATTGGTACTTCCATCCTAATTTTTGCACATATTCTGTTAGTAATGTTCTTTGATTTTTTATACTTTCACTTTCATCATATCCTCTGTCTACATCTTCTTTTGATAGCCTTATATAAATTGCTACCTTGTATATTGTTTTTTCTATTTGTTCAAGCATTTTTCCTCCCTTCTATGCTTGGATAAAAACAATTTGAATTTAATTTTTATTATATCTTATTTTGAATAAAATTTTAATGTTCAAAACTATCTTTTTTTAAGATATTAATTATTAAGTGTTTTATTAATCCTTCTAATTCTTCACCTTTTTCATCGAAGTATATATTGATTTTGAAAGTTTCACTCATATCAACTCACTCTCCCTATACTATATATACATCTGTTTTCTTATAAAAATTCTCCCTTATTTTAAAATTTTTAAATGTGTACTCATTTGCTCATAAATAGTTTAAGGGTAGATATGTGATAGTTTTCACTATCACACACCTACCCTAGTAAGTAAAATATGTCATCTATTTTGTTCAAAAGCATTGGTATTGTTGATTTTTTTCATTATAAAAAATGTCCATTTTTCAAGTTTATTTTACCCAAAGATTTGGACATTTTTAACTTATATGTAATTTCATAAAAAGTAAAGAAAGGTTAAAATTTGGTTAAAAAATAAACTACCAATGAAATTATCTTTGATAGCTTATTTTTTTGACAAACAGTTATATTTTACTTACATCAATTCCTAATTTTTTGTAGTTTTCATTAATTTTGGTCATATCTCTATATCTTCCTTTTTTTATTTCACATCTATATGATTCTTTTTCTATATTTTTATCTTCGTCTTTTAACTCCTTTTCTATATCGTATGGAACTCTTACAAACTGAAATGAAATCTCTGAGTTGTATTCTCTACTTTCATATTCTCCCTCAATAATTAGGTAATATGCTCTTGTTGTTTCAAGAGTATTGCTATCCTTACTGTCATTTCTTATTGTATCAAATGAATTTCCTATACTTCCAACATTTATCAATGTTTTGTTATATAGTTTATCCATATATGGATGATGAATATGACCAAATATCACTACATCTGCAATATTGTTTGATATAGTGCGTTCACTTGGTAAAAACATTTCATATTTTGTTTCTATGTCATCAATATTTAAAACCGCTTTGTTATTTGCTTTGTTTGTAGCATGGAAAAGTCTAACTAAACTTCCACTAATATAAAATTCATGACTGAATGGTAAATTTGATAAGTACTCTCTGTCTTCTTGGGTAATTAATGATTGATTCCATTTTATTCTTTTTTGTTCTTGTTCTGGCAATTCAGATATATTTTCATGCTTCTTTGAAAAATATTCATCTGTATTTCCTTGAATCACTATATGGCATTTTTCTTTTATTAGTTTTATACATTCATGTGGATGTATTCCTTTTGCAATTGTATCCCCCAAACATATTATTTGGTCTACTTGTTTTTTCTCTATGTCTTTTATTGTTGCTTTTAATGCTTCTAAATTACCATGTATATCAGAAATTATTGCAATTTTCATATTAATTTTTCCTCCTTATATTAGTGCTTACCATTTGTGCCATTGCAAACTATTTGTCTCCTTTCTAAAATTAATACTGTACTTACTTTTATTAATTTTTGTCGTTCTCTACACATATTATAATGAAATTAAAATAAAATGTCAATTTCTTTCATATTTATTATTACCTACAAATACTATATTTTTGCTTTTATTATCTTCTATAATTGGAACAATACTGTCTAAAGATAAAAATCTTGTAACTATAAATATTACATCATAAATGTCATTTTCATCTAGCTTGTCTATTATGTTAAAATAATCTACTGTTTTGTTTCCACATTTATGTTTTATAATCAGTCATTTTCAAATTATATTTTTTTATTATTTATATCATAAAAGCAAATATTTATCTGCTTTAAAAATTGTAATTTGTTATTTACTTAAAACTTTCTTTTGCCAAGTTCTTTCGTTACACTTTGGACATTTCATATATCTTTTTGTTCCAATGTGCATTGCAAAATATACTTTGCTATATTTAGGCACATATTTATGATGACATTTCTGGCATTCATAATAACCTGTTTCTGTTTCTATTTTTAATGCAAAAGAAACTCCAATTATCAATACTAAAAATGCTAGTATAAATAATATAATTCTTGCAACTATGTTTTCAACTGCAAATGATGCCGTAAACAATAAAATTAAAAATGTTACACTTGACATATATCCAATGACTATTTCGTAAAACATCATTTTTTTATTTTGTACTTCTTCTTTTTTTGCCATTTCTAATAAATTTTTTTCTGCTATTTGATTATAATCCTTCATTTCAATCATCTCCCCACTTAATAATTCGTTTACACTTATTTTAAGTTCATTACATAACTCAAGCATAATTGATGAATCAGGCATTGACTTTCCATTTTCCCATTTAGATATAGCCCTATCAGTAATATTTAATTTCTCTGCTAACTGCATTTGAGTTAAATTATTCTTTTTTCTACATTCAGCTATAAATTTTCCAATTTTAATCTGATCCATATTCTTTCCCTCCTTTAATTAAAGTGTAAATTATTATTCAAAGAAAGTACACATACCATTAGTTGAGTGGGGTATTTTTTATATCAACTAATGGTGGATAATTATATTTTCAGTCATTTAACAAATTGTAATTTTCAAATTAGTCTTTGCAAATAACCTTTGAACCTTCACCATCAATTACAATTCCCTGACGGTTGTTAATTGGGCATAGATTCAAATCC
>MNRQ01000054.1 GCA_001916035.1 Clostridium sp. 27_14 | reverse complement strand
TAAAAAAATATAAAAGTCAAGAAGAATCGTTATTTGCAATATAGGTGCTCAAAGTATTTATTTTAAATAATTTGTGACAAATGATTGACTAACCTACAATGTAAAAATAAGAAAAATGTAAAAAAGTGTAGAAAAATAAAAATAGTTTTGTTATAATCAATTTATAATGAAACTATTTTTTATATTATAGAAAATTTTAATATTAGGAAAATTTTTGAATTTCTTATAATATAAAGTATTTAGGGAGGTGAAAAATGAAAAGTAAAATAAGGAAAATAATACTTACAATAGTGGTGATGTTTAGTATAATAATAAACAGTGCTCCTGTAGAGGCCGATGTTGGAAGCTTTGAATCTTATGATAGTGGAAGTAGTTCATGGGATAGTAGTAGTTCTTGGGACAGTGGAAGTTCATATAGTTCAAGCAGTGGTGATGATTCTGATATAGGTATAACATTATGGGTACTTTTTATAATACTAGCTATAATTATTTATGTTTTAAATAAAAAGGATACTAATAGTAGAAAAGGGCCATTACATAAAACAGTAAGAAATATTGGACCAGATTTAGAAAGAGAAAAACAAGTTGAAAATCAAATAAAACAAGTAGATCCAATGTTTAATAAAGAGGAATTTATTGCAAATGCAAAAAGTTTATTTGTAAAATTACAACAAGCATGGACAGATAGAGATTGGTCAGTAATAAGAGTATTTGAAACAAATGAATTATTTGAACAACATAAAAATCAATTACAAGGATATATTGATAATAATCAAATTAATGTAATGGATAGAATATGTGTTAATTTTGCAAATTTATACAGTTTTGAACAAAATGGGGATAAAGATATTTTAACTGTAAGATTGAATTCAAGAATGGCAGATTATATTATAGATGCTACAACAAAACAAGTATTAAGAGGAGATAAAACAACTGAAAGAGTAAATACTTATATATTGACTTTTATAAGGAAGAAAGGATTGCAAACAAAAGAAGGTTCAGAAAAGATAGTTACAACAAATTGCCCAAATTGTGGTGCACCAACACAAATAACTTCAGCTGGAAAATGTGAATATTGTGGAAGTGTAATAACGACAGGAGAATATAGTTGGGTACTTTCTAATTTAGAAAGAGAAATAGTATAATAGGAGGAAAGATTTATGGGATTAATAAAAGCGGCTGTAAGTGCAGTAAGTTCAACACTTAAAGACCAATGGAAAGAAGCTATAAGATGTGAAGAAATGACAAATGATGTTTTAATGGTTAAGAAAACAACACCAACTGGAGTTATAACAAATAAAAGTACTATAATTGTTGCACCAGGTCAATGTGCGATAATTTACGATAATGGTAGAGTAATAGATGCAACTGCAGAAGAGGGAGTATATAATTTTGATAGTTCTTCATCACCATCATTTTTTGCTGGACAGTTTGGAGCTGTATTTAAGGAAATGTGGCAGAGATTCACATATAGTGGTGCTACAGCAAAACAACAAGCAGTATTTTTCTTTAATATAAAAGAAATAATGGATAATAAATTTGGAACACCTGCACCAGTTCCATTTCAGGATTGGTCACATTTAATACCAAATCAAATGACAGGTACTACAATACCTTTAAGAGTTGGTTTAAAATGCTTTGGAAAATATACATTTAAAATAGATAATCCAGCATTATTTATGAATGAAGTAGCAGGGGTAGCAGATATTTATAAAAAAGATAAATTAGTTGAGCAAATGAGATCAGAAGTAATAGGTACTTTTCAAAATGTTCTAAATGAATTAGGAAATTCAGAACATAAGGTACCTGTATTAGAAATACCAAGCCAAACTGATGAGATAAAAGAATTGATGGATAAGTATGTTTTTGATGAACCTATTCGTAAAAGAGGTATTGCGTTAGTAGGATTTATAGTTGAGTCAGTTACTTTAGATGATGAATCTAATAAAAAAATTGATCAATATGAATTGAGTAGTAATGCTTATATGCAACAAGGTACACTTACAGGTGCTTATGCAAATGCTGTACAAGAAGCGGCTAAAAATAGTAATGGTGCAATGAATGGGTTTATGGGGATTGGAATGATGAATATGGCAAGTAATGGAGTTATTGGAGGAGCAACAACTGGTCCATGGCAAAATACTCAAAAATCAACTATAAATTCTAGAGAAACATCTAAAGAAGTTAAAGATGATGACTTAAATAAAGTTGTAGAGCAAGATGAATGGATTTGTGAGTGTGGAATAAAAAATAAAGGTAAGTTTTGCATAAATTGTGGTAAAAAGCATGAAATAAAAATAAAATGCCCAAAATGTGGTACAATTAATGAAGCAGCAGCAAAATTTTGCAATGAATGTGGCGAAAAATTACAATAATATAAAATAATGTAAGCATAAAAAAACCAAATTTGGAAATACTAACAAATAAGTAAATCCAAAGGAGGTTTTTCTTTTGATAAATAAAGTAGAAATTAGTGGTGTAAATACATCTAACTTACCAGTACTGTCAAAAAAGGAAAAAGAAGAACTGTTAATAAAGATAAAACAAGGAGATGAAGAAGCAAGACAAAGATTTATATATGGAAATTTAAGACTAGTATTGAGTGTAATGAAAAGATTTTATGGTAGGGGGGAAAACGCAGATGACTTATTTCAAGTTGGGTGTGTAGGCTTAATAAAGTCTATAGATAATTTTGATGCTAGTCAAAATGTGCAATTTTCCACTTATGCTGTACCTATGATTACTGGAGAGATAAAAAGGTATTTAAGAGATAATAATAGTATACGTGTTAGTAGATCAATAAGAGATTTAGCATATAAGGTACTTCAGTATAAAGAAAAATATCAAAAAGAGAATAATAAGGAACCATCAATTGAAGAAATAGCAAAAGAATTACAAGTTGAAAAAGAGGAAATAGCATTTAGCTTAGATGCTATACAAGATCCTGTGTCATTGCAAGAACCGGTTTATAATGATGGGGCAGAGAGTATATATATAATGGATCAGGTAAAAGATAAGAAAAATACAGATGAGCTATGGGCAGAAAATATGACAATTAGGCAAGCAATGAAAAAGTTGAATTCTAAAGAAAGAGATATTATAAATAGGAGATTTTTCGATGGTAGAACTCAAATGGAAGTGGCTAATGAATTGGGTATATCACAGGCACAGGTTTCTCGAATTGAAAAAAATGCTATAAGTAGAATAAAGAGATTGTATAAATAAAATGGTTCTATTTTTATCATAAATTAAATATAGAAAAAATTATTAAATGAATTTTTAAGTAGTAGATATGAAGATTTTAATATGTTGAGAGTATAAAAATGTATTAAAGTCTTCTTTTAGCGTAATTCAAATTATGGTTCATAAAATAATAAGTTTGAATATAATGTAATTGTAAACATGTTAAATGGAAAAGGAGTATGATTTTATATGGGGGATAAGGGGTTAGATTTTAAACATAAAGAAGTTGTTAATATAAATGATGGAAAAAGACTTCGGATTTGTTCAAGATGTTTGTGCAGATTTGCAAACTGGGAAAATTACTTCTATAATAGTACCAGGTAATGCAAAATTTTTGAATATATTTGCAGGGAATAATGATATTGTAATACCGTGGGAAAAAATAAAATGTATTGGTGATGATTTAATTTTGGTAGAAATTTAAAAAATATTAAAAAAACTATTGACAGATTTGATTTATGATGTTAATATAAACAAGCATCAAGGAACGACAAAAAATGACATCAAAAAAGTTTTAAAAAATATAAAAAAGTTTTTAAAAATGTATTGACAAAATTTAATTAAGATGTTAATATAAACAAGCACCAGGGAACGACAAAAAACGACATCAAACAAGTTTTGGAAAAATATAAAAAAATTAAAAAACATATTGACAAAAACTTTAAAAGATGTTAAGATAAAAAAGTACCGAACAGCAGACAAATGATTTTAAAATATTAGTGATAAAATTAGTAAATTTATTACAACCAAATGAAGAAAAATGCACATTACTAATTTTTTATTTTGCAAAAAAAATAAAGCAAAAAAATATTTTAAAAAAAGTCGAAAAAAGTATTGACAAAATGAAAAAGGTATAGTAGAATAAAAAACGTTCCACAGAGAACAAAAAAGTACATTGAAAAGTAAACAATAAAATCCTTTAGATAAACAATAAAATCCTTTAGAGAATAAACCGAAGCGGTATAAGTTATAGAAATATAATAAGTACCGAACAAGTAAATTTTTTAAAAAGTTTTTAATAAAAAACAAGAAGTTTTAAGAGCTTGATAAAACACTTAAGTTAGATTTATAAAACTCGAAAGAGTAAAATATAAATACCAATAACAAGAGAGTTTGATCCTGGCTCAGGATAAACGCTGGCGGCGCACATAAGACATGCAAGTCGAACGGACTTAACCATTAGTTTACTATTGGAGCGGT
>MNRQ01000053.1 GCA_001916035.1 Clostridium sp. 27_14 | reverse complement strand
CATTCCTTTTGTGATGTATTTGGGTTTTTAGCGAAATTATTATATCACAAAAGAGTGACTTTATTTATTTTTACAAATTTTGTTTATTCAACAACCTATATTTATAATAAATTTATGTTAATATAATATTAACACAAATCTAAAAGTATTTTTTAACCAACCTAATATATTAATAAAGGAGACGTAATATATAGAATGAATACAAAACTATCTTTAAAATTATTATTATTATTATTATTATCTTTGTCCCTTATCTCATGTGGTCAAAAAGATTTTGTTTCTCAGTCTAATAATGAAACTCAAAATTCTATAAAAAAAGAAGACAATAATATAAATCAAGGCAATGACTCTGATATAAAAGAAGATAATAATATAAATCAAGATAATACTCCTTCTAAATTATTTGCTGTTGCAGGAGGAAGTAATAAAATCCCTGGAATTTGTGAATATTATTTATATGGAATTAATATTACTCCAAGAATTAAACCTTCAATTATTACTGAAAATTCTTCCTACTATAATGTACAAAATGATACCGCTATTTATATAGACATAATTCTTAATGTATATAATTTAAGTAATGAAACTAAAATGTCTAATGATATAATAGCTACAAAAATTAAAATCAAAAACAATGAGTATTCTTGTTTTTCTCTTGTTGAAAGTATTGATGGAACTAATTTAGAAAAATCAGCTTCAATAAACCCACTAGAAACACGAAACATTCATTACGTAGCCGAAGTTCCTATAGCCGACACAACTACTGGTGAATTAGATATTATCCTAACTATAAATGGAAATGATTTTAGTAATAAATTTAACTTAGATAGTTTTCAAAGTTCAATAAAAGAAAATACACAACAAAACACTAACAACAGCGAAAAACAAGGCTTAACTGAAGACGAATACTATAGGATAATAAAAGAAACTAAACAGCATCAACAGGATTATATTGATTCTATTGATGATCCTAAAGTTAAACAATCAGTGCAAACTGCTGATTCTGCTGCTATTGCAGAATCAAGCGCATTATATATAAAATATCCAGAAGATACTGATACTATAGATGCAGCTTTAAAGCGAGTTCTTAACGGTGAATAATCTTGACTCTTAAAAATCTAGTGAATACCAACTTAAATATTATTCATTAATTACTTTAGGAATTTAAAAAATTCTCTAAATCACATTTTACTAAAAAATAAAAGCACTGATAATCAATGCTTTTATTTTTTATGAAATTATATTAATTTACAATAGAATGTGATTTATAACATTTTAAAAATTAATTTTTGAACAAAGTTAAATTTACACCTCATCTTACATTGGTGGCATAAGTGGTGTCATAAATAAAATATTGAGTAATCTGTTCTTTTTTATAAATTAATTTTTAAAAACAATTTTAGTTAATAATAAAAAACACCTCACTTTTATTTATTAATTAATTTATGAATTAAACCAATGCTACAATTAAACATTTCAGCTATTTCCTTTATTGTCTTTCCTTGAAGCCTATACATCCTTATACTTTCTTTCTCTTGTTCTGTAAACCTTTCTTTCCTACCAGCTCCACGCTCATTATGAATTCTTACTTTGTTTTCATTTTTTAATTTCTGAACTTCTTCATTTAACCTCTTAATCTCTTCTTCATAATTATCAACTAATGTTTTTTTCATTTTCTTTTCATGCTCTACACTTAGCTTATATGCTTCAATTTGCTCTTCTAATAGCTCTATTTTTTTGCACTGCTGAATATATGTAGAACTCTTTTCATAACTATCATCAGCTAATTCTTTCAACCTAGCAATTTCATTATCTTTATTTATAAGTTGTTTAATATATTCATTGCATTTTTCATCTAACTCTTTTACTTGTTGTTCTAATTCTGCCTTGGTTACTCTTGCCATAGCTCTATACCTCTCTTTTTATTAATTAATTTATGAATTTATTGTAACCTATTCCTCTCTTTATTTCAACAATTAATTGTTGAAACTACAATTTCGCTAAATGACATTTTACTGAATAATAAAAAGCAACTGGAACTCTCCATTCCAGTTGCTTTATTCTTTTGTCTATTTATTTTTAATTTACATGTCAACAATCCCTAATGTCTTTTCTCTAAATTAACCTCTAATCCTAATGCATTTAGATATTTTAAAAAATTATTTAATGTTGGTGAATTATTAACTTTCTCCATCCGCGAAACCATTTGTTGAGTTAATCCACTTCTCTTTGATATATCTTTTTGTGTTAATCCTAGCTCTTTTCTAATTCTTACTACTGATTTCATCACCTCATATTCATCATTAAATTCTTCAATATATTTAGCTAGTTGTATATCTTCACTTATCATTTCATCCTTTTCTTTAACACAATCAACTTTTTTAAATGCCATTTTTACACCTCCTAAATAAAAAGCCTTCATAATTTCTATTCTAAATATATATTTATGTCCATACATTTACATTTCTATATTATACAAGGTGGTTTTGTATAAGTTGCCTTATACAAAACTTTTCCCTAATTCTCTACCAAGTTCTTTTGCTCTTTCAATTGCCTTATTAAGCTCAAACTGCTCTGCTTTACCCTTTTGTTTTTTACAAGCATGTAATATATAAAGGTTATCAGCATCAGCTATGACATACATTAACCTATTATCACCAAACTTTATCTCCCAAAGCTTTTTCTTTAATTGTCTTGTATCAAGTATATCTATTGCTTTTAATCCATCAACTTGAAGTTTAGCTTGAATTGCTACTGCTGTAGCTTTTTGTTTTTTAGGCAATTTATTAATGTATTCTAGAATTAGGTCCTTTCCACCATCTGTTTGATATCTGTAAATGTTCATTGGACCACTCCTTATATATTTTATTCAACTTTAATTAAATTATACATCATTTTTGATGTATTTCAAGTATTAAATAGAATTAATTCTAAATTTAACTTTTTTAAATACTAAAAGCCAATGATCTATAACAACCATTGGCTTTATTTACCTTAAAACTCATTTTAAATTTATACTTGTCTTAATTTATTTATTATCATAAATTCTAAGATTTTATACTATCTTATACTACGAAGAATCTGTTCTCTCTGTTCTCTCTGTTCTTTCATATCTATTAATTCTTTTATAACTTCTTGAACTGAGTTAAAAATATCTGAATTTATTATTACTTCAACATTGTTTCTAATATTTTCATCATTATAATATTTTTTTAAAAATTTTCTTTTTACACTTTCTTTTTTTCGTCTAACTTTAGTTCTTAATTGTAAATCTATATTAGCATCATACCAAAAAATCACAACTTTTTTTATGTTACCTGTCTTAAGCGAATCTTCTATTACATCCCACCAAAACCTATCTGTCTCACCAACTGATAACCCATATATAAAAACATAATCAGTTTTTTCACTTAATAATAGTCTTGCATTTTTTAATCTTTTTTTAGAATCATGATTCATCATATCTCTTTTACACATAGATAATACCATTTCTTCATTATCGTTATATATCATGTTTTTTATTTGTTCTTTATCATCAACACCTAAAATTATATTTCTATCTACTTTTCCATGTAAATATAATACTTCATCTAAATTAATATTTTCTACAATTCTTTCAATTACATTAGTATAATTAAAATTAATAACATTAATTGAATCAAACTTTGAATTTATATAACTGCATGAAGTATAATCTTCAAAAACATCTTCAAGATAGTTCAATTCTTTTACTGCTTTATAAAATTCAATTCCAGCTTCCTTTGCTCTATCTAAATTCCATTCAATACGTTCTTCCTGTAGCTTTAAGTAGTTTTTTAGCTCATTTTCTATTTGAAATTTTTCCTCAATAAATTGCTCTAACCTTTCTGAATTTTTTATCCTTTCTACATAATTACCCAACCCTAGTTCAAAATCAGACCATAAATCATCACCATTTTCTATGCTATTCATTATATTTCTAGTAATATCAAAATCATCTTTATTGAACTTATTTTTTTTTGTTAAGTGCCTATAAAACTGTTCATATTTTGTATGTAATCCAATTGAAATGTCAAATCCATTTCCTATTAAATAAGTAATATTCATTATTCATCTCCATTTTTCATAATAATCACTATTGTACTTATATTAGTATACACTATCTACAAATTCCGCTAAATATCTCTTTAATGAATAAAAGCGGGGCTGTCGCAATAGCGGATAAAAAAATCCGTTAGCGATAGCTCCTTTTCTATACTTTTATAAAATTTAAGGCATATTTTATGATATAGATAGACATTATTTAAAAATAGACACACTTTAATAAAGCTAACAGAAAAAACTTGAAAAATTTAACTATTAAGCTTCTTTTAGCTCAAACAAATGCTTACCAGTTCGGTTATATTGTATTTTAT
>MNRQ01000052.1 GCA_001916035.1 Clostridium sp. 27_14 | reverse complement strand
AAATAATTGAGTCCATTTATATCAAAAAAAGTAGTTAGTTAGGAACTTGGTTGAAACACCATTAAACTTCCTTATCCATCTTTTTAAGCTACTATGAAAAGCATTGACTCTTTGAATATTATAAATATCCACAGTTTTTCTCCCGCCCCTAATTTGATGTAATTCAAAATTATGTTGAGCCGCAAATGGGATATAACTCCTATGTTTATCAGTACATAAAATAGAATTTTCTTCAACAACCTCTGATAAAGCCCTATTTATATCAGTATAGTTAGGTCTGCCATCACATATTAAAGCAGTATATATATTTCCTAATCTATCTACACCACATAATACACAGGCAAATTCCTTTGATATACCTCTTGTATTTATTTCTTTACCACGCTTTCTTGATTCCCTTGGCATAGTAAAATTAGAACTTTTGCTATGATTCCCTTTATAGCTAAGGGCAAAGTATGTCTCATCGAGTTCAATAACACCCTCAAGAGAGCCGTAGCCAATAAATTTTCTAATAGCGTCTATAATTTTATGTCTCCAAAAGAAAGCTGTTGCAATATTAATCTCAACAATTTCGGCACATTGCCTAATAGTGTTACCATTTATCATACATTGAGCATATAGTAGCCATTTATCTAATCCTTTTTTACTACTTGAAACTGGGGATTTAGAAAAATCATTGAAAGTTTTTTTGCACTCTGGATTTTGGCATTTATACCTTTGTTTAACGCCATTCTTACAATGATATTTTCCATACTTAGATATTTTATCATGATTGCAAAAAGGACAGCACTTCCCCTTGTTAAATCTATTTTCAGCGATTTCTTCATCTATAGAGTTAGTTATTCCATTTGACATCAATACAGTCTTTAAAAAATCAAATACCTTCTCTTGCTCATATGTATTTAATTGTGAAACTTGCTGAATAACATTATTAACTCTTGGCATAAAAAACCTCCTAAATAGTAGTTATATTATATATTATAACCATATTTATAGAGGTTAATCAAATTTCAACAGTTTATTAAAACAAAGCCTTTTATATTGATAATATAAAATTTTTTACCACTGTACTCCTCTGCTATCTTCCTCAGCCTTAATAAGGGCAACATTATAAGTTTCAATTTCATTTAAACTTATGTTGCTGACATCTGAATATCTTGGTACATACCAGCTTTGTGATTCAAAATAACTTTTAAATCCATCTAACTTAAATATATATCCGTGTCTTGCATAAATTTCATTTCTTGCTATGCCAAGTTGATAATCAGAAAGCCTACTTACTTGACTTTGAGATAAATATTCGGTGCTACTTTGTGGAAAAATAAAATCACTACTATAATATACAGGTTGTGGTTTTTCTTGTACAATCACCACTGGATCTGGTTTAGAATCCTCAGTTATATTAATATTTACATCCTTATTATCATTTTTAGCGTTTTGTCGTTTCACCTCTTCCTTAACTTGTTCTTTTATCCGTTCTTCCTCTTGACGTTTTTCATCTTCTTCTTCCTTAGCTTTCTCATTTTCCTCTTCAAGCTCTGCCCGTACTTGCTCTTTTATTGATTCTATGTCTACCTCTTCTTTATCAGCTGGCCTACTACATCCAATAAAACAAGCTACCGAAACAATTGCCACTATCACACTAACAATTTTCTTCTTCATAACGCTCCTAATTGCTTTTTTATTTGCAATATATACTATTCATAAAGATAAATTTTCATTCATTAAATCCCCATATTAAAAAGCGGATTATTACTAATCCGCTTTTTCTCATTATTGACCATATTTATAAAATTACTATTATAGGGTAAAAAATACTTTTATTTTGCTATGCCAATATCTTTTCTATAGTATTTCCCTTGGAAGTTAACTAACTCCACTTTTTCATATGCATCTTTTCTTGCTTCTTCTACTGTAGTTCCTAAACCAACAACAGATAATACCCTACCACCGCTAGTTCTTAAAATTTCATCTTGTAGCTGTGCTCCTGCTAAAAATACTTTATCTTTTATAGATTCATCAATGGTAATTTCAAAGCTTTTTTCAAAACTTCCTGGATAGCCACCTGATGCTAAAACCACATTAACACAAGCTCCATCCATCCATTTAACTTCCACTTCATTTAACCTTTGTTCTAGTGCAGCTTCAATAATCTCCACCAAATCACTTTCCATTAAAGATAAAACTGATTGAGTTTCAGGATCTCCCATTCTTACATTATACTCTAAAAGGTAAGTTCCCTTTTTAGTAATCATTAGACCAAAGAAAATTATTCCTTTAAAATCAAAGCCTTCTTCCTTAATACCATTTAAAGTCTTTGTCATGATATTTTCTTCAAAATCCTTCATTACCTCTTCTGTAACGTATGGGTTTGGAGCCACAACTCCCATACCTCCAGTATTTGGACCATTGTTACCATCAAAAATTTGCTTATGGTCTTTAGCTGAAATAAAAGGTATTATAGTTTTACCATCACAAATTGAAAGTATTGATGCTTCTACACCTTCCAAGAACTCTTCTATAACAACCTTTTGTCCAGCACCTTTAAATATATCAGATACCATAAAATCATCGATGGTATTTAAAGCCATCTCCTTAGTTTCTGCTATAACAACACCTTTACCAGCTGCTAAACCATCAGCTTTGATAACTATTGGGTATTCACAGCTTTCTAAATATGCTTTTGCTTCATTACAGTTAGTAAAAGTACCATATTCGGCAGTTTTAACTCCATACTTTTTCATAAAGTCTTTAGAAAAGCTTTTGCTACCTTCCAGCTGTGCACCATTTTTATCTGGCCCAAAACATTTTAGGCCAGCTTCCTTAAATTTATCTGTAATCCCTTTAGTTAATGGGTCTTCTGGTCCAACAACAGTTAATGCTATATCATTGTTCTTAGCAAAAACAACTAATTCATCTATATCTGTTATATTTATATTTTCACATTTATTTTCTATGGCAGTTCCACCATTACCAGGAGCTACAAATATCTTAAAAACCTTATTGCTTTTAGCCATCTTCCAAGCCAATGCATGCTCTCTACCACCAGAACCAACTAATAAAACTTTCATTATAAATCCTCCATCATTCGAACGTTAGTGTAAAGTTTTTTACACTATTTTTATTTTAAAATCTTTATATATCAAGGTTTCGAAAGTTTTTTGCATAAAAAAAACAACGACCCCCTAATTTCATGTTAAAATTGAATCTCTGACCAAACAAAATCAACAATGAAAGGTTGTCGTTATCATGGATTCAATTATAACTTATTTACTTATATATAATCAATATTTAATTACCATTATCGGTGAATTACTTTTATTTATTTCACAACACATACCACTAAAACAAATGATATTTGATGATTCAAATAGCCCTGAATATCAAAAGTTCAAAGTAGATAGACTACCTACAATACTTAAATTTGAAAAGGTAGATTATAAATTACTTTTAGCTTATTACAAACATAAATATAACAAGACCTTAAAACCCGTCCAAAGACGGAACGGTAAGTCTATTCCTAAAAAAACTAAATGTCCTAAATGTGGTGCACCTCATGAATATATTTACGATAACAATGGCAATAAAGGTCAGTTTAAGTGTAAAGTTTGTCAACTTACATTTAAAGAAGCTAATTATGCTACTAAACCATTAGTATTTATTTGTCCTTACTGTGGTGCTACCCTTACTGAGCAAAAGCAGCGTAAGCAGTTTAAAATACATAAATGTAATAATTCTAAATGCTCATATTATCAAAGAAACATTAAGAAACTTCCTAAGGATCTTGATCCTGCCAATAAATATAAATACAAGCTTCACTATATATACCGTGAATTCAATATTAACTTCTTTAAGATGGATTTATATCCAATTTCAAAACATGCTACAGGATTTAGTTTTAAAAAGTTTAATCCTCATATAATGGGATTATGCCTTACTTATCACGTTAATTGTAAAATGTCTACAAGACAAACTGCACATGTTTTAGAAGAAGTTCATGGAATAAAAATATCACATAGAACTGTTGCTAATTATGCTTTAACAGCAGCCGCTGTCATTAAACCATTTGTTGATACATTTAATTACAAACCATCTAAAATACTTTCTGCCGATGAAACTTATATAAAAGTTAAAGGAATTAAGCATTATGTTTGGATTGTAATGGATGCTTGTAAAAAGTCTATTCTAGGTTATCAAGTATCTGATACAAGAGCTACAGGTCCTTGTATATTAGCAATGCGTATGGCTTTTGATAAGTTCAAAAAATTTCCAGGAAAAGCTTTGAACTTCGTTGCCGATGGTTATAGCGCTTACCCGTTAGCGAAGCAACAATTTGAATTAGAAGAAAATAAAGAATTTAATCTAACTCAAGTTATTGGCCTTACTAATGAAGATCCAGTATCTGAAGAATTCCGTTGGGTTAAGCAAGTAGTAGAGCGTCTAAATCGTACCTTCAAATCTTCCTATAGAGTTACTTGTGGCTATGGAAGTGATGAAGGTGCTCTTTATGGATTCTCTCTTTGGGTTGCTTATTATAACTTTTTAAGACCTCACCCATATAACTATCATCGTCCTTTAAATGAATTGGATGCTTTAAATATCGCTGATAACATGCCAGCAAAATGGCAAATTCTTATCAATCTCGGTCAACAAACCATATTAAATATGCAAGAATCTAAAACTTCTTGATAAACTATAAAATTAAATATTGATTTAATTTTTGCCTCCGATACCGAAGGTCTTTTTGTCATATTCAATTTTCGAATTTTAATTGATATTTCAAAGTTATTTTTCTATTATTATGCCAAATTAGCCCTATGCTATTTTTTCATACGAAACTTTACACTATCA
>MNRQ01000051.1 GCA_001916035.1 Clostridium sp. 27_14 | reverse complement strand
TATTCCATTGTCTCCACTTAGTGCTGTTATGGTTATTCCTGATAGTATTAGTAATACTATTATTGTTATTACTAGGGTTACTATTGTGATTCCTGTTTCACTTTTATATGTTTTTCTACTTTTTTTGTATTTTTCCAATTTATTTTTTTCTTTTATTTGTGCTTGTGTAGTCATTATTTTGTTTCCCCCTCTTTTTTTATAAAAATTTTTCCAATATTTTTGTTATTATTTTGTACATTTTTTTTATTTGTATACTTGTCTAAAGTAGTATTTTCCGTAAAACTTCACACTTTTTTATTTTATTATCAATATAC
Organism: Clostridium sp. 27_14; assembly: GCA_001916035.1. Classification (GTDB taxonomy): domain Bacteria; phylum Bacillota; class Clostridia; order TANB77; family CAG-508; genus CAG-269. The sequence continues at coordinate 5,775 of MNRQ01000051.1, read as the reverse complement.
TATCATTATTGGCAAAAAAGTGCAATACTTTTGTTGGGTATTTTTTAAAAAGTTTTTGTGTCATAATATATAAAAAATTGTTGGAGGATTTATTATGTTTGATATTTCAAAATACAAAAAAAGTAATGTAAAAATTTCTATAAGATTACCTGAGAATATTAATGATATCTTAAAGTTGATTGCTAAGAAGGAAAAGATGAGTTTTAATAATGTTATTGTTAGCTGTATTCAAAATTCATTGGATCAACTTGATTTAGATGCTTATTTTAATGGAAGTGATGACAGTAAAAAAACTGATGGTACTGATCAAAATAAAAATAAAAATCAAGGTAAGGATAATAAAGATAATAAAAATAATAGTAATGGTAATGATAAACTTGATAATAAAAAAGAAAATGATAAAAATGAACATAAAAAAGATGATGATGATGGTGATAATGGCGATTTAAGAAAAGATGCTTAATTTTCTTTTTTTATTAAAATCTAATACTTGTTTATTATATTTTAATTTTTTTATATGAAAAATTTTTTATAATAGATTTTCTATAATAGATTTTTTATAATTACTTATTATATGTATTACAGAAGCGGACATTAATAACATTTGCACTATTTAGAACATTTTAAAGTCCGCGTATTTGTTCGTGCGCGAAAATTTATGAAATAAATTTTCTGTGCATTGTTATTTTTATATTATAGGAAGTTCGAAGAACTTTCCTATAATATAAAAAACAGTATTTTCATGAGTAAAATACTGTTTTTATTGCTTATATATGAAATTCCAAAGTCAAATATACTTTTATATCAATTTTCTTTGGTTTTTATATATTATTGTGATATAAATGTATATATGTGATTAAATTTACAAGTTTTTGAAATGTTATGTGGTTTATTAAACTTCTTTGTTTTGGAGATGGAGTGCATATATTGTGAATTGTTTATATTTAGTCTTTTCCATTTATCTTTAACAGTTTAAATATTTCTGCAACAACTATTGGTGATAATATCAAGCATATTAGTTCTATTATATTTTGTTTTGGTAATACTGGTATACTAAATATGTTTCTTAATTCTGGTATTAGTAATATTATAAATACTAGCGCTGCTGATATTAGGACTGCTCCTATTAATTTTTTATTGTTAAATATTTTTGTTTTGAATATTGATTTTTTATTGTTTCTTACATTAAATACGTGTGTTAGTTCTGATAATGCTAATGTAATAAATGCCATTGTTTGCCCTACTTCTATTTTAGATTGTTCTAATGTTAAGTCTCCTATTGGTTCTGTTGTAGTTCCTAATCCTATCATAAATGCTGCTAAAGTTAGCCCTCCTATCATTATTCCTTGGTATATTACACGCCATGTCATTCCCTTTGTGAATACTCCTTTTTTTGTGTCTCTTGGTTTTCTTTTCATTATGTCTGCATTTGCTGGATCAAATGCTAGTGCTAGCGCTGGTAAAGAGTCTGTTACTAGATTTATCCATAAGATATGGATTGGTAGTAATATTTCTAAGTGATTTATGTCTGATATTCCAAACCATTTGGCTAATAGTGGTGTTAGCATTGTTGCTAAAAATAATACTACTATTTCTCCTACATTACTTGATAATAGAAATTGTATTACTTTTAGTATGTTGTCATATATTCTTCTTCCTTCTTCTACTGCTGAGACTATTGTTGCAAAGTTGTCGTCTGTTAGTATTACATCTGCCGCTTCTTTTGCAACATCTGTTCCTACTATTCCCATGGCACATCCTATGTCTGCTGTTTTTAATGCTGGACTATCGTTTACTCCGTCTCCTGTCATTGCTACTATTTCACCATTTTTTTGCCATGCTTTTACAATTCTTACTTTGTGTTCTGGTGATACTCTTGCATATACTGAATATTTTCGTACATTTTTTTCTAGTTCTTCGTCTGACATTTTTTCTAGTTCTACACCTGTTATTGCTTCATTTTCGTTTTCTAAAATTCCTAAACTTTTTGCTATTGCTGTTGCTGTAACTTTGTGGTCTCCTGTAATCATTACTGTTTTTATTCCTGCTGTTTTACATTTTTCTACTGCTATTTTTGCTTCTTCTCTTGGTGGGTCTATCATTCCTACCATTCCGAGAAAGATTAAATTGTTTTCTATATCTTTCATTTCTTCTTTTGTTGGTTCGTGATCTATTATTTTATATGCACATCCTAATACGCGTAATGCTTCTTTTGCCATTTTTTCGTTTACGTTTTCTATTATTGAATGGTATTTTTTAAAGCTTTGTGTGTCTTGTTTTATTTCTCCTGAAATTTGGTATGAACTACATTTTTCTAGTAATTCGTCTATTCCTCCTTTTGTGTATACAATAAATTTGTCATTTACTTTGTTTACTGTTGTCATTAGCTTTCTTTCTGAGTCGAATGGAATTTCTTGTACACGTGGTATTCTTTCATATATACTTGGATCAAAACTTAGTTTGAATGCCATGTCTACTAATGCTGTTTCTGTTGGATCTCCTGTTAGTTTTCCGTCTGTGCTAACTTTTGTGTCATTGCATAGCATATTTGCATATATTAGTTCTGTTAGTTCTTTGTCTTTTAATTCTAATCTGTTTGTATTTTCTATTATTTCTATTCCTTTTTCTAAGTCGTCTATATTATATAGTTTTCCATTAAAAAATACTTTTTGTACTGTCATTTTGTTTTGTGTTAGTGTTCCTGTTTTGTCTGAGCATATAACTGTGCTGCTTCCTAATGTTTCTACTGCTGGTAATTTTTTTACAATGGCATGTTTTTTTACCATTTTTTGTACTCCTATTGCTAATACTATTGTTGATACTGCTACTAACCCTTCTGGTATTGCTGCTACTGCTAATGATACTGCTGTCATAAACATTTGTATTGCTTCTTTTCCTTGCATTAGTCCTACTACGAAAATCACTGCACATATTATTAATGCTACTATTCCTAATGTTTTTCCTAGTTGGTTTAATTTTTGTTGTAGTGGTGTTTCTTGCTTTTCTGTTTGATTCATCATTCCTGCTATTTTACCTACTTCTGTTGTCATTCCTGTTTCTACTACTATTCCTTTTCCTCTTCCGTATGTTATTAGACTTGATGAGAATAGCATGTTTGTGCAGTCTCCTATTCCTGTTTCTTTGTTTTCTATTGCTTCTGTGTTTTTTTCTACTGGTACTGATTCTCCTGTTAGTGAACTTTCTTGTGCTTTTAAGTTTACTGCTTCTATTATTCTTAGATCTGCTGGTATATAGTCTCCTGTGTCTAATACTACTATGTCTCCTGGTACTAATTCTTTTGCTGGTATTACTTTGATGTTTCCTTCTCTTATGACTTTTGCTGCATGGTCACTTAATTTTTGTAGTGCTTCTAATGATTTTTCTGCTTTTGATTCTTGTGCTACTCCTATTATTGCATTTACTATTACTACTATTAATATTATTATTGTGTCTGTGAATCCTTCTCCTTGTGATACTCCTACTATTCCTGATACTATTGCTGCTATTATTAATACTATTATTGAAAAGTCTTTAAACTGGTCTAAAAATCTTTGTATTATACTTTTCTTTTTTGTTGCTTTTAGTTCGTTATATCCATATTTTTCTTGTCTTTCTTTGACTTGTTCTTCTGTTAGTCCTTTTTCTTTGTTGGTTTCTAGCTTGTTTTCTACTTCTTTTACTTTTTGTTGATACCAATTTTTTTCTTCCATTCTAAATCACTTTCCTTTCTTTTTGTCTGCTTTTTCTTTTTTGTTGTTTTGTGCTTTTTTGGTTATTTTAGTATTTTTTCTTATGTTTGTGTTTTTTTGTTTTTTGTTTCCTCCTTTTTAGTTTGTTTATTTTTTTGTTTTGTATTCAAAAAAGACTTTTAAAGGAAATTTTGTTTTTTGAAATCTCCTTTAAAAGTCTTGCTTACTTTTTTGAAGTTTACTAACCAGATACTTTGTATCGCGACTGTTGATTAGTAATTTAAAGCTACTCCCTTTTAATTTATGTTATTTGGTGACCCCTACGGGAATCGAACCCATGATTCCACCTTGAGAGGGTGGCGTCTTAGCCGCTTGACCAAGGGGCCTTTTACATATACACATTGTGTACTATGTATTTATATCATGTTTTAGTTGATTAGTCAACACTAATCTTTAAAATTTCTTGTAATCTTTGTGTTTGCTTTGTTAAATATAAATAGCCTAGTAGTGCTTCATACGCTGTTGCATACATGTATTCTTGTACATTTGCATTTTTGGGCAAATGATGGTTTTCTGCATTTCTTCCTCTTCTTACTATGTCTTTTTCTTCTTCTGTTAAATTGTTATAGATTCTTTTTAGTATTTCTGATTGTGCGCTTGCTTTTACATATTTTATTGATTCTATGTGTAATGCGTGTGGTTTCATATATGTTTCATTTATTAATTTTGTTCTTATGTATAGTTCGTATACGCAGTCTCCTATATATGCCCATGTAAGTGGTGGTAATAATTTTACTTCTTGTATGCTACGACTTGTTTCTATAAATGATTCCATATTTTTCCTCTTTTCTTTTTTGGTTGTATTGATTTTATTTTTATTATATTTGTCTTTATATGCTTTATATGTATATTTTTATTTGTTTTTGTGTTTTATTTATTTTTCGTTACTTTTTCTATTGTGATTTGCCCTAGTATTCCATTTTTAAATTCGTCTAATAGCATTTTTGACATTTTTTCGTCGTCTATATTTCCTCCTGATATTATACATCCTCTTTTTCTTCCTATTTCTTGCATTATTTCATATATGTTTTGGTTTTCTGGTTGATGTTCTTGTTTCATTATTTCTTTTATATATTCTTCTTTTAGTTGATATCTTTGACATAGTTTTTCTGGATATTCTTCTATTAGGTATTTTGTTAGTTCATATGCTACTTCTATTCTGTCTAGTACGTCTTCTTTGATTGTTCCTGTAAATGCTAAGTGTAATGCTACTTTATTGCTTTCGAATTTTGGCCATAATACTCCTGGTGTGTCTAATAATTCTACTTTTTCGTTTATTCTTATCCATTGTTTTTGTTTTGTTACTCCTGGTTTGTTTCCTACTCCTGCTAATGTTTTTTTGCTTATTCTGTTTATAAATGATGATTTTCCTACATTTGGTATTCCTAATATCATTACTCTTATTTTTCTTCCTGTTCTGCCTTTTGAGTCCATCTCTTCTTTCTTGTCTTTCATTACTTCTTCTATTTTGCTTATTACTTGTCCTATTCCTTTTCCGTTTTGTGAGTCTGTTAGTACTGCTGGTATTCCTTTACTTGAATAGTATGTTAGCCATCTTTGGTTTTCTTTTTCTTCTGCTAAGTCACTTTTGTTTAGTACTATTATTTTCTTTTTTCCTTTTGTTATTTCTTCTATGTCTGGATTTCTACTTGATATTGGTATTCGTGCGTCTAATAGTTCTACTACTAAGTCTATTAGTTTTAGGTCTTCTTTTATTTGTCTTTTTGTTTTTGCCATGTGTCCTGGATACCATGATATCGAGATTTTTGGAAACCATTTTTCATCTTCAGATTTCATTTTCTTTTCAGCTCTTATTTTTCTTTTTTGATACATATCCATATATATTATTCACTTCCATTCTATCTTTCAATTTATACAACTTTCTATATTATAACACAATTATTTGTTTTTATAAAGTCAATTGCTTCAATAAATTCATCTTGATATGTAGGTTAGTCAATCATTTGTCACAAATTATTTAAAATAAATACTTTGAGCACCTATATTGCAAATAACGATTCTTCTT
>MNRQ01000050.1 GCA_001916035.1 Clostridium sp. 27_14 | reverse complement strand
TTTGTGGGGCTAGGCAAAGCCTAGCATTTTCTTGGGTACAAAAAAATTTCCAAATGTCCCACTTTGCCACACAAAAACCGTATTAAAACCGTATATAATACGATACTTTGTCAGCAGTTATTTTCTTAATTTTATCACACATTTTTTTAATCTCAAACTATTTTTTTATAAAAAAAAATGGAGCCACTGCTCCATAAATAAATAATCCCACTAAAATATAAATAGTATTTTAACTTTCAATTTGTAAGCCTATTTCTTAAAATTTTAAAAAAACTTTTTTTCTCGGCTTTTTGGCTCTCCATTTTAAATTTAATCTCTTGTAATTTCTTCTCAAGCTCACTAACTCTAAGCTCCAAGCTATTTGTACCCTCAAATTTTTCTTTCTCTCTCAAAGCTCTTTCCTCTGTTGATACAATAATAAACTTACTCATACTGATATTTTTCTTTTTTGCTATATCTTTAAATAATGCTTTTTGCTCCTTACTTACTCTAATCTTTATATAATCATCTTTTATAGCCATTGTTCCCACCCCTATAAATTAATTTAATCCCTTGTTATCACCATACCATAAACATAATAAAAATCTTGTCTAATCCTAGAACAGGTAATAAGTACCCTATAATACAAGGGCTAAAAATTTGATACCTAGGTAAATTTAAACTTGCAATAGTCTGAAAGGTATATTTATGCACGAAAATGACCCTAAGGGATAAGCTCCTCCATATAGCTCTTAAGAAAAAATGACCCCCTTTTTTTTATAATACTTGCAAAATTATAGTATTGAATTAGCTCCTAAAATGCTTTATAATACAAAAAGAACAAGGCTATATTAAACCTTGCTCTTTTAAAAAACTAATATCACGTTTGTATGTTTTAATAGATATATCAAGTTGTGAACATATATCTTTTCTCTTAAAGTCTTGCTCCAACAAGGCTTTAATTTTTTTCCTTCTTTTTTCTATTTCTTGCTTTTTAGATACTTTTCCATCAGCTCTTAGCTTTTCTTGATACTTTTTCTTTTCAGCTTCTTTTCTATTTTCACTATTCCTTTTATAGTAATCTTTGTTCCATTCCTCTTGTGTCTTAGTTTTATATATACTCTGTAATCCTAATCTATCACAAAGCTCATAATCAAGCTCTAGGAAGTCTATAAGAGTTTCATTCTTATAAAGATACTGACGATAGTTTACAACCCTTGTAGCACTCTCTATTATGTGTCCTCTTAGTGGTTCATTAAAGTTATTATTAAACTTCAACATTTCCTCTTTGGCTAACTCATAATCTTCCGATTTAAGCTCTCCATTTTGATATTTATTTTTTATTAAAATATAATTTCTATACAAGAAACATAACCTTGACCTAAGCTCTGTTACTCCAATACTGTTTAAATGGCTCTGTATCTTCTCAAAATCCATTAACCTATTACAGTTTAAAGAATAAACATTATGTAGCTTCACAACCTTTTTAGGAGCTTTTACACGCCCTTTACGTTTCTTATACCACTTAGGTAATTCATCAAGCCATAGCTCTTGTAATTCGTTTAGAGTATATCTTACTGAATCATCATAAGAAAATACTTTAATCTCTGCTCCATTCTTAGTGTTAATACTTCCTGGTATTCTAAAATAACTTTCTAGGTTCTGCTTTTCTGCTCCATACTCTTTTAACTCTTGTGAGAACACCTCTGAAATTCTTCTAGCTAGTGTTACCACATTATCCCTAAACTTAGGTATATAGCAAGTTTCAACGCTATATATAAGTCTTATTTGATTTCCATACTCTACAAAGTTAGGGGTAGGTATCTTCCTCTCAAAGAAGTCCATTTCTAATAATTTAATTACTTGATGTGGCTCTAAATCTTTAAGCTCCTTAATATTTTTATAATCAACATCAACTGGAATTGCATTGATACAAAATAGATTGCTCCTTGTAGCTCTATCCATAGTTCTAAATGGATTTAAGCTAAATAATATATCTTCTCTACCAAATGAGTTAATTACTTGTCTTAACTTCATTGGGTCTTTTAATGAGCTTGTTGGATATACTTTATTTTTTCCTGTAGTCTTATTCAAAACCCTTACAAAACATTCATCATTATTCACATAAATATATTTCAATAGCTCTGAACATTCTTCAATTTCTGATTTACTATATCTATCTAATTCTCTTACTGCTTGTACCATTACTTCACCTCCTTTGTTGGACTATTTTATTTTATTTTACTTTATATTTACCTGTTAGACAATGAATTTTATTCCATCTATTGACAACAAGGTATAATATAATTTACCTACAGTGTAAGCTCCTCCATATAGCTCTTAAAATTTGGTACCTTTTTTATTTTTAGAAAAAGGGCCAAATGCCCCTTATAGTAAAATTGAAAAGTAAATATCATATTAGATATATATCGAATATTACACTATTTATTGCATTTCTTAGCAATCTTTATAACACTCCTTAATGCTCCATCATTATTCTCTAATACATCTACCACTAAAACTCTAGCTTTAATATCTTATTGTCTTTTTTAGCGTGAACCCAAACAATATCACCTTTCTCTATTTGACCTTCCAGTCTTTCTGGTATCTTCCACACATACCTCTTGTTATGGTTTATATAGTCTTGTCCCTTTTTAGTTCCTCTTTGAATTTTTTTAATATGAAATCCCTCTATAACTTTCATAAATTTCCCTCCTATTATCTTAGCTATATAACAAATATAGTATTATCTTTCCATATCCCAATCTCTTACTTTATTAGGTTTATTAACTGGTATGCTCCTAGAATTATCAATATTGCTCCTAGCGTTATTCCCATTTGAATTGCATATTGCTTTACTCTGTCCTTCCAATTCAGTTTGTCTATTCTCTCTACTTGAGCTACTGTTTGACTTAATACTCTCATCATTTCCATGTGATATTTCTTGATATTTTCTACTTCCTTCAAAGCCTTTTCTAACTTCTCTTGATGAAGCTCTTTCAATTCCTCTGATTTCTTTGTCATCATCTTGAAGGCTTCTTGTGTTTTCTCGCTTAGTTCCTTGTTCTTCTCTTCTCTTATTTTCTCGTTGCTCTTGTATAGCTCTCTCTCTTTCTCGATTAAGTCTATGGTCTTTATTAATCTGTTGTTCAAGACTGTCTGCTCTGCGTTCAAATTCTTTATCAAGGTCTGAAATTCCTTCATATCCGAAGGCTGAATTTCCTTTGGCTCTACCTCGTTCATTTGCTCCATTTCTAAAAATTGATTTTTCTTGTCCATTAAACTCATTCTCTAATTCCTCCTTATTGTACTTATCTCCTAAGCTCCTGCCCCTAATTGCTTTACCATGGTCGGGGTGCTTATAACTTATACTGTTTTTTGTTACTCTAGTTTCTATCTCAAAGTTTTTCTCTAAAAACTCCCTAAAGCTTTGTAAATCCTTTGTTCTCTCCCTTGCTATATCTATTATCTGTCTTAACTCATCTTTCCAAGGGATTTGACCTCTATCCATTATCCTCTTTTCGGCACTACTAATCCTTTTCTCTGCCTTATGATCTAGGTCTAAAGTCTTTAAATTTTCTCTCTCGCATAGCCTATTACTTTCTCTTTTTATATCCCATAGGCTCTTATTACTAGCATTGTATTTTAGTCCATTTTCAAAACTAACGCTATTAACCACTAAATGGTTATGTATATGTTCTTTATCTTTATGTGTTACCACAAACTTTACACTTATTAACCACTCTAACTTCCCAATGCTACTTAAACTCCATTATATGTATCTCTACATCTCCGTATGGATTTTGATTATATTCAAAATTTAATCCATCTAGTTTAATTCTTTCCATAGTTTTTTTGAGTTCTAATATTTGATTTTTAATCTCTTCTGGAATTAAATAATTCATTTTAACCTCTCCTTATAATAAATTCTTTTTTATTTGTATTACTGTATTATTACCAATTAATACTAATCATAAATACCTTTTAAAGCTCTTTGGATTGTACAAGTGCTTAATCCAATTTCTTTTACTATTGCTCTGTAACTTAATCCAGAAGCTCTAAGCTCTTTAATTTTTTTAACTTGTTCATCTGTTACTTTTCTTGGATTAATTAAAGCTCTTGATTCTAACTCTTCTATTTTTTTCTTTAACTCTTTATTTTCTTTAATCAAAGCTTTATTTTCTTTAATCAACTCTTCATTAGCTGATTTTAAAAAATCAACTGATAATTCTTTATTATTTTTTTCAGATATTGTATTTCTATCTAATTTAAATCTAGCCACAAAATCACCTCTATGTATTATCGTAATATTACGATAATACATTTTTGTTGTGTTTGCAATGGTTTATCTAATTATTTTTTATTGTAATATTACAATATTATTGTTAAAAATTAAAAAGGCTATAACCCATCGACCAGATGAAGCCATAACCTTAGATTAAATTCCTCTTTTATTCAACAGATATTCTTCCTAATGTATTATTTAATTCCATTGCTATTAGTTTTTTGTAATGTATTTTTAGTTCCTATATCAGAACCAACAAATCTTCTTGCTTCTCCATTTTTTACAGCTTTTAAAACAGCCTGACGAATTGCATAACTAACTTGAGATGAATTTCCTGAATAAGATCTACTTCCAATAGTTCTACCTAAAGCATTATTAAACAAATCCATTTGATTCTCAAGAGCATCATTAGGATTATCTTTTTCATGTGCATCTGCAAATTGTTTTGCGTAAGATACTCCACAATCATGTGCATTATATGCATTCCAAAGAGTATGTCTAAATGCATCTGCATTATCATTATGATATTCATGAGTATTTTTCCAGTGTTGAGATGTCATTGTAATCGCAGCTTGAGCATTGGATAAAACTAAAACACCCTTTGCAGGATTAGAATTAAATACCTTTTTTTCATTAGTACCTAATCTAGATGAAACTATTGGTAACGCATTCGCATAATCATATGCATACATTGATATATTATCTAAAGCTACTAAACTTTCATCATAATTTTGAATTATTAAATTTTTAAAATAATTATTAATTTCTTCATCAGTTAAATTTGGATTTTCCTCCATATAAGTTTTCAAATTCTCAACTAAAACAGGTAATTGAATAGAGCTTATCATAGATGCATAATCTATTTCCTCTATATTAGTTTCAACACTACTATTCAAATTTATTAAAATATTATCTTCAGTAACACTGGCATTAGCCACTGTTGCTATCATTGTAGATATTAATGCAGTTGCCAAAATTGTAGATATCAATGTTTTTTTCATAAATAATCCCCCTTATTAAATACGTAATAAATTTGATATTTTTACAAAAATATTGTATCATATATTTGTAAAAACTTAAATAAAAATGTTAAATTTATGTATAAAAGGAGTAATATTGTGAAATTGAATAAAAAAACCATTTGTCTTATAATTACCTTATTATCTATAACCTTAATAGCCTCTATTGTTTTTACAAATAAAAACAATTCAAACAAAAATCTAGATATACCTAACTTACAAATTAAAAGTAATTCTGAAATGATAAATAGTTGTATTTCTAGTTATAATTACAACGGAAAAACAAAATATTTAACAAAATACAAGACTAGAAATTATTCATTGACAGTAACACCGTCAAGTGAAATAAATTTAGAATTTAGTGAAATTCCCCATGAATATTCAATTCAACAAATTAATAATAATAATTCTATAGATATTAATAACTATTCTTTCAAATCACCAGAAATAAAAGGATCATATACATATAGTGTTTCTGCCAGATGGTATGATACTGGAGATATAGTATATAAATTTACAATTAACGTTGAATAATAAACTTTTCTTAAACTTTATAAACAAGCTATTTAAACGAAAAAACTGCGCAGAATTATTCTTCTACGCAGTTTTTTCATTTTTATTTTTTAAATTTTACGGTTTTAAGCCATTTATAAGGGGTGAAAACACCCCCCT
>MNRQ01000049.1 GCA_001916035.1 Clostridium sp. 27_14 | reverse complement strand
TGATATTGTGTATCCAAATATGTTTTCTACTGCTTCTTGTTGGCCTCTTCCCCATGCTACTTCTATTGCATGGCGTATTGCTCTTTCTACACGGCTTGGGGTTGTGTTAAATTTATGTAAATCTCTAAGCTCAATAAATATTTGAATTTTTTTATTTATTTGTTGGTTTATGCTTTGTTTATTTATAGCCCTATTTTATCTCTTTTTTTGAATAAATACAATACCAATAAATAGTTATTCGTCTAAAAAAATTTCCTTTTTCAACTAATTGCAATATCTTACTATTTTATGATATACTTTACAAAAAAGGGAGATTTGTATATGGAAAATTTTAAAATTAATATTATTGATGGAATAATGGGCTGTGGTAAATCAACAGCTATGATAAATTATATCAAAACTCAGAAGCAAAAATATCCTACATCTAAATTTCTAATTATTGTTCCTTATTTAGATGAAGTCACTAGATATGCAAACAACTTAAGAGAATTTTGTAAATTACTTAAAGATGTTCCTCCCAAAAGGATAACTCTTGAAAAATATTTGAAAGAAGGAAAAGATATTATCTGTACTCACCAGCTCTTTTTACAAAACCCTGATTTAATAGTTAAATATGCAAAAGATTATAACTTAATCATTGATGAGGCTTTAAATTCTTTAATCTCAACATCTGAATTCCCACAATTTATTGATTGTAATAAAATTAATACAACTATAGAAATTAATGCAAATAAAAAATTGTCTTTAAAGAAAAATGCTCAAACATATACTTTTACAGAAGCGGATATAAACTTTTTACTAAATACTGGTTATTTAAAGTATAACTCTCCAAATGATAATTTGATTATTTGGAATAAAGATACTATAGAGATAAATTCTATATATAACTGTTTGAAAGATTATTTTACTTTTAATGACGTTTATCGTCTTGAAGCAAAGCATGAATTAGAAAATAACGGCTATTATTACATATCATTATTTCCAGTTGCCGTTTTTAAAAGCTTTAAATCTATATATGTTATAACTTATCTTTGGAATGCCCAAATTATGAAGTATTATTTTGATTTTCATAATGCAGAATATAAATATTTTTATCCTGTTAAAGCTCTTAAACTTCAAACTCAAAATAATCCCGCAGTAAAAAAAGAAGATTATTTTTTAGTAGAAAGTCATCATCTTTATGAAAATGTTGAAAGCATTATCAAACATAAAACTATGCATAATATCTTTATTCCAGGATATAAAATTCAAAAAGAACAAATAATAAAAGACACTAAATCAAGAACTTCTTTATATTCTTTTTGGAATACAAATAAACATGACAAAAAAATCACATTAAGTTACTCGTATTATACTTCTCTAAATGAGAATAAAGATAATACAATTATAACTGTGTTACAAAATAATATCAAAAAATTTTGTAAAGACAATATTCCTAAAGATTTAAGAAAAAACAAAAATATAATTTGGTCTGTATTTGACTGTTCTAAAGATAGCATTAAAAAAAATTGTACATATATTGATGATAAAAACTATGTGCCAATAAATACTAAAGCTACCAATGCATATAAAGACGCTAATGTTTTAATATATCTTGTAAATAGGTTTATTAATCCACATTTATATAACTTTATAAAGAATTATTGTCCTACTGGTGATAATTTTTCAGAAGATTTATATTCTTTAAGTGAATTAATACAATGGATTTGGAGAAGTGCTATTCGTGATAATAAACAAATTTGTATATATATTGCTAGTGAAAGAATGCTTAATATTTTATTAAAATGGTTAAATGTCTCAAATAATGATACTCATATAACTCCTACTTTAAATTATGGAAGTTCTAAAAATTTAAGTAGTAATAATAAAATTACTACAAATCCTCTCCCTATTGCTAACTCAGATAATAATACGATTACAAATATACAAACTAATTCAAAAGGCTTTGCTTATCAAGCTCATGAAAATAAATATAAATTCAAATGTATTGATACTATAATGGATTTTTTATTTATTGATAACAATACTATTGATAAAACTACACAATTAATAGAAGACTATTTAGAAACATCTCATGAAGAATATTCATATGAAGTAATTTTTAATACTATAATATTAGAAAAACCAAGTTTTATTCTTACAAAAGCTAATCTAAAAGAACAATCTAATGTAGATTTGTTATCAGCTTTATTTGAAATTATAAATAAGAAAGCAAAAAACACAAAGCAATATATAGATAAAGTTAATAATGATAATAAATATTAGCTCTTATAAGGGGGGAAAGCAAAAGCTTTCTTTCCCCCCTTTCCCTATAGTTTTTATTTTACAATGTTCTTTCCCCCATATCTGCTATTTGCATTCAATAACTTGTACTATATAAATATTCAATTTATAAAAAGTTATTGAATACAAATTATATATATTATTTTTTAAGAGATATCAGCTCAAACCATTGATACAAGTATAATTGAAAAGCGAACTCGAAAAGTATTTGAAAAATATTACTTTTTAGTTCGAGATGGATTATATAAGTATATAACATTTTTTAATAAATAAAAATTAATATCGTATATTTGCAAAGCAGATTACAATCAAGTTTCAATATATGTATTTTCATATATTCCCTTTAATCAGTTACTACGAATAAAATTGCAAATTTTTTTACCATTAATTTTCTATAACTGTTGATACTGTGCGATTTGTTCGACTTATTTAATTCGTATAGTACTTTTTTGTAAAAGTGGCGGTCTATTATCAACTTTTCAAAAAGATTTTTTTATATTAATCTTGCCCTGCTCATGTATTCAGCAAATATAAAAACTTTTTCCAATACATTTTTATACATATATTAGAAAAATACTATAAGTCAAAAAATAAACCTGTAAATCGTCTACAAGTTAAATTGTTTTTTAGTGCATTAGTTTGTATGTTTAAATATAAAAATATGTCTACGTTTATCCTTGTGGATTGTAGACATATTTTAAATTTTATTTTGATAATTTTTCTAGCAAATTAATTTGTATTAATAATAAATAATATCAAATCTAAATTTCTATGTTTTATTCCTGAATAGATGTAACTATACCATTTTCAAAATAAATATATTTATTTTGCGAATAACACCATTGTTCTCTTGTACCATATCGTGTATTAGTTTTATTGATTTTTTCAGGTTTTCCCCAAGTACTATTTAGAACTTCATCTTTTGTCATACTTATTGCAGGCTCTGGAATTTTTACAATATCTTTAGGAATAATATTATCACTTTCCTTTGATAATATTATTGTATTATTGTAACTTGATGTATAAGTTAGTTTTCCATCCTTATAACTCATTTTAAATACAGCATTGTTTATATCTGCAGCTTTGGCTGAGTTATTGAAAATATATAAAATATTATTGCTATATGTACAATAATATGTGTCATAGTTGTATTTATATGATGCATCGCTGTATATGTTATAGCATGTGTTCCCACTTATTATCCATCTGGCATATTTTCCACTCCATTCTCCATCTAGTTCATGTTGCTTTTTTATTTTTCTAATTAAGTCTTTGCTGTCTTTATATGTTGATACTTTTTCTAGCAATTCTAATTCTTTTTTATATTTGTCTTTATTTGCAATAGCTGCTTGATATATAATTTCATTTTCTTTTTGTTTTATGTCTTTTAAATTCATGATACTTGTTAATATTTCTTTACTGTAAGTTGTAGATTTTAATAAATTTGTTAGTTCTTCCTTTTTATCATCATTATTTAGTTGATTTATTATTATTTCTTTAAAATATACTTGTTCTGAATATTCTTTATTATTTTTGCAAAAACCACCAAAAATTGTATATTTGTTCTCTTTGCAAGTTAATATAACTTTTGCATTTGTTACTTCCTTTACACTATCATTTATATAATCAGTACTTGTTTTGTCTATAAAGGTATCTTCATAGTTATTATATATTTTTGTAAATTTATCTAACGCATCTGTTGCAGTATCTTTCTTTTTTGAATACTCATAATCTTCAAAATCTTCTTTCATTTGTATATTTAAAACGTTAAAGTACTTACCATCTATTTGGTAATCAATATAATCTATATCTTTTAAAATATTTTTTTCAACCTCTTTTTTTATAGTATTTTTGGTAATAAAAACATGTATTGGTTGTATAAATGCTAATACTATTAATATCAGCACTATAACTATAATAATTATTTCTGACTTTGCCTCTAATATTTTATTTGTTTTTTTCATACATAAACTCCCTCTTTTAAATATAATAATGTTATTTTTTACTTGTATTGTTTGCAGTTTCTTGCAATAATGCTAAACCTTCCCCATAGCATAAATGAAAATAGCACTAATAATAGAAACAACTATAAAGCCAATAGTAAAATCCTCAAGAAAACAAAAAGATACACTACCTAAAATTCCTACCATTATTGCTAATGTTTTAATAATATGAGCAACTTTATTTTCTGATTGCTTATTCACTTTTGAACTTTTTATTTTCTTAGTTTCTACCGCTTCCTTTTTATTCATGCAATTAATAAAAAGTCCACCATTCTCAATAAATTCTTTAGTTGAAATCTTCTTACCACATTTTGAACAATTTTCAATATCTTCCATAACACTATCCCCTTTCTTATTTTTTTACATTATAACACAAGGTTTAATTTTTGTATACATTTTTGTGTACTTATTTTAAACTTTTTTTTGGGTACAATATTTAGGGTGATTAATGTGGAAAAATTAAAAATTGAAAAAGCAAAAAAAAATAATGATACAATAACTAGAACCATACGTATAAGTGGAAAAACTTTTGATAAGATTACCGAATTGGCTGAAAAAAATCAGTTGAGTTTTAATAGTGTAGTAAATCAAATAATTGAGTTTGGATTAAAAAATTTACAGGATTGATTGATATACATTATGTTTGTTATATATTTAGCTCAGGTTGTATCTATTGTTTGACAGTATTTGT
Source organism: Clostridium sp. 27_14 (assembly GCA_001916035.1). Lineage (GTDB taxonomy): Bacteria > Bacillota > Clostridia > TANB77 > CAG-508 > CAG-269. Next base: position 1,813 of record MNRQ01000049.1, on the reverse strand, counting down.
AACCTTAAACATAGCACATACATATTTTTATAAATTTTCATTTGACAAATTATAAAAAAGGTGTTATCATATAGTTACATTAAACAATATACCTTCGGTCTGGTTGTGTATATCGTTTGCTTGTATGTGTATCGTAACTACACATACTTTTTTTATTCAAAAAAGCAAGGAAACTTCGTAACAGCTTCCTCACTTCGACTATGTAATGACACTTTTAGTCTTTACCTTTTTTTATTTCTTCTAATTGTAATTGAAGCCTGATGTTCCTTTCTCTTTCTTCTAATAACTGTTCAATTAGCTTTTGAATAAGGTCTGGTTGCGTCATCTCATTTGCCCCCTTTCCGTCCTTTAGTAAAAGACTTACCTTTCTGACTTTGAAAAGGTTGCCACTATATTAGCATACTTTTTTTTAAAATACAAGTAACTAAAATAATTTTAATATCAATAAAACTATTTTTTATTTTTACTGTTTACTCTTAAATTCTAGTATTTTTATATCTTGTCCATTATCTAATTTTATTATCAGACTTTTTTCTTTTTTATTAAATATAATTTCATATTCTGAAGATAAATCAACTTTTAAAATATTTACAATATCAAAAATAATTAATATTCCTATTTTATATCTATATTTGCATACCGCTTTTTTAAAATAGATTTTACCATATAATATTCCGTCTATTTCTAAGCAAATATCTTTTAAGTAAAAATTCTTTCTTATTATCTTATTTAGCTCTTTTTCTTGTACAATCATAATATCTTTCCTACTTTCTTTTTTAATTTGCCAAAGGTGAATACCTTTGATAATTAGTTCTTAAATCGTCTGTATCCAAATCTAAATATGCTTCTTCTGTAACTTTTACTGAAGAGTGCCCTAATATTTTAGATAAAGTATAAATATCTCCACCTCGCATTAGAAATCTTTTAGCAAAATTATTCCTTAGCATATGTGGATGTATTTCGCTTAATCCAATTCTATTTCCGTATTTCTTAAAAAAATATTTAATGATTTTCCCTTATTTGTACAAAAAACATATTCTGATTGTCTATATCTATCTTTATATTTTAACCATCTTCTTAATTGTTTCAACATTTCTTCTGAAAAGAAAGCATATCTATCTTTTTTCCCTTTTGTATTTTCTGCTGGCAATAATATTGTTCTTTTTGTAAAATCAATATCGGTTTCTTTTATAAGCAATGTTTCACCTAACCTCATTCCAGTATCAAACATCAATTGAGTTATTATATAATCTCTATACTCATGAAATTTTGATAAGTCAAATACTTTTAACAATCTATTAAAATTCTCATCATCAATAAACCCTACCGCTTTTCTTGTACATCTTATTTCTTTAATCCTTGTTACAGGATTGTTGGTAATATATCTATTATTATATAAATAATTATAAAATACTTTTATATTTCTAATATAATTATTAATAGTTGTAGTTTCTATTTTTTTTCCAAAATCTTCTCTGTTTTCTGGAAAATTAATATTTTTAGTATTTTGATTACTTACAACCGTATATTTTCCTCTATCTTTTAAATATTTTATATATGACATTATATGCAATTCTTTTGTATTCTCTGCTGATTTAACATTGTGAAATTCTATCAAATAATGGGCTAATAACCTCAATGTTTGTTCATAACTTGCTATTGTTTTTACTGATAAATTTTTTACTGTACAATAATCCATAAACTCGTCAATATCATATTCAATTTTTTCCATAATAAAAAACTCCTCCTATTTAAAATTCATATTTTTAATAATCAAAACATGAACCAATAAATAAGAAAAGTTTATAGGTTT
>MNRQ01000048.1 GCA_001916035.1 Clostridium sp. 27_14 | reverse complement strand
ATCACCGCGCGGACCTGCTGGAGTACCGTCACCATAATTACCACCGCGTAACACCACCGGCTCGCTAGTACTTGGCATTACTTCTGTTGTAAATTCTGATACATTTCCTCCCATATCATAAATATTACATTTTGAAGTTGTTTTTCCTGTTGAAAGTCTTTCATCCTTATTTGCTGCTTTTATTATATTTCCTTTAGAATCTTTTACATTCTTATCTTTCCAATTCTCATTGTAGCTATCCTCTCTTGCCTTTGCATAATTTTGAAATCCATTATTTTGTATAAAATTAATTGCAGTATCCCAAGCATAACTTGAACATAAATATGTTGTTGCACCTGATCCTCCACCAATCCCCTTTGCTTTACTGTATGCAGTACTCCAAATAATATTTGCCATAGGAGTTTGATCAGCCTTTATTACTGCTGTTCCATTTTCATCTCCTACTTCATATCTTCCTATATAATATCCGCCATTTCTACGTACACTATCCTTTTCTGCTTTTACTTGACCTACTATCTCATTAACTACTGCATATGTCAATCCATTGTCACTATAATTTTCTGGACAAGTTAACGTTAGTTCATCTTTTGATGCTTTTGTTCCACCATCATCTTCAACATCCCATTCTGTTCTTTTAAACTGTAATTGAGATTTAGAATCTTCTGTAGTACATGGTATCCATACATATTGATTACCTTTACTATCTTCTACAACAATTCCTTTTTCTACTGTTAAATCATCTGTGTTTACTACCTTAAACCCTGCTGGAACTATTATTTTTGCTCCATTCTTGTCATGTAATTCTATATTGTCTGTCTCACTCAATACTGTACCAGTTTTATCTGCTGTTAATTCTATGGATGTGTATTTATTTAATTCTTTTTCATAATTATCTAATGTTTTATTTTGTTCTTTTTCAGCATTTTCACTTGCTTTTTTTGCATCTTTTGCCTTCTGGAATATTCCAGTATTTGTCAAAGTCGAAATTGATATTCCTGCCAATATCAATAAGATAATAATCGTAATAATATTCTACTATGACGACTTTTTTATCTAGCCAACATTTATTAGTTCTTCATCATCATTTAATTTTCTCATATTTAAAATATTGAATTTATAATATATAGTAATTTCTTTATCTTCTGATACTTCTACTCTATCTATTAAAGAAACTAGCATTGTTCTTGTTATTTCTTTTAGTTCTACAAAGTCCTTTACAAGTTTATTTATATCTACCGAAGAATCTTCGTTTTCTATTTGTTTCTCTAAACATTTAATCCTTTCAGTTGTGTCTTTTCTTATTTCTTTTTGCTTTGAGTAAAGTCTTGTAAAATCTTCATCTTCAAATAAACCTTTGCATTTATCTTCATATAGTTTATCTATCATCTTATCAATGTCTTTTAGTTTCTTTTCTAAAACTAGAATTTCATTCTTGAAGTTAAACCTATCTTTTAGTATTTTATCCTTGGAAGAATTTGCAACATTCATATACTTACTTTCATCTAAAAACTCTTTACATCTTGCTTTTATTTGTTCCAATACATAGTTTGTTAGTTTTTCTAAATTGTTACTATGTGGAGTACATAAGTGTAAATGAGTATTACAAGCATAAGTGTTACATCTTACATAAAAAGTAGTTTTAGTCTTTTTCTTTTGTGGTACTATACTTAATTTCTTACCACATTCTTTACAAACTAGTAATCCTTTTAGTAGCCATTCATAATTTCTTTCTCTTACTCCAGTTCTACTTTTTATCATATCTTGTACTATATCGAAAGTTTCTTTATCTATTAATGCTTCGTGCATATCTTCAACAATTATTCTTTCTTCTACTGGCATTATTATTACTTTATCACTCTTGTAATTGATTTTCTTGACATTTCCATTTGATACACTTCCAAGATAAGTTACATTTTTTAATATTCTTATAACTGTATTTCTATTCCAACCTCGTTTTACTTCATCATTTTTTCTTAAATGAGAATTACCGACATATTTCTGATGGAACTATAACTTTTTCATCTGTCATTATTTTACCTATTTCTGTTGGTGTCATTCCATTCCTTGCTAACATAAATATTCTTTTAACTATCGGTGCTACATCTTGGTCAGGTACATAATGATTATGGTCTAATGGATCTTTCTTATATCCGATAAGTAGGGTAAGTAGTCATTACTTTTCCTTCTTTTGCTCTTGTTTTTTTACCATTTCTTATTTTCTTTGAAGTATCCCTTAAAAACCATTCATTAAAAAATGCTTTAAATTGTGTTATTTCTTCTGATGACTCTGCATTTCCTGTATCAATATCATCATTTACAGCTATAAATCTTACACCTTTTTCAATAAAATATTCTTCCAAATAGTAAGATATTTGACTTGATAATCTTCCAAACCTAGATAAGTCTTTTACAATTACCATATTAATTTTTTTATTTTCAATGTCCTGTATCATTCTATTGAAGTCTGGTCTGTCAAAGGTTGCTCCAGAAACTCCATCATCAGTATAGTGGTCATATATAAAAATATTTCTTTCTTTACAAAAATTTTCATTAAAAATCTTTTGTGTGCTTATACTTCCACTTTCTAATTCATCTTCTTTTGAAACAATTACTTCGCCACTTGCAACTTCAATATTTTCATTGGATAATCTTTCATATAATCCTGCTCTGTACTTCTCAGGATTTGCTATTGTTATCATTTAAACCTCTCTTTCTAATAACAATAGGTTTCCTCCTATCCAATTTATAACTGAAATTATACACTTAATTATAAAATAATGCAACTCATTTTATAAAAGAAAAACTAGCTCTAATATGTAAATACATACTAGAACTAGCTTTACAATTATTTATTAACTTTTTCTATTAAAAAATTTATAAATACTTCTATTAGCTTTTCATCTAATGTCTTTGACTTTTCATCAAACACTTCTTTTAACTTATATTCTTTCTTCATATAAATACCTATTCCTTTCCGTGAATAGCTATTTATGGTCATAAATTCAGTTATATATAAATTATCAACCTATTGCTATTCAACATAAATTTCTAAATTCTTGATAAATAAAATCATTTTATTTCCCTCTTTTCTAATTTGAGTAAAAAAATACACCTTGATAAATCAAAGCATACTAACTACACAAATATTCTTTTACTTTTAATCATATCTGGATTAACTATATTGCTAACTCTTTTAGCTACATTATAACCAGTTCTTATTTCATCTTTTAATAGTAAATCACTTGTATTTTTATCATAGTCGTATGCACTTCTGTTCCATTCAGCATATTTTACATCATCTGTTTTCTTTTTAGTAGATAAGAACTTGTTATCATTATTTATTTGTATCAATAATTTTTGATAAGCCTGTTTTTCTTGTCTTTCTTTTTCTCTTTTGTTTTGAGCATATATTCGCTTTTGTGTCTTTTGTTTCTCCTTGTTGTCTTGCCTTCGTGTTTCTTTTTCTTTATTATATCTTAAATCTTTTTGAATTATCTTTGTTATATATGGCATTTTAACCTTTAATTTCTTTGATATATCTACTGGTCTTAAATGCTTTTCAAAGAATAATTCAATTATTTTGTCTTTTGTACCTTTGCTGTCCAGTTTGTGTTTTATTTCTTCCACCTCCATTCTTTTTAAGATTTTCTATCTCTGCAAACTACAATTTCACACCTTAACAATAAAACAAAACTATAAAATAATTACTTTCTTGTGTTGTTAATAGTCTGCTTAAAATCTCTAACACACTGATATTTCAATACTTAAAACTTATTTGGTTAATTTTTCTTCTACAACTTTTAGCAATAAGTTTTGAAAAAAGTATTGTAATTATAATAACATTATAGTATAATAATTATAGAATGTCAATAACAATTTATTATTTTTTTTTAATTGTTGAATATTTTTATAAATTTATGATTATACGAAAGGAGATAAAAGCTATGGAACTACCAGAAGTAACCTTTTTTGATGATTTCTACTTTTGGTTTAATACAGAAACAAAAACAGAATATTATGCTACACCTTTATATTTTTATAAAGCTGACTTTCATTTAGATACTGAAAATAAATTAAGAGATGTTTATTATAAAGAATCTGAATTAACTGATAGAGGTTTAAAGCACCCTGCAAGTATGTACTTTCCTTTTTATGAAAAGTTTGGATTATTATTATTAAGATTTCTAAATGCCGACTTATCTAATTATGAAACTGCAAATAAAACATTCTTTTATGCTTATGGTTTTGAAATTTTAAAAGATTTAGATGAGAATTATAAATTTGAATTAAAACAAAACTATGGTAGCAATGAAGAATATTTGAAAGCAACTACTAAAATATTTGAAGATTTACAAGATAAAATAATTGAAGTACAAGAAGAATTTAAGAGTGCAGTTACATATATTTATAATTTAGATAATAATCAACTACTAGAAAAATATACATATTCAGATAGATTTGCCGTTTATTTGTTAAAAAGACTTGGCAAACTTTATACATATTACAAAAATGATTATATTATTAGAGATAGTTATTCAAAAGAATATAAAGAAATTGGAAATAATAGTGAATACGATTTATTAGAAGCATTACAAAACAAAAAGCATTTACTTTCAATGAGTGATACCCATAAGAGTAATGATCTATCAAGTATTTGTTATGCTATACTTGGAAAACTTGTAAAAACGCCTAATTATCCAATTAAGAAATGTCAGAATTGTGGAATGTACTTTATACCAAGTGCAAAAACAGACGAAGTTTATTGCGATTATCCAAAAGAAAATTCAAAGCCTTGTAGAGATTTAGGTGCATTTCAATCTTATACTCAAAGATTAAAAGATAATAAAGCTATGGGAGAATACAGAAAGAAATATCAAAAATTATTTATGCAAGTTAAGAAAAATAAAGAACTTTCAGCTGAATTTGAAACTTGGAAAAAACAAGCTAAAGAAAAAATAAATGATATGAAAAAAGGTAAACTTACTGAAGATGAAGTTTATACTTGGATTATAACTAATAAATAGCTAAATGCGTATTCTATTTGAATACGCATTTACTTTTATCTTAATTTATAAATTATCTGCTCAAGGACTTGTATTTTTTTGTTCTAATACTTGTTTACAATACCAAAATCTTGTTAACATTAGAAGAAAGATATTTGTTCAATACTTGCATTATCTTTTTTGTATGCTTTTATAATGTCTTCCATTTTATAAAGTATTCCATACTTATTACATTCTTCAGCAAATACTTTAAATAAATATTTATAGTTTGGAACTACACAATTATATCTTTCTCCATAAGTTTTAATATATCTATCTTTTAATCCTTCAAAATGCTCTTCCAATCTGTCAAAATAATAATCTCTTTGATTTTCTCTTAATGTCATTCCCATATAAGTCTGAATAAATTTAGCACCATATTCATTTGCAAGTCTAACTAATTCCTTTATATCTTCTTCCTTATCAGTAATAAAAGGAAGAACAGGATTCATCATTATACCTGCAAAAATACCATTATCTGATAACTCTTTGATGACTTTTAATCTTTCAGAAGTTACACACACATTTGGCTCTATTATTTTTGATAGCTCATCATTTGGAGTAGTAATAGTAAATTTGATAATAACATTATTCTTTGAATTTATTTCTTTTAATAAATCTATATCTCTTAATATTAAATTACTTTTTGTATCAATACCAACTCCATACCCATATTTTGATATTAGTTTTAATGCACCCCTTGTTTGTTCATATTCTTTTTCTAATGGATTATAAGTATCAGACATAGAGCCTATTCCTATAATTCCTTTATTTCTCTTTTTAATTAGTTCTTGTTCTAAAAGTTCAAGTGCATTTTCTTTTCCTCGAACAATATCAAAGTTTTCAATATGATAACAATTACTTCTACTATCGCAATAAATACATTTATGAGGACATCCTCTATATAAATTCATATTATAGTCAATACCATACCAATCGTTGCCATAATTTACTTTAATTAGTATTGTTTTAGCTTTAATAAATTCCATTTTCATTCCTACTTTCTTTAATAGTTTTTCAAAAGCATTAGCATTTAATATTGTATTTGAAATATCTAATGAATCTATTTTTATAAAATTAAGTTTAATGTTCTTTTCTTTAGCATAATCTGAAAGTTCTTTTACTTCATATTCTACATAAGGACATTCATTGCTATAATAAATTGTAAATTCTTGATTATCTATTTTCATAGCTCTTGCACTATCATTAAATTTAGGTGTTTCGCTTTCTTCAAATTTAAGTGCCATTAGTTCATAATC
>MNRQ01000047.1:1738-11319 GCA_001916035.1 Clostridium sp. 27_14 | reverse complement strand
TATTTTTTATTTTTTCATCTCTATTTAGCATAATTTTTTGGAAATCCTTTATATCGGGTGTTTCTGGTAGTTCTAATTTAATGCTATTTAGTAATTCTTTTGTATTTTCGAAATTAGTGATTCTCTTGTATTCTTGCACAGAATAATGCTCTCTATTGGTTACTTCAACTAATTCTCCTCTTTCTAATTTAAATCCTTTTCCAGAGATATGTTTAAAATAAGCATTTTGTAAATCTCTATAACTATTTTTTCCTTTCCAAAAATCTCTACAACAAACTTTATCTATTTTATTGCCTTGTTTATCAGTTGTATGTATTACTGGTATAAATAACAAATGCATGTGTGGTGTATCTTCATCCATATGAACTACTGCCGATATTATATTTTGTTCGCCTAGATTTTTATATTCACATATAAATTTGTAACTTTCTTCAAAGTATCTTTTACTTTCTTCGTAACCAATTTTAGCAAAAAATTTTTGATCAGAAGTAAATACCATTTCGCACATTATATTGCTATTGCTTCTGATTTGACCTTTTAAATCATATTTTTCTTTTATTTTATCAAATTCTTTTATATAACTTAATTCATTTTTCTTTAAATAATAATTTAGTTCTGTTTTACTACTATCTATATTTTTATTTATATGATTTTTTGTTTTTCTTTCATTATGCTTATATGCTCCCATAGCTTGTACCCTAGTCAATTTTTCATTTCTGATTATGGCATAGCTCATATATTACTTATTGCTCCTTCTTAAATTTACGAGATAAGATTTTCTTGTCTAACACACTAGACAAGTTTTTTCAAAACTTATCTGTGTGGCAGGAGTTCCTGCACCCTTTCCTAAAAAATAACTAAAGTATTTTTTAGGCTTGATTCAAAATAAACAAGTCATTTTGAATCAAGTGAAGTTGCAATATAAAGCATACTTTTGCAACTTCATATCAGAGCAAAATTCTACGAAGATTCTACTGTATTTTTGCCAACAAAGTTAGCATATAAGCTATCAAAAAATCCATCTGGATATTTTCTTTCATATTCACGAGTAGAATTAGCAGTTTTATTTTGTGATTTTATAGTGCCATTTCCTAAATTATTATATAAGCAAATCATTAAATAATATCTAATAATTGAATTAAGTTATTTTTATTTATTAAGGCTAGTTTAGATAATATTTTGGAATTAGTAATTATAACGCTACCAACTTTTAAAGTATCCGCATAATATAATCTTTCAATTACATCTTCTAACATAGTTTGTTCCTCTTTTGAAAAATCATTTAATTGGCATTTTTCCTTTACAACATTTAATGAAATACATACATTATTGCTTTGAGGATTGATAGAATTTGTATTGGTTATATTAGTTTTGATATTATTAGGATTGATTGTAGGGAATTTTTCCACATCAAGAATAGTATTTTTTACTTCTCTAGAACCGTAATTTTTACTGTTCAAGACTTGTAAATTTTCCTGTTCAACATTAGTCATTATTTCTTCATGTTGAATTTTACCAACATAAATTAAATTAGGTTTTCCTAAACCTTGTCTTTTTTCTACTATTAAATTTGTATCTGTTAATTGCTTAAATGCTTTTGTAACTGTCTTTTAAGATAAACAAAGTTTATCTTGTACTTCTTCTCTTGTAAATATTAAATATACTCTATTTAATTCATCAAACCAATGATTCTTTTGTGATAGAGATAATCTGTTCAATAAAAAAGCATATAATATTTTACTATCGGAATTTAATTTCTCTTTATATAGTTTATTTATAAATAATTCTTGTGGTATTTGATAATAACTGTTTTCTAATATTTCATTATTTTTATAGTAATCTATTTCTTTCATTCTTGTTCCTTTCCAAGATGAAAGAGCATTTTTAAGTTCTACACAATTTTTTAGAACTTTTTAAAACATAAATTTTAGAACTATTTTAAAACTTTTTATAGAATTTTTGAGAACTGCATAGAAAAAGAGTATTAACCAAAATCTATTGATTAATACTCTTTCAGACTTTTGCAATTTTCTTGAGTTCTCTCAAAATTGCTATCGTATGGTCGAGGCGAGGATAATTGGCTTTTGAAAATTGCTTATTTTCTAACACTCCGACATTTTTTGAATGTAGTTTGAATGCAGTTGAAATTTTATTCAAAATTATTTTTGCTTGGATCAAACCATCTTTCTTCTAAAATTTTTATTTCATTTCTATTTTTCTTAGCTTTTCCTTCATAAACGCTTCCACATTTTGGACAATTATAAAAGAAAAAATAAGAATTATTAGGTAGTGTTTCATATTCACCCATCATAATTTCACTACAGTAATTACAAGTTTGCATTTTTTCCTCCTATTTCATTTATGGATTTTTCTAATAATTAAGATTAAGTATTTCTATCTATTTTGTTAATTTATTCTTTAAATCCAAATTTTTTCATTCTTTCTTTTTCTCTAGTAGATAAATCTTTTAGCCATTCAGCTAAGCCATTACTATCATTATTTCTCAAAAATTCAAAATACTTTACCCTATCCTCTTTTGCTATAACAACAGGTGGCAAATTATTTTTTAGAAATTCATAATTTATAAGTAATCTACCAGTTCTACCATTTCCATCTTCAAAAGGATGTATCCTTTCAAATTCGATATGATATCTAGCAATTTTAGTAAATATATCTTGCTCGTCGTGATTATAATTGTATATATAATACATCATCAGATTTGGCACTTTTTCAGGTTCAGGTGGAATATGTTCACTACCTTGAATGAATACCTGTACAGCTCTATAACCTTCAGTATCTTTAATATCTCTGTTTATAATTTCATTTAATTTCTTTATAAGTCTTTCATCAAATTCTTCATTATTTTGTAAATTTTTAAAAACTAATTCTAATGCTTTTTTATGATTGATAGCCTCATATATTTCTCTTGGCTCTTTTCCTTCTATTTTAAAGCTATTGTCATTATAAAGAATAGCATAAGTTTCTGCATAAGTAAGAGTACTTCCTTCAATAGCATTTGAATGATAAGTACTTCTTGTAATTAAATCTTCTAAATAATCTTTATTATTTAAAATAAATTCTAAAATAGTCATAGTTTTCCTCTTTTCTATAATCTTTTCATTATATCTATATACTCACCAGCAGTTAAAACTGTTTTAGGCAAATGTAATTGAGTATAATAAGTATCTTTATTTTTTTGATATATAGCATCAATAATTTTACAATTTTCATCTTTATCAATTGTCATTACTAAACCAAGCACATTATATTTTTGTGATAATTTTGTAGTATATAAAGCAATTCTATCAGTAGCATCAAGTGGCAAATCTTCGTCATCAAAAGAATCAATTTCAACAATTATAATACTATTTTTTAAATCTTTAATTTTCAACATAATTTGTGGCTTAGGATCATTGCTCTTTACAAAATCATTAAATATATTAGCTATTTCTAGCATAGAAATATTTGTATTTGTTATAGTTTCTCCAAAAGTAGTTTTTCCTACACCACAACATAATTCGTTTATCGCAGTGTTTAGTGTAGTGTCATTTTTGTAGATTTCTTTAACTTTATTCATTCTCTTTTTTGTGAAGTTGTATTTATCTTTAATACCCGATATATCAAGTGTAGATATATCTGTTTCATCTACAAAAACATCTGGTGTTCTACCTAATAAATAATCAATTGACACATTAAAAATTGTTGACAATTTTTTTATTGCTTCAATATTGGGTTCTCTCATATCTAATTCATATTTTGATATTGCTGCAGGTTCTACTCCTAATCTTGTAGCAATATCTTTTTGAGTCAATCTATTTTTTTCTCTTAAATACTTTATTCTTTCTCCATTTGTCATAATAGTTTCTCCTTTTCAATTTATGATTAAATTCTATCATATCCATTTTGGAAAGTCAATGATTACTGAAAATTAAATATTTTTTACATAAAAGTTATAGAAAGTTCAAAAAATTTTGAAAAAGATATTGACATTGTATCCACTTTGGATTATTATATAAATATCCAAAAAGGATATAAATAAACTTGAAAGGAGGAATGTAATAAAAGTGAATATATAAATAACGATTTATTTTTTTACTTATTAAGTATCCAAAAAGGATAGATATAATTTTAAAGGAGGACAAAGTTATGAATGAAAGTTTTAGTGAAGAACTTAAGAAAGAATTAGTAAAACAAGCTGTAAAAAGCTTAAAGGACCCATTTAAAATGTTGACTGTAAAAGATGTAGCAAAAGATTTATATATGGGGGAAAACAAAACAAACGAAATATTTAATCGTGCAGACTTCCCATCTGTTAATATAGGCAAAACTAGAAAAATACAAAAGATAGCCTATATTTTGTGGAAGATGGAAAAAAGGATTGATGTTATATGAAAAATATAAAAAGCATTTATACAAAAGCACACTTTAGCGAGTAGACTTTTGCACAAATGCCACATAAAGATATTCGCAATCTTTATAAGAATAGTATATCATTTTTCCTTATATTTAACAATAGAAAATTAAGTAGAAATACTAGAAAGCGAGTAAAATATGGAAAAAACAAAGAGATATTATTGGATAAAATTAAAAACCGATTTCTTTAATTTAGCTGAGATAGATTTTTTATTATCACAAAAAGATGGTTGTCAATATATAGTTTTATACCAAATGCTATGTTTACAAACTGCTAATAATAATGGCGAATTAGCATCAAGAGTTGGAGAAATGATTATTCCTTATGATCCAGATAAAATAGCAAGAGATACTAAATATTTTAGTAAAGATACTGTTATTGTAGCTATGGAATTATTTAAAAAACTAAATTTAATATATACAGATGATGGAATTTGCTTAAAAATAGCAGGATTTGAAAATATGGTAGGTAGTGAAACTGGTTGGGCAAAACAAAAAAGAGAACAGAGAGAAAAGCAAAAATTATTAAGTGGACAATGTCCACCAAATAGTCCACAAGAGATAGATATAGAGAAAGAGTTAGATATAGAGATAGATAAAGATATAGAAACTGATGGATTGAATGATAGATTAAAGTTAATTAATTTAAAATTGAATAAAAATAGCCTAGTTCAAGAAGAAACAACAGAATATAATGCAATTTTTAATCAAAAGAAAATATATATTCAAAACACAGAATATCTGCCAGAAAATCTACTAACACAAGTAAAACTATATCAATCAGCAATAAAAAGATTATGTGATAATAAACAAACTGAATTATTAGAAAAAGTTACTTTACCGATACTAGAAAAAGTATTTGGTAACATTTTAAAATGTAAAAAAATCGAAAATATAATAGAATATTACATTTCAAGTTTAATCAATGAACTTGCAAAGTAGGAGGTCAAAGTTATGAAGAAAAAAAGAAGAAGAGGAAATGGCGAAGGTACAATATTTGAAGATAAGAAAAATAAAAGATGGATAGGTCAATATATATCAGGAATATCTTCAGAAGGAAAAGCTATTAGAAAATCGGTATATGGAAAAACTCAAAAAGAGGTTTTAAATAAATTAAATGACATTAAATATAAAATGAATAATGATATGTATGTAGAGAAAAATGGAATTGAATTAGTAAAAATCATGGAAGATATAAGAGAAGAAAAACTTGCATCTAATACAATTTCAGGTGGTCAATATGCTAGACTAAAATGGACAATTAATAAAATAAGAGATAGCAAAGTTGGAAAAATGAAAATCCAAGACATAAAAAAAGATGATATTCAAGAATTTTTAAATTCTCTAAAGGATTTAAGTGATTCTTATATCAAGAAAATTTATGAACAATTTGTACAAGCATACCGTAGAGCTGAAATTAAAAAATATGTTACATATAACCCGATGTATGAAGTGATCAAACCCAAAAGCAATAAGGAAACTAAAGTTGTTGAAGCTCTAGAAATTAATGTACAAAAAGCATTTACAGAATATTTAAATAAAGTTTCAATAGAAGAACAAACATATAAAAATATATTTTTAATACAAATGTATATGGGACTTCGAATTGGAGAAGTATTGGCATTAAGTAAAGAGAATATAGATTTAAAAAAGAAAGTTTTATATGTTAAGAGAACACTCACAAATGACAAAGAATTTGCGATTATTTTAGGGAATAAGACGAAAACATACTCAGGTAATAGAACTTTACCTATATCAGAATTTTTAACGCCTATTTTTGAAGAACAACTAAAATATACAAATGAGAACTTACACAATTTAATATTTACAAATAATGATAGTTATATAAGAACATCAGCAATTAATGAAGAACTGAAAAGAATTTTTAAAGAAGAATTAAAAGTAAATTCCAAAGACATTAGTACACATTGTTTAAGACATACTTATGGAACAAGATGTATTGAAGCAGGAATGACTGCAGTAGTTTTACAAAGGTTAATGGGACATAAAGATGTAAGTGTAACTTTAAATACATACACATCGGTATTTAATAAATTTAAAGAAGATGAACTTGAAAAAGTAAATAACTATTTAAACAATAATCAATTAAATTTTGTAAATAGCAGTAATTAAAGTATCAAATATAGTATTGCAAGCTTCCTATTTGTAAGTACAAGTACTACAAATAGAGCTTGCAAAATTGGGAGAACCCAACCCCCTTTAATTTGTTTTAGGGAAAATCAAGGAGGATAGAATGCCCAAAGATAAGAAAATAAATATACGATTAACTGAAAAAGAAAAAAGCATAATTGAATCAAAAGCAAATAAATGTAATATGACAATTACAAAATTTATTGTAAGTTCTTGTTTAAAAGATAAAATTATTATTTTTAAAGGAACTAAGAATGGAAGTGATTAATATATGGCAGTTATTGAAGCAATTAGCTCAAGAGCAAGCATAAAAAGAATTATAAATTATGTTACACAAGATAAGAAAACAACTGCAGATTTAATTACAGGCAAAGATTGTATGGCTGACAGTTGTTTAGAGGAAATGCTATATATGAAAGATTTATACCATAAGAATGGTGGCAGGCAATATATACATATTATACAGTCATTTGATCCAAAGGATAATTTAACACCTAATCAAGTACATAATGCAGGTTTAAAACTGGCAGATACATTTAATGGATTTCAGGTACTAGTTGCAACACATATAGATAAAGAACATTTGCATAATCATCTAGTTATAAATTCTGTATCGTTTGAAACTGGATATAAAATTCAAATGAATAAAAAGGATTTGCAGTATTTAAAAGATTATTCAGATAAGATATGTTTAGAAATAGGAGCTTCAGTTGTTCCTAAAAAAAACAAAACAAATTATATAAGAAGAAATGAATATAGAGTTGCTGAACAAGGTAAGAGTTGGAAATTTAAATTAATAAATGCAATTGATTTATCTCTAGCAGAAAGTAGTAACAAAGAGGAATTTATAAAATCAATGAATAAGTTAGGCTATCAAGTTAATTGGACTGATACTAGAAAATATATTACATATACAACACCAGAAGGATATAAATGCAGAGATAATAAATTATATGAAGGAAAATATACAAAAGGAGTAATGGAAAATGAAATTAGAAGAATTAAAGAAGAACAATCAAATAGTACAAGACAGTCAAGTAATTCCATCAGTAGTAAAGATGGAGTATTATCTAATAGAACCAATAGTTTTACAAGATTTATACCAATGGAATATGAAAATGAAAGAAGATATAGCACAGATGAGAAAGAAACTTATAGATACACAAGAAAGTATAACAAGGGACAATATAGAAATGAACGAGCAGATGAAAAAATTGGTGGAGGAGAAAATCAAAGATCAGTTTTATTATCTGAAGCGAGATTTGAAACAAACAGAAGAAGAACAGAAAGAGAAAATTACAGAAGTAAAGTGGAAAACGGGATTTGCAACATTCTTGGTGGGATTGTTGCTATCAGCAATATGGTTTCTAACTCACAAGTAAATCATAGACCCAAAAGAAGAATTAGAAGATATAGAACTTTGTCTAAACAGGCTATGAAAGAGTATGCAATGAAAAAAGCTGATTCTAGTAGTTTTGATTGGGAAGAAGAAGAGGAAGAAATGTAAAAATAATGAATTTGTAAAATATGACAAATTTTACATTTAGAAGGACTAAAAATTTATATTGTAGTGTTACAATAGATGTGAGACAGAAAAAAGCAAAAAGGTATAGAAAAAGTGATTGAGTTCTGTTAAAATAGAATCACCACAAACCATCCAACAGAAAGGACTCAATCACTTCATGAAAGATTATACCACAAACAAACGCTATTGTCCACACCTTTTGGAAACAAAATTGCACGCAGTCGCACTTTATCGTCAAACAAAGGACATTTCATTCGTCTGTCGGCGGTATCACATCTCAAAAGCGTCGCTGATGAGGTGGAACAAGGCATATGACGGCACAAAGGAATCGCTGATGCCGAAGTCCCATCGCCCGCATTCACAGCATCCAAATGCCCATACCGAGCAGGAGATCAAGTGGATCAAGGACTATCATCGTCGAAACCCGAACATTTCGATCTGCGAGCTATACGGCAAGCTGCGGGAGGAGAAAGCCTATTCCCGTCATCCCGGCTCCCTCTATCGTGTATTCGTCCGGTTCGGATTTCGTCAAAAAGCGGAATCCACCAAGAAAAAGTCCAAGCACACCGGAAAGTACGATACGCCGACAGAGTTGGGGATAAAATGGCAGTTAGACGTAAAATATGTGCCGACCGCCTGCCAGTCGGCGAAAGAAAAGGAACAGTTTTACCAATACACCGTCATCGAAGAAGCATCCAGAAAGCGATTTATCTATGCTTATCAGGAGCATTCGAGTTATTCGACGATCGATTTCATCAAGCGTTCCATTACTTACTTCGGCTATGCTCCAAAGGAGATCCAGACCGACTGCGGGTCCGAATTCACACATACGGCAAAGACGAAGCGTGTACATCCTTTTGATGTGTTTTGCAAACGCTATCATATTCTCCACCATGTTCTCAGGCCACGAACACCGTGGCATAACGGCAAGGTTGAGAGAAGTCACAGAAACGATCAGGAGCGCTTCTATAACTACCTGAGCTTCTATTCCTTTGCCGATCTGCAGGAGCAGATGAAGCGTTATTTGCGCCGTTCCAACAACATTCCCATGGCGGTGCTTGGCTGGAAGTCACCGGCTCAAAAGCACCGGGAGCTTGAGTCCCGCCATGCCTGAGTGCGCCACAACCGAGTGTGCCGCTTTTGCAGTCTCCACTCGGGGCTTCGCCCCTCCTTCCGAAAACCAACGCTGTTCTACTTTGATTTGTTACGTTTTTGAAAACTATTGCAAACTATCTGTGACGAGGTCTAATGCTAATCAACAAGAAGTGTTAAATGAATTGATGATTAATTTCTTTTCTGAAAAAAAACTTCCAAGAGGTATTAATGTTTCGAGAGATGATTCGAAATCTTTTTTAAAGAGACTGGAAATTGGTGCAATTTCGAGATCAGGTAATATTAACTTTGAAAGTATAACACAACAAGAATATTGTGATAAGGTCCGAAAAGTTTTACGTGGGGGGAAAATAATTTCATCTCCTCAGGCATTAGTATT
>MNRQ01000047.1:0-1586 GCA_001916035.1 Clostridium sp. 27_14 | reverse complement strand
GAGTTTTTATGCCTAAAGCGATGAAAGTATTAGAGGCTGATTTTGCTGGAGCTGTAGCGGGAATTGTTGAAGGTTTCTTTTTTGGAGGAGCGGCAGGCTCCATCGTTCCTGGAGCAGGGACTGTGACAGTTGCTATAACAGGTGCTATTGCAAATGGAACTAGAGGTGCTATTTGGGGATCAGTTTGTGAAGGAATTGGGATAGATTGGACATTTTGGAATTGATAGTCATGAAAAATATTCGAGCATATTGTTTATTTTTGAGAAAAGGAATCATTAGTTCAATTATATTGTTTTTATTAGGAACTTGGAAACAAGTTCCTTTATATTATATTGGTTTATATGGGACAATTTTAATTGTCGTGATTTTCTTCGTCTATCATTTTTTAAGATTGTTGTACAAGAAACAAACAGGTCTTACTACGTGTTTTAGATTTGGATTTATTCCAGAAAGAAAGTTTTTGGATTTGTTGAAAAAGTATGGGTTGTTTTTATTTCTAGTGTTAATGCTAGGTCTTGGATTATTATGTATTCCTTGGGAATATCTATGGCAAATGGTATTTGTTTTATCTCTTTCTTTTTATTTGAATTATATAGGGACAATAGCATATTATAATTTATTTCTCACATGTAAAAGCAGGGAAAAATAAAGATATATGCAAATAGACTTATGAAAAGTGGCATGTTAAAGAATATATTGTTGATCTTAATTTTTTTTGTCGGATGTTTTTTTATCCCCGATTGCTTTGTTAGTCGTCATGTTACTACAGGGATGTTAGGTGTTGCTATAATAACAATTCTGTATGCGTTAGCTTTTGTAAGAATGGTAAAAGTAATAAAAATAACTCCGTTGTTCTTATGGGTTTTCCTGTATTCTATTTTTTGGTTAATGTATCAATTTTTTTATTCTGCACTAGCGTGGCATGATTGGATAGGATATATTTCTTTTCTATTATTGTTTTTCATCGTTAGTCAACAGGAGTTTGGAGAAAATGAGTTGAGACAATATTATTTTATTGGTTCAATGGCAGGAATGGTTATGGGGACTTGGGGATTACTTCAATATTTTGAACTAGTTCAAGCTTATTATACGTCAGTTCCAGTCACGGGTAGTTTTGAGAATCCGGCGGGCCTTGCTATTTTTTTATCTGGACTTTTGCCTTGCTCGTTGTATTTTACTCGAGAGGGAAAGATGAGGTACAAGATGTGGGGAATTGTTACAAGTTTACTTGCAATTTGGGTCATATTATTATCTAATTCGCGAACAGGAATATTGATAATGATTGTTCTTTGTATTTTATATGTTTGCCAGAATATATCTTTTCCGCCAAGGCACCGTTTTGTGAATAAATTTTTATTTCTTGGAATAGTCTTGTTTTTGTTTGTCGGGTTATATTTTTGGAAAAAGGATTCGGCAGATGGAAGGATGTTAATTTGGTTGTGTTCATTAGATATGTTTGGTGATCATTGGTTTTTCGGGATTGGTAGTGGAAAATTTCAAGCAGAATACATGCTTTATCAGGCGGATTTTTTTCAATGGCATCCCGATAGTATGTTTATGATGTTGGCAGATAACGTGAACAATCC
>MNRQ01000018.1 GCA_001916035.1 Clostridium sp. 27_14 | reverse complement strand
TGATATTGTGTATCCAAATATGTTTTCTACTGCTTCTTGTTGGCCTCTTCCCCATGCTACTTCTATTGCATGGCGTATTGCTCTTTCTACACGGCTTGGAGTTGTACAATATTTACTTGCTATTTCTGGATATAAACTTTTTGTTATTTGATTTATTACATCTATGTCGTTTACTACCATTATTATGGCTTCTCTTAAATATTGATATCCTTTTATGTGTGCTGGTACTCCTACTTCGTGTATAATGTTTGTTACTAGTGCTTCTAAATTTTTCTTTTCTCTCTTTTTTTCTTCTGGTATTTCTATGTATTGTTTGTTTTCTCTTGCTATGAAACTGTTGCTGTTGTTAGTTGGTACATAATTTTTTATTTGTCTTATTCTTTTTATTAGTACCTCTATGTCAAATGGTTTTACTACATAGTATTCTGCTCCTAGTAAAATTGCTCTTTGTGTTATTTTATCTTGACCAACAGCTGAAAGCATTATACATGTTGGTCTTTTTGGTAGATTTAATTTTCCTATTTTCTCTAATACTCCTATGCCATCTAAGTGTGGCATAATGATATCTATTAATGCTATATCTGGTATTGTGTTTGCTATCATTTCTACTGCCTCTGCGCCATCCTTTGCCATTCCTATAACCTCCATATCTTCTTGCTTTTCTAAGTATCCTGCAAGAGTTTGGCTAAAATCTTTATTGTCGTCTGCTATTAATACCGTTATTTTCTCTTTCATGCTTACACCCTCCTATTTTCTATAAGTTTTTTACTTCGTTTTTTGGTACTTTTTTGTACTTTTTTACTTTGTAAATCTTATATTTGAATTATATATGTTATTTTTTGGAATTGCAAGCATATTGGAATTATTTTCCATTTATTTTTATAAAAATGTCATTTTATTATACTTTTTTCTATAATTTTTTTATTTATTTCATTTAATTCTTCTAAATTTATTTTTTTTGTTTCATAATCTTTTATTATTTTATTTTTTACTTTGTTTTCTAATGCTATTTTACAATTTATTTTTTCATTATATTCTACTTTTTCTATTTTTATTTGATTTTTTTGGCAATAATATTTAAATTTTTCGTATTCACTGTATTCTACTTTTGCTTCCATTTCTGTTCCTAATATCATTTCTATTTTTTGTGCGTTTTCTATGGCTTTTTGGGTTGTTTCTGAATATGCTCTTACTAGTCCTCCTGTTCCTAATAATATTCCTCCAAAATATCTTGTTACTATTACTAATATATTGCATAAGTTATTTTTTTGTAGTATGTTTAGCATTGGTCCTCCTGCTGTTCCTGATGGTTCTCCATCGTCACTTGATTTTTCTATAATCTTGTTTTCTTCTATTATTCGGTATGCTACACAATTATGTCTTGCGTCATGGTATGTTTTTTTTATTTTATTGATTTTTTCTTCTGCGTCTTGCTTGTTTTCTACTTTTATTAGATTTGCTATGAATTTTGATTTTTTTTCTGTGATTTCTGCTATTACATTTTCTTTTATTGTGATAAAATTTTCCATTTATCCTCCCTTTTACTTATAGCTAGATTTTTGTTTTTCCGGCTACATATCCAGTTGAATATGCTATTTGCAAATTGAATCCTCCTGTGTAACTGTCTACATCTATTATTTCTCCTGCAAAATATAGTCCTTTTACTTTTTTTGATTCCATTGTTTTTGGATTTATTTCTTTTATTTTTATTCCTCCACTTGTTATTATTGCTTCTTCTATTGGTCTGAATTTCTTTATTTCTAATTCAAATCCTTTTAATACTTCTATTAGTCTTGTTCTTTCTTGTTTTGTTATTGTGTTTACTTGTTTTTGTGGATCTATTTTACTCTTTTTTATTACTGAATTTATCATTTTTTGTGGTAATAGTTTGTTTAGGCTGTTTTTGAATTGCTTGTTTTTTTCTTCTTCAAAGTCTCTTAGTATTCTGTCGTTTAATTTTTCTTCTGATAGTGCTGGTTTTAAATCTATTTTTAATATTATTTTTCTTTCTTTAAAAAGATTTTCTATATTTTTATATCTTACTAGATGTGCTGAACTACTTAATATTGTTGGTCCTGATACTCCGAAGTGTGTAAATATCATTTCTCCAAAGTCTTCATATATTATGCGTTTTTTTGATGTATCTTTTAATTGAATTTTTACATTTTTTAATGATAGCCCTTGTAATTCTTTTTCTACTTCATATGTTTCTAATGGTACTAGTGATGGTTTTATTTCTGTTATTGTGTGTCCTAGCTCTTTTGCCATTTTGTATCCTTCTCCTGTTGAGCCTGTTAGTGGATAGCTTTTTCCTCCTGTTGCTAGTATTACTTTGTCTGCTTCTATTTTTCTTTTGTTTGTTTTTATTCCTATTACCTTTTGTTCTTCTTCTGTTTTTTGTGTTATTATTTGTTCGACATTTTCATTCAAATATATTTTTACTTTTAATTCTTTTAATCTATTTATAAAACAGTTTAATACGTCTGTTGATTTATCTGTTATTGGGAATATTCTGCTTCCTCTTTCTTCTTTTACTTCTAATCCTTGCTTTTTTAGAAATCTTATTATATCTTTGTTTGTAAATTGTTGAAAACTGCTATATAAGAACATTCCATTTCCTGGTGTATTTTTTATGAAGTCTTCCATTTCTAAAGATGATGTTATATTACATCTTCCTTTTCCTGTTATTAGTAGTTTTTTTCCTAGCATGTTCATTTTTTCTACAATTATTACTTCGTCTTTTGGGCTTCTATTTTCTGCTGCACTTATTGCAGACATCATTCCTGCTGGTCCTCCACCTATTATTACTGTTTTCAACTTTTATCATTCCTTTTTACTTTTTTTATTTTTTCTGTTTCCATTCTTTTGTTTTATTTATTGTTTTCCATTTCTTCTATTGCTTTTAATATTCCATATTTACCATATTCATAAGTTAGCCCTCCTTGCATATATGCTATATATGGTTCTCTAATTGGTCCATCGCAACTTAGTTCTATTGTTGATCCTTCTGTGAATGTTCCTGCTGCCATTATTACTTTGTCTTCATATCCTCCCATTTCTCCTGGTTCTGGGATTACGTTGCTGTCTATTGGTGATCCTTTTTGTATTCCTTGGCAAAATTTTATTAATTTTTCTTTGCTTCCTAAGTGTATTGTTTGTACTATATCTGCTCTTTTTTCGTTATATTTTGGTTCTACATTATATCCTAATTCTTCTAATATTTTGCTTGCAAATATTGCTGTTTTTAAGCTGCTTGATACTACTTGTGGTGCAAAGAATAGTCCTTTTAGTAAGTTTGTGTTTTGGTTTAGTGATGGTCCTATTTCTTTTCCTATTCCTGGTGCTGTTAGTCTTTCTGCGCATAGTTCTACCAATTCTTTTTTTCCTACTATATATGCTCCACTTGTTGCTATTCCTGCTCCTAGATTTTTCATTAATGATCCTACTGCTATGTCTGCTCCTACTTCTATTGGTTCTTTTTCTTCTACAAATTCTCCATAGCAGTTGTCTACCATTATTATTACTTCATTATTTACTTCTCTTATTTTCTTTATTATTTTTTCTATTTTGTCTATATTTATGCTTTTTCTTGTTGAATATCCTCTTGATCTTTGTATTTCTATTAATTTTACATCTTTTTTGCTTAGTCTTTGTTGTATTGCTTTTTCGTTAAATTCATTATTTACTAATTCTATTTGTTCGTATTTTACTCCGTATTGTTTTAATGAACTTTTACTTGGATTTTCTCCTAATCCTATTACTGTTTGTAGTGTGTCATAAGGTGCTCCTGTGATGCTTATCATTGTGTCATTTGGTCTTAATAGTGCTGATAGGGTGATTGCTAGTGCGTGTGTTCCTGATATGAATTGTGCTCTTACTAAGCTGTCTTCTGCTTTAAATATATTTGCATATATTTCTTCTATTTTATTTCTTCCTGGTTCGTCTATTCCGTATCCTGTTGATGTTTGTAAGTGCATTTCTTGTAAATTACATTCTTGAAATGCTTTTATTACTTTTATGCTATTTTTTTCGCATATTTTTTCTATTTTCTTAAATTCTGGTTCTATTTCTTTTTCTATTTTTTTTGTTATCTCTTCTATTTTTTTCATTTTTATTTTTCTCCTTATTTTATGTTTATATTTTTTATGATTTTTGAATTAGTTTTGATTTCTTTTTTGTTTTTTTCTTTTTTTATATTTAATATTTTACTATATTTTGTTTTTTTTTGCAACATTTATTGATTTCTAAGTATTTGTGTGTTGTATATTTATGTTAATTGTGGTATACTATATTTAATCCCAGTTGGGAAATTTATTATTTATAAGGAGGCTCTTTATATGAGAGAAAAAGTAACTTTTAATCTTCGGTCTCCTTTTCCAGAGTTAGAGTCTATTTGTTATTTGTTTAACAAAATGATGATTTCTGGTAAAGGGAACCATGCAGAATTGAAAATCGGAAAGTCAAAAGATATTGATTACATTACTATTAATGTTTACAGATGCAGGAAATATCCTTCTGTTACCTTAAACAGAGATGTTGATTTAATTGATTTTGAAACAGAAAATTTTGTTTCTTCGGTTGATTTTTCAAAATCTATTCTGTTTTTCGAATCGGATTCTACTGGTAAATTTATTACAATTTATATTTGTGATTCGTATAATGATTTACCGGATAATACCTGTAAACTGGCAAAGTTTCCACCTGTCAAATTTAATAATTCTTCTCCTTTGTTGGATGTTAAATTTGAATTAAGGAAACCTTTTGATGAGATTGCGTATTTTGCAAATATCATCAATTCTATGTTAGCTTCTGGTGTTCGTTCGCACATAAGTGTGAGCAGTGATAATCATTTTTCTATCGCTTTCCTTTACAGCGATTTGGATAGGCCGTCACTTAAATTAGAAATTGGCTTAATTAAGGGTAGTTTCCCAAAAAAGAATGCTTATATTCTTTCTGAGTATAATATTTCTTGTTCTCGGGATATTCCTTTGAATTCGTCATTTAGCGTTTTTCGTTCAAATGATATAAATTACGGGCAAATTATACACATTTATGTGTATAAGCCAAAAGACAAAAAGTTACTTGATGAGCTGACAAGGCAGTTTGCTTTGTTTGCTATCTGAACAAAAAATTTAAACCGTTGATATTTCAACGGTTTTTTTATAATAATAAAATTAGTTTTGTGCATAAGGTAGTATTGCTATATGTCTTGCTCTTTTTACTGCTGTTGTTATGTCTCTTTGATGTTTGCTGCAAGCTCCTGTTGTTCTTCTTGGTAATATTTTTCCTTTATCATTAACAAATTTTTTTAATTGGTCTGCGTTTTTGTAGTCTAATTCGAAATTTTTGTCACTGCATAATACACATACCTTTTTTCTTTGTTTTCTGAATCTTGGATTATAATCATCATCATAATTTTTGTTGTTTCTTCTATTTTGTTTTTTGTCTGCCATTTTTTATTTCCCCCTTTCAGTACTAGAATGGTAAATCATCTGTTGAAGATGTTACTTCAAAGTCTGAGCCCATTGCTCCTGGTGCTGTTGTTCCAAAAGTGTTTTCGAATACTCCTGCATCTCCGTTTCCTTCTCTTCTGCTGTCTGCAAAATATGCTTCTTCTGCTACTACTTCTGTTACATAGTGTTTTACACCTTGATCATCGTCCCATGTTCTTGTTTGGATTCTTCCGATGATTCCTACTTGTTGACCTTTTTTAAAGTATTTACTGCAAAATTCTCCTAGTTTGCTCCATGCTACAATATTTATGAAGTCTGCTTGTCTTTCTTCTCCTTGTCTTACAAATCTTCTGTTTACTGCTAAACTAAAAGATGCAACTAGTGTGTTGTTTGTTTGTGTGTATCTTACTTCTGGGTCTCTTGTTAATCTTCCCATTAATATTACTTTGTTCATTTTCTATCACCTTTCTTTGCTTTAAATAAAGGTCCCTTTTCTTTATTTAATTGTTTTTTGGACTATTATCCTTTTTTTACTATGATATATTTCATTATATCATCTGTTATTCTGTAGATTCTTTCTAATTCTGCTATAGCTTCTGGTTTTGATTCAAAATTGATTACTTCGTATATTCCTTCTTGTTGTTTTTTGATTTCATAAGCTAATTTTCTTTTTCCCATTTTGTCGATTGATTCTACTTTTCCATTTTCATTGATTAATCCTGTAAATTTATCTTCTAATGCTTTTACTCCTGCTTCGTCTAAATTTGGATTTACAATGATAACACTTTCGTATTTATTCATTGATTTCACCTCCCTTTGGATTTTTAACCCACTTTTGGTTTTGTGAGTAGAGATTCAAAAAAAATAACACTTTTTTTGAACAGTGCTATTTTATCACGTTTTTTTAGGTTTGTCAATCACTTTTCTTCTAAAAATTTCCTATTTTTCCACTATTTTCGTGCTTTTTGTTTTTGAAATTGTGAATTGTAACCTCTATTTTTTAACTAATGATTTTTGAGTTTTCGTTTTGTTGCTTTTTTATTTTCCAGTAGTCTTCTAGTCCTCTGTTTACATACCAGTTTTTCTTTTCTTTTAATTCTTTCATTAGTTTTTCTGCTTCTATATATGCCATGTCAAATTGCTCTTTGTCTATGATGTTTTCTTTTAGTGCTTCTTCTAATTCATTGCAGTCAACTAATTGTATGTATGTGCCTTCTTTGGTTGCTGCTGGTTGAAAATATACTACGTCTAAGTATAAGTCATTGTAAAATGGTATTCCGTCTTTTATTTTGTTTTCTGCTATTATGTCAAAGTAATATTCTAATATTTCTTTTTTGTCATTTACATGTATTCTTACATTGTATTTTTTGTCTAGTGGTGTGTATTCTATGATTGTAAAATCTTTGTCTAATTTTTTTACTCTTTCTCCGTTTATATATACACTATATGGTTGTTCTACTGCTTTTACCTCTTTTAATGTTATGTATGTGTTTTTTTCTTCTAATTTTTTTATTGTTATATCCATGTCTGTTACTTCTCTTACTTGTTTTTTTCTGACATCTACCCATTTGTTTAATTTTTTCATGTTGTTTTTCCTCCCCTTGCTTT
This sequence comes from Clostridium sp. 27_14, assembly GCA_001916035.1. Classification (GTDB taxonomy): domain Bacteria; phylum Bacillota; class Clostridia; order TANB77; family CAG-508; genus CAG-269. The sequence continues at coordinate 58,769 of MNRQ01000018.1, read as the reverse complement.
TTATTTTATATGCTTATTTCTTCTGTTTCTTTTTCTTTTTTTGTTTCTGTTTTTTTCTTTTGTTCTTGTTTATTTTTTGTTTTTTGTTCCTCTGCTTGTTCTTCTTGCTGATAAAATTCTTCTAAAAATCTTTTGTTTACTGGATTTTTCATACTTTTTTTATATAAATATTCTATATCTTTTTTTGTTATCTTTTCCACTTTTTTTCCACTTTTTTGGATTATTAATATTATTTTTTCTATGTCATCTGTTGCTTTTTCTAATTCCTCGTTTATTACTAGCCATTTGCATACTTTTTCCGCATATTTTATTTGTTTTAAACTTCTTTGTAATCTGTTTTGGTTTCTGTTTTGCTTTATTCGTTCTTGTGTTGGTGGCATTACATATATTGGGATTATGTTTTTATATATTTGTTTTAATTCTTCTTTTTGTATAAAGTAATGTTGTTCTCCTTGTTTTTCGCCTTTTCTTAATGTCCTTGTTGTGTATGTTGGGATTTGTATATATTTTTCTGAATCTCTTTGTATTAATTTTTTTATAATTGTGCTTTTTCCTGCTCCACTTGCTCCAGTAATTGTTACTAAAATATTATTAATTTTTATCACTTTCCTTTCGTATTAATAGTAGATAGTGCCAATATGTTTGTATTTTTCCATCTTTTTTCTGGATTATGTCTTGTACTTGTGATAAATATTCTATTTTGAATTTTTTAAATAGTTCTGGTATTATTTTTATATCTGCATAAAAGTGTGGTATTCCGTTTTTCTGGTCCTTCGTCCATTCTTATTGCTGTGTTTTCGTCTTTTTGTGGGTTATTTTTGTTTTTAAATGTTTCTGCATTTTTTGAACCTAGTGTTAAAAAACATTCTCCATCTTTTCTTAAAATATTATAAATTTGTTCTATTATTATTTTTATTCCTTCTGTGTCTGTGTGTGATATTACATTTCTGCATAATATGCAGTCTATACTTTCTTTTTTGTATGGTAATTGTATCATGTCTGATTTTTTTACATTTGCTTTTAGTCCTTCTTTTTCTAACCATTCTTTTGTTGTTTTTATTGCTTCTTCTGATAAATCTATGCTATTTACATTAAATCCTTTTTTGGCAAATTGTATGGTATGTCGTCCTAGTCCACATCCTATGTCTAGGAAGTCTTTTTTGTTTTGTTTTTTCCATCTGTTTATTAAATAGTATGATTCTATGCTTGGTTCTTTCCACTTTTTTTGTCCTTCTTCATTTAGTTTGCTCCATTCCCATGGTTTTGATTCTATCATTTTTCCTCCTTGGCTTTTATTTTTCCTTTGCTTTTCTGATCTTTTTTTTTTTACTCTTTTATTTTTTTGCTTCTTTGTTTTTTGGCTCCTTTGCTCACTGAATTACAATTTTACTACATTTCTTTTTGTTTTACAATATTTTTTATTTTTTTATTTTGTTTGTTTTTGTATTTTCTGGTGTTTTGTTTTCAGATTTTGTTATAAACTTAGCAAAAATTCGTCTTCTCTTTTTAATAATTTGTCTGCTTTGATGTTTTTCTTGCATATATGTCTTAAATATGAAACTTCTTCTTGCCAAAATGTACCGTGTAATTCTATATAATTTTCTCTTATTTCAAATGTATTGGTTTCTTTGCCTATCTTTTTTAATAAGTTTTTGAATTCATTTTCTGTGATTATTTTTTGGCTTTCTTTTTTGCATACTTTAAAATTTGGACAGTCTGGATTGCAAAATCCTATTTTGTTTGTTCCTATACATACTGGATAACTTATACAGTTTGGATTGCAGTAGTGTATTCGTGCACTGTGTCCATTATAGTCTGGTTTTCCACATATATAGCTTACTCCACATGAGGTCTTTTTGAATACTGGATATTCTTTTTTTGTTTGTTTAAAAATTTCTTTTATTTTATTGTATGTTTCTGGATATAATACTTTGTGGTCTGTGTCATATTTTTCTGGTATTGTTATTCCATTTTTTTCGAAAATTTGCTTTAAATGTGTGTTCATGCGTATTCCTGATACTATACTTGCTCTACAATATTTTGTTACTATTTTTGCTATATGTTCAATTGTTTCTTTATCACTGTTTATGCCTTCTATAACTGGTCTGTAGTAATTTATTAGTTTACAGTTTTGTAGTTTTGATAGCTTTTTTAGTGTTTCTATTTGCGATTTTTCATTTCTGTTTTCTAGTTTTTCTGATAACCCTGAAAATGTGTATAATATTATAAGGTTTAAGTCGATTTTTTCTATTTGTTTTATTTGTTCTTCTGTTATATATCCTTTTGTTATTATTAGTATTGGATTTGGTACTTCGTTTTTTTCCATTTCTTTTAAAATTTTTATTGTGCTGTTAAATATTTCTTTGTTTAGTAGTGGGTCTGTTTGATTGTTTACTGATATTGGTATTTCTGGTGAATATAGCTTTAATGATAATAGTTTTTTTACAAGTTCTTTTTCGTCTTCTACTTTTCTTACGTTTTCTCTGTTTCCTAAGGAACTTAAAATACAGTATTTACAATTTATTGTGCATCCATTATATGAAGAAATTGAGATTGAAGATTTTAAATAATTAATCATACAAATTTCCTTTCTTTTAATAAATTGTTTTTTCTTTATAGTTTATTTTTGTTATATTCTTTTTGCTTAATCGTTCTTTATTTACCCATTTTTGTAATTCCATTATTGGTATTGGCATAAATGAAATTATTATTGTTATTATCCATTGTGTACTGTTTAGTGTATGTAATTCAAAAATGTCTGCAAATGTTGGTATTATTGCTACTATATTTTGTACAAATACTCCTAGTAAGAAACTTCCTATTAGGTATTTGTTTTCCATTATCCCTACTTCTAATATTGATTTGTCACTTTTTATGTTGAAACTGTGTATTAATTCTAACATTCCTATTGTTATAAATGCCATTGTTCTTCCTATTTCTAGGCTATAGTATTTGTTTCCTATGCTAAATGAAATTAGTGTTAACATTCCTATCATTATTCCTTCTATTATTATTTTGCTCCATAGTCCGTCTGAAAAAATTCCTTTTCTGCTGTCTATTGGTTTTCTGTTCATTATGTCTTTTTCCTCTGGTTCTAGTCCTAATGCTATGGCTGGTAAAGAGTCTGTTACTAAATTTATCCATAATAGTTGGATTGCTAATAATGGTGATTTCATTCCTAATACTAATCCCATAAATATTGTGACTATTTCTCCTATATTTGTTGCTATTAGAAAATGTATTGCTTTTTTTATGTTGTCATATATATTTCTTCCTTGTTTTACCGCTTCTACTATTGTTACAAAATTGTCATCTGTTAGTATCATGTCTGATGCGTTTTTTGCTACGTCTGTTCCATTTTTGCCCATTGCTATTCCTATGTCTGCATTTTTTAGTGCTGGGCTGTCATTTACTCCGTCTCCTGTCATTGCTACTACTGCTCCTGTTTTTTGCCATGCTTTTACTATTCGTACTTTATGTTCTGGTGTGACTCTTGCAAATACTGAGTATTCTTTTATATTTTTTTCTAATTCTTTTTGTGTTATTTTGTCTAATTCTTGTCCTGTTATTGCTTTGTCATTTTTTCCCATTATTTCTAGTTCTTTTGCTATTGCTTTTGCTGTTTGTATGTGATCTCCTGTTATCATTACTGTTTTTATTCCTGCTTTTTTGCATGTTTTTACTGCTTCTTTTACTCCTTCTCTTGCTGGATCTATCATGCCTATTAATCCTAGATATTTTAGGTTTGTTTCTGTATTCTCACTTGTTATTTTATTTGGTAATGTTGTTATTTCTTTGTATCCTACTGCTATTACTCTTAGTGCTTTATTTGCCATTTCTAAATTTTGTTTTCTTATTTCTGCTTTGTTTGTTATTTCACATCTTTCGATTAATATATCTGGTGCTCCTTTTGTGATAACTATATATTTGTTTCCTTTTTTATGTATTGTTGTCATCATTTTTCTTGTTGAGTCAAATGGTATTTCTGCTATTCTTTGCATTTGTTCTTCTGTGGTTCTTTTGTTTATTCCTATTTCTAATGCTTTTTCTACTATTGCTTTTTCTGTTGGTTCTCCTATTACCTTGTGGTTTTGTGTTATTTCACAGTCTGTGCAAAGTGTTGCATATTCTATCATCTTTTTTTCGTCTGTTGTTTTTGTTTCTACTACTTTCATTTTGTTTTGTGTTAGTGTTCCTGTTTTGTCTGAACAGATTACACTACTGCTTCCTAATGTTTCTACTGCTGGTAGTTTTCTTATTATGCTATTCTTTTTGGACATTTTTGTTACTCCTATTGATAGTACTATTGTTACTATTGCTGGTAATCCTTCTGGTATTGCTGCTACTGCTAATCCTACTGATGTCATAAACATTTCTATTGGTTCTATTTTTTTTATTATCCCTATTAAGAAAATTAGTATGCATATTGCTAAACATGCTATTCCTAATATTTTTCCTACTTGCCCTAATTTTTTTTGGATTGGTGTTTCTGGTGCTTCGTTTTCTATCATCATATTTGCTATTTTTCCTACTGTTGTTCTCATTCCTGTTTCTGTTACTACTGCCTTTGCATGTCCATTTACTACTGTGCTTGCCATAAATGCCATGTTTTTCATGTCTCCTAATTGTTCTTCTTTATTGCATATATAGTTTGCATCTTTTTCTGATGGTAGGTTTTCTCCTGTTAAACTTGATTCTTCAATTTTTAGGTTGTATGTTTCTAGTAGTCTGCAGTCTGCTGGGACATAGTTTCCTGCTTCTAGTAATATTATGTCTCCTTTTACCAATTCTTCTGCATTTATTTCTTTTATGTTTCCTTCTCTTATTGTTTTGCATTTTTGTGGTGTTAACTGTTTTAGTGCTTCTATTGATTTTTCTGCTTTTGCTTCTTGTATTACTCCAATTATTGCATTTAATATTACTATTGCTATTATTATGAATGAGTCTATATAGTCATTTTCTCCTTGCATTTTTGAAACTATTGCTGATATTATTGATGCTATTATTAATATTATTATCATAAAGTCGTTAAATTGTTTGATGAATTTTATTAGTATACTTTCTTTTTTTTTGTCTTCTAATTTGTTTTTTCCTTCTTTTTCTTGTTTTTTTCTTACTTGTTCTTCTGTTAATCCTTGTTTTTCATTGGTGTTTAACTTTTCTATTGTTTCTTCTTTTTTTAATGTTTGCCACATTTTTATCCTCTCCTTTGCTTGTCTTTAGTTTATATTATGCTTGTCTTTTTTATTTATGCACAATTTTTTTATTTTTTATATTCTGGTTTTTTTGAAACTTTTGTCGAATTTTTTCATATTATACACTGGAGGGATTGTAATGCTTATAAATTGCTTTATTTTGGCTATTTCTAGTAGCATTGATTCACTTGGAATTGGTGTTACATATGGTATTAAAGATAAAAAAATTTCTTTTTCTAGTACTATAATTTTGTTTATAATTTCACTACTGGTTTCTTTTATATCTGTTTTTTTTGGTAAAATATTATTAGATTTTTTACCAGAGTTTATTACTGAATTAATTGGTTGTTTTATTTTGTTTATAATTGGGTTTTTTGTTATTGTTAAATCTTTTTTTGAAAAAAAATCTGGGAATCAAAATGATTTTGATTTTAATAATTCGAATTTGATTGATCCTAAAGAATCTGTTTTTCTTGGTTTTGCTCTTTCTTTAGATAATTTTGGTATTGGTATTAGTTCTAGTCTAATTGGCTCTTCTTATATTTTGTTTCCTATTTTGATTAGTGTTTTTCAGTTTATGTTTTTGCGTGTTGGTATACTTATTGGTAAAAAAGTTTGTTGTTTTATAGGTTTTTCTGATTTTGCTTGTTCTATGCTTTCTGGTTTTTTACTTGTTCTTATTGGCTTATGGCAATTGTTTTCTGTTTTTTAAAATTTTGTCTTAAATTATTTGTTTTGCTTTACTTTTATAATTTTTTTTGATATTTTAATTATTTAGGTTAAGCCATACCCTATAGATTTATATAATTTATGGTATTTTGTCATTGTTGGTGACATTTTGTTGCTTGTACTTGATTGAATTTTAACCTATAAAGTTAGAAAATAAATCATGTAATTAATTTTGAAAGGATGTATGTACATGGAAGAAATCACTTCAGCTGAATTATTTAAAGTAATTGGTAAAAATGTAAAATATTATAGAAAATTATATAATTTAAAAGTTGGTAAAATGACTCAAGAAGACTTAGCTGAAATTGTTGATGTTTCTACTGCTTTGATAGGTGGTTTGGAGAGTGACAAAATAAATCAAGGAATTAGCGTTTTTAATTTGTGGAAAATTAGTAATGCTTTGCAAATTTCAATAGATAAATTATTTGATAACTCTGATTCTTCTAATAGGTTTATAGAAAATTAATATATTTATAATTAGGACGCTTTATAACTCTTGTTTTTTCTTAAGCGTTCTTTTTATTGTTTTGTATAAAACTTTTATTTGAAACAAAAAACATTTGCATTATTTTGGTTGCAAATGTTTTTTGTTTTCATTTTATGAATACTATTCTTCTCTTAATTTCATTGAAAGTAATTTTGAGATTCCGCTTTCTTCCATTGTTACTCCATATACACTGTCTGCTGCTTCCATTGTTCCTTTTCTGTGTGTTATAACTAAAAATTGTGTGTTTTGTGCGAATTTTTTTAAATATTCTGCATAACGATATACGTTAACATCATCTAATGCTGCTTCAATTTCGTCTAATACACAGAATGGTGCTGGATTTATTCTTAAAATAGCAAATAGTAATGCTATTGCTGTTAGTGCTTTTTCTCCTCCTGATAATAATAACATGTTTTGCAATTTTTTTCCTGGTGGTTGTGCTGTTATGTCTATTCCACATTCTAAAATGTTTTGTTCATCTTCTAATTTTACTTCTGCTTTTCCTCCACCAAATAATTCTGCAAATACTTCTCCAAAGTTTTTGTTTATTTCTTTAAATTTTTCTTCAAATTGTTCTTTCATAATTGCTGTCATGTCTGTTATTATTTTTCTTAGTTTTGACATTGTGTTTTCTAGGTCTAGTCGTTGTTCACTCATGAAATCATAACGTTCTTTTTGTTTTTTGTATTCATTTATTGATTCTACATTTACACTTCCCATTTCTCTCATTTGTGTACGTAGCTTGTTTACTTGTTTTTTTGTTTCGGAAACATTTTTTGGTTTTTCATATTCTTCTATTGAGTTTGGTGTTAATTCATATTCTTCCCATAGTTTATTTATTGTTTCTGTTATTTCTTCTTGTATTTTTGTTTTTCTTACATCTATTTTTACAATTTGTCCTTTTAAGTCTTCTATAATTTTAAATTTTTCTGTTATTTGTTCTTCTTGGGTTGTTAGTTTTTCATTTTTTTCTGCTCTGCTTTTCTTTAGTTCTTCTATTTTACTTCCACTGCTTTTTACTTCTTCTTTTATTTTTTCTATTTGTTCTTGAATTTTTTTTATTGCTTCTTTTAAGTTTTGTGTTTCTTGTTTACTTTGTTCTATTTGTTCTTGTTTATTTTTTATTGATTGTTTATTTGCTTCTACTTCTTGTTGTATTCTTTCTTTTATTTCTTCTATAGAACTTTCACTTTCGTCAAATGATGATACTGAAATCTTTAGGTTTGTTATGTCAAAGTTTAAGTCATCTATATATTTTTGATTGTCTTTGTTTAGTTCTGCATATTCTGTTATTATTTTTGATAGTTTTTCGTTTTCTGTATTAATTTCTTCAATTTCTTTTTGAATTTCTGCTTTTTTGTTTGTTGCAAATTCTTTTTGTTCTTCTAATTTGCTTTGTTCTTCTTTAAGTTTTTGTAATCTGTTTTCTATTTTTTGAATTTCTTCTTCGAAAGATAGTACTTTTTGTTTACCTGTTGCATACGTAATTTCATTTTCTTGTAATTCTTTTTCTAGTCTTTCTGCTATTTCTAATATTCCTTCTATAGATTCTTCGTATTCTTCTTTTTCTTTTTCTATTTTTTCTATATTTTCTTGTGTTTTTTTGATTTCTTGCCCTATTTTTTTGATTTCATTTTCTCTTCCTAAAATATTTACAGTTTTTTTCATTACTGCTCCGCCTGTTATTGCTCCTGATGTGTTTATTATGTCTCCTTCTTGTGTAACTATTTTAAAATTTTGTCCATTTTCTTTTGCTATTCTTATTGCTGTGTCCATGTTGTCTACTATTACTGTTCTTCCTAATAAGTTATATATTATTTGTTCATATTTTTTGTTATATTTTACTAGTTCTGCTGCTATTCCTATTATTCCTGATTTATTTCCTTTTATATTGTCTATTTTCTTTCCTTTTATAGATGTGATTGGTAAAAATGATGCTCTTCCTATATTGTTTTTTCTTAAGTATTCTACTAATTTTTTTGCGTCTTGTTCTGTTTCTGTTACTATATTTTGTAGTGCCATTCCTAAGCTCATTTCTATGGCTGTTTGTAATTCTTCTGGTACATCTATAAGATTTGCTAATACTCCTTCTATTCCTTTTTTTAACTCTGGATTATTTTCGCAATCTTTTAGTAGTGTTTTTACACTTTTAGTGTACCCTTCTTTTTCTTTTTCTGTTTCTATTAAGAATTTTTGTCTTGATTCTTTCATTCTTAATTCGTTTGACATTGTGTTGATTTTTATTTGATATGTTTTTATTTTTTGGTTTACTTCTTCTTTTTGTTTTGCTATGTTTTCTAATTCTTTTATATTTTTATTTCTTATTGCTTCTATTTCGTAAAAGTCTTTTGATACTTCTTCTTTTTTCATCCTTGTATTGTCTAATTCTGAAATGATATTTTGTATTTCATTTTTTAGTTGTTTTTGTCTTTTTTCATCGTTTTCAAAGTTTATTTCTTGTTCTTTTATATTTGCTTGTTTTTCATATTTTTTGTCTGTATTTTCTTCTACTTGTTTTTTGTGTTTTTCTATTTCTAATGCTTCTTTTGATAGTTTTTCTGTTATTTTGTCTAATTCAGCTTGTTTTTCTTCTAATTCTTTTGTAAATCTTTCTTTATTTTTTCTTAAGTTTTCTCTTTTTTCATCTTTTTGTTTTTGTTCTTCTTCTAATTCTTTTAGTCTTGTTGTTTTTTCTTCTATTTCTTCTAAAAATCTTTTTTCGTTTTCTTCATTGTTTGATATTTTTGTTTTTGATACATTTATGTCTGAATTTAGCATTTCTATTTCTTTTTGGCTTTCAAATCCTAGATTAGACATTTGTTCTATTTTATTAGTTATGTCATCTATTTCTTCTTTTAACTGTTCTTTTACTGTTTTTATTCTTTCTAATCTTGTTTCTTCTGTGTCACATTGTTCTTTTGTTATGTTTTCGTCTTCTGTTATTTTTTCAATGTCTTTTTTGTTTTGATCTATATTGTATAAAAATAAGCCTACTTCTATGTTTTTTAAGTTATCTCTTATGTTTAAGTATTTTTTTGCTTTTTCTGATTGGGCTTGTAATGGTTCTAAATTTCCTTCTATTTCTGATAAAATGTCGTTTATTCTTAGTAAATTTAGTTTTGTATGTTCTAATTTTTTTTCTGTTTCTTGTTTTCTTACTCTATATTTTACGATTCCTGATGCTTCTTCAAATATGTGTCTTCTGTCTTCTGATTTGTTGCTTAATATTTCGTCTATTTTTCCTTGTCCTACAATTGAATATCCATCTTTTCCTATTCCTGTGTCCATAAATAGTTCTTGTAAGTCTTTTAGTCTGCATGGTACTTTGTTTATGAAATATCCTGTTTCTCCGCTTCTGTATATTCTTCTTGTTACTGTTACTTCTGTATATTCAATTGGTAGCCCTCCGTCTGCATTGTCAAATACTAATGATACTTCTGCAAATCCTAATGATTTTCTATTTTGTGTTCCTGCAAATATAATGTCTAATGATTTTGAACATCTTAATGCTTTACTGCTTTGTTCTCCTAATACCCATCTAATTGCATCTGATATGTTGCTTTTTCCTGATCCATTAGGTCCTATTACTGTTGTTATTCCTTGTTTTAGTTCTATTACTGTTTTGTCTGCAAATGATTTGAATCCTTGCATTTCCATTCTTTTTAAATACATGTTTTACCACCTTTTTTTGCATTATTTCATTTGTTAGCATCATATCATAAATAATGCAAATTTTCAACATTTTTGTATGTTTTACATTGGCAATTCTTCTGATACTACTTCTGCCATTTTGTATATAAATTTTTGTTGTTTTGGTGTACATTTTTCTAAAATTACTTTAAAGTCTTCATACAAATAGTTGTTTCCATCTTCTTCTATTCCTGTTAAAAAATATCCTGCTGAGACATTTAGTATATTGGCTATTTCCATTATCCTTGTTAAATTTACATGACTTCTTCCTGTTTCTATTCTACTATAAAATGCTACAGATGTATTTAATTTTTCTGCCATTTCTTCTTGTGTAAATTTGTGCTTTGCTCTTTCTGCCTTGATTCTTTTTCCTATTATTTTATAATCTATTACCATATCAACCACATCCCTTTCATTTTTAGTTATATTTTTTCTAATATCTATTTGTAAATATAGCATTATTGGTTGTAGGTGTCAATACTTTTTTTAATTTATTTGTAAATATTTATTATTTTTAAATCTATAGATTATACCTATTCTCATTTAGGTATATATTCATTTCTTTTTTTAATATTATGTATTTATTTATTTTAGATTTTTTATTTTTTAGTTCTTTTGTGCTATATAAATTGAAGTCTATTATGTTATATCCTAATTCTATATTGTTTTCTTCAAATTTTGTGTATCTGATTTTATTTTTTTGCTTTATGTTCCATTTTTGATTTCCTATATACATTATTATTGGTATGACTGTTGGCTTTTCTTTTTGATGTTTTTGTTTTATTGATTTTATTAATTCCATACTTTCTTCAAATATTGTGTATGGTATATTGTAATTGGGATTTTTTTCGATTTTTATTAGAAAATAAATTTCTTTTTCTTTGATTTTAAAAATTTGACTTTTAATATTTATTTGATTTTTACTTTTTTCTATGATTTCTAAATTATTTGTGTTTATGTCACATATTGAAATTTTTAAATAGTCATTAATGATTTTTGAAACTTCTTGTTTGTCTTCTATTAGTTTTTCTATTGTGTTTTCTATTTTTTCCTTTATTTTTTCTACTTCTGTTTTTTCTTTGTTTTTGTATTTTTCTTTTTCTATGTTGTTTTTTATTTTTATTCTTTTATTTTGTATTTTTATTAATTTCTTTATTTTATAATTTGATATATAGTCTAAGTAGTCATTATATGTAAATATTTGCATTTATTCTCCTTTCTTCTTTTTTCTAAAAATTCCAATAAAGCTTATTTTGATCTTAACATAAAATTATATCTTTGGCAATAAATTCGACAAAACCTCCTATTTTTCTACAAAAAATGTGTGATATTTTGTAGTATATTGAAAAATTAGGAGATTTTTTCGAAATTTAAAATGTTCTGATTTGTGCAAATTTCGTGTGTGAACAAAGACGCGGACTTTAAAATGTTCTAATTAATGCCCGCTTTTGTTCTTTACTGTTCCCATTGACAATTTACTATTTTGTCATAAGGTGCTTTGTTTTGTAATTCTCCTGCTAATGTCATTACTTCTTGTAGTCTGTTAAAACTTTCTTCTTTTAACTCTGGTGTTTTGTTCCATGCGTCTATGTCTTTATAACTTTGTACTGCTGTTTTTATTAGTTCTTTTTCTGTTCCTGGGAAGAAGTCTATTATAACATCTGCTATTTCTTCTGCTGTATGTTCACTGACCCATTTTTCTCCTTCGTATATTGCTTGTGTGAAGTTTTTTACTAGTTTGTTATTTTTTTCAATATAACTTTTTTTAGCAAAGTATGCTGTATATGGTATTTCTCCTGCTTCTTTTCCTACTGATGCTACTATATATCCTTTTCCTTGTATTTCTGTTAGTGATGCTGTTGGTTCAAATAGTGTTACATATTCTGCATCTCCACTTGTGAATGCTCCTGCCATTAAGTCGAATTTTATACTGTCATCTAAATTTAAGTCTTTTTGTGGATTTATACCGTTTTTCTTTAATACATATTCTAATGTCATGTATGGTACTCCTCCTTTTCTGCCTGGTATTACTGTTTTTCCTTTTAAATCTTGCCAGCTAAAGTTTTCTGTTTTTGTTTTTGATATTAAAAATGATCCATCTTTTTTTGTCATTTGTGCAAATACTTGGCAATAATCTTCTTTTCCTTCGTTATATACATATATTGATGCTTCTGGTCCTGCAAATCCTATGTCTACTTGGTTGCTAAGTACTGCTGTCATTACTGTGTCTGCTCCTCCTCCTGTTGTTAAGTCTATGTCTATTCCATATTTTTTGAAGTATCCGTTGTTTATTGCTACATATTGTGGTGCGTAAAATACTGATCTTGTGACTTCACTTACTTTTACTTTTTCTAATTCTTTGTTTTCTTTTGTTTCACTTTTATTAGAAATCATTTGTATTATTATTGCTAATAATATGATTACTAATATTGTTATTGCAAATATAAGTGTTCTTTTTTTCATATTTGTCTCCTTTCTTTTTGATATATTTTATGTTTACTCTTGTTTTTTTGTGTATGAACAAAGACGTGGATTTTAAAATGTTCTAAATAAATTCAAATGTTATTAATGTTCCATTTGTTCTTAATAACTAAAATATAACATTTTTTTCACAGAATTTTCACAAAACTATTGTATTCTATTTGTAGTTTAGATATTATAAATAAAAAATTGTTATTTAGGAGGTCTTTCAAATGGAAGAAAACAAAAATGAAAATACACCAATAAATGATGTAAAAGAAAAGAAAAATACTAATTTTAAAACTGTTTCTAGTTCAAATATGTATAATACAAAAAGAACTAAATCTGGTTTTGGTAAAAGTGTAGTTTTACCTTTTTGTAGTGGGGTGATTGGTTGTGTAGTTGTTATTGGAACATGCTTTGGCGTTCCTTCTATTCGCTCTAAAATATTAAATAATAGTACTAGTAGTATAATAAATAATACTTCATCATCTTCTTCATCAAGTAATAGTGGTTATGTATCACAAGTTAATTTGTCTAATTATTCTGATACTGCGGTATATGCTGCTAATAAAATTTTGCCTTCAATAGTTGGTATTAAATTGGAGTATACTGTAAATAATTCTATGTTGCAAATGTTTGGTAAATCTAGTTCAAGTACTGCAACAGCTACTGGCTCTGGTATTATTATTAGTGAAGATGGCTATATTTTAACAAATAATCATGTTGTTTCTAGTAGTTCTAGCAGTAGTAATAGTTCTTATTATCAAGTTTCAGAAGCTAGTAAATTAACTGTTACTTTATTTAATGATGATACTGAATATGAAGCTAAAATAGTTGGTAAAGATGAACAAACTGATTTGGCTGTTATTAAAATTGAAAAATCTGGTTTGTCTAAGGCTGAATTTGCAGATTCTGATTCTATTAAAGTTGGTGAATTTGCTATGGCTGTTGGTAATCCTATAGGTATGCAAAGTAGTGTTACTTGTGGTATTGTTAGTGCTGTAAATAGACAGGTTACAGATTCTGATGGTAAACAATATACTCTTATTCAAACAGATGCTGCTATAAATTCTGGTAATAGTGGTGGTGCTTTAGTTAATAGTGAAGGTAAAGTTATTGGTATTAATACTTTAAAACTTTCTGGAACAGGTATTGAGGGTATGGGTTTTGCTATTCCTATAAATTCTACAACTGATATTACTTCTCAATTAATTCAATATAGTAAAGTTAAGAGACCTTATATTGGTATTACAGGTATTGATTTGAATGAGGAAACTGCTAAGACTTATAATTTAGTTACTGGCGTTTATGTTAAAAGTGTTGAAGATTTTTCAAGTGGTGAAAAGGCTGGCATTAAGGCTGGTGACGTTATTATAGAAGCTGATGGTACAAAGATTTCCAGTATGGATGATTTGAATAAAATTAAAAATTCTCATAAGATTGGTGATGAGATGAAAATTAAAGTTAATAGAAATGGTCAAGAAAAAGATTTGACTATAACTTTAGGTGAACAACCTTAGTTAAAAATAATCTTTCTACTTAATATTTTAATCTTTTCTGTTTTTTCACTTTGAGTTCACAGAATGGACAAAAACACATTGTATAATACATACATAATCAGTTAGAGATACTGATTTAAAATTAAAAACATCCCCTTTTATTTTCAAAAAGTGAAAAGAAGTTCTTTGAACTTCTTTTCACTTTTTTATATTATTACTATGTCCATTTCACTTGTTGCTGAAGTATTTCCATAGGGATATATTATATAAATTTTATTGTTTTTTACAAAGAAATTTTTTGTGTTTTCTATTTTGTACATTTCATCTTTACTATTTCTAACATAAATTCCATATCCTAAATTTTTTAGACTTTTTGAGTTTTTTTCTTGTTCTTCTATATAATTTTGAATTGCTTTTTGAACATCATTTTTGTTATATTTTAATTTTTCTATTATATTTTCTAAAGTTATTTCTTTTTTGTTTTTTAAATCATAGTTATATGTATAAACCATTTGTTTTTGTGCATTGTTGCTTTCTTTCAGATTTGAACGTATTATTAAAAATATAATTTCATTTTCTATATATGCACTATATTCTACGGAATATATTATTTGGTTTCCTTTATTGTTTAATATTTGATTTACTTTTTGTTTATATTCTGTTGAAATTTTGTTGTTTAGTTCTTCTATATTTTCGTCTTTTATGTTAAAGTTTGGTATATGTACATTTAGTGTGTAGTTCTCTGATATGTTATCTTCATTTTCATAAACTGTAAATATAATATCTTTGCTTTCGTCCTTTTTTTCTACATTTTCTATTTTGCCTTCAATTTTATTTGTGAACATGTTTTCAAAATCTGTTCGTAATTTTAGCTGTTCTTCTTCTGATGCTATTTGTAATTTGTTTGTATGGAATACTTTGTTTGTTATTCCTTCTCCTAATACTTGCATTGTTACTACAATTGTTAGTGCTACTACACATATTATTATGCATATTGTATATATTACTATGTCTCTTTTTCTTACTTTGTATTCTTTTGGTAGTTGAACATTCATTTAGCTTTCTCCTTGATATTTTATTTTTATTCATTTTAGCATAAAATATCTTTATGAGTCAACTTCTTCTAAATAATATTTGTGAACTTTAGATTATTTTTATAATTGTTTTACATTCCTGTTACTGGTAGTTTTTTTATTATTGTGCTTTTTTCTTTATTTATGTTTTCTTTTTGTTTTTCTTCTTCTTCATAACTTACTTTTATTTCTTTTTCATTTATTGTTATATTTGGTTTGCTTTTTTTTATATTTTCAAATTCTATTATTGCTTTTTCATTCAATTTTATTTCTATTTTGGTTAGTTCTGAATGTTTTATATAACCATATTTTGCTTTTGTTTCTCTTATGTAATATGTTCCTGGTAATATATTATTTAATGTTATTTCTCCGTCTGCATTTGTTTTTAAGTTTGTATATATTGTTTGCTTATTTTTATCTAGGACTTCAAATTCTACATAATTTAGTTTTTTGTGTGTTTCTTTATCTCTTTTTATGATTTTTAAACTTGTTGTATTTTTTAAATATGTGTCTAACATTATTTCTTCAATATTTTCATATACTGCTGATGTTAGTGCATAATTTTCGTTTGCACTGTTAGCTGTTTTTCCATATAATACTGGTTTTGTTTCTATTTTTGTATTTATTTTAATTTTAAATTCTGTTTCCTGGTTTATATGATTAATTGGTATTAGTATTTTAAATTTTTCTTTTGATGCAAATTCTGCTTTTTCGTTATTATTTATGTCTGTTATTTTTATTCCTTCTGGTATTATTGCTTTTATTCTTTCTACTGATGCATTGTATTTTGAATAATTTGCATTTGTATTTATTTCATAAGTTTTTGAAAGATATTCTTGTTGTATATTGTCTTGTTCAAAATTTTCGTTTATGCTTTTTATATTTACTGAACTTGGCTTTTGTTCTTCTTTTGATTTTTCTGCTGAATCGGTTATTTTCTTTATTGCTTCTATTGTCCTTTTTCCTGCTTCTCCTATTGGTTTATAATCTTCTATTCTATTTTTATATAAGCAAATTTGTATTGCTTGTTTTGTAGCACTATATGCTTCTTCTTTATTTTTGCATCCTAATTCCTGGTATGTTTTGTATGGGTATCCATTTATAATATATTTCCATAATTTTATATCATGTATATTTCCTTCTGAAATTATTGTTTCTGTTAAATTTGCTGATATTCCATATTTTGCTTTTTCTAAACAGTATGCTGGGTATTTTTTTCCATTTTTTTCATGATATATGTAGTCTGTTTTTATTATTTTTCCTCTATATGTGATTAGTTCTCCACATTCTCCTTCTTTTTTTATTTCTATTTTTTTTGCATTTACTGCTCCACTTGTTCCAATAAATGTGAATGTGTTCATAACTATTATGCTTAAAATTATTGTTGCTTTTTTTATGATTTTTTTTAAGATGTTCTTTATGTTTTTGTATTTTGTAGTTTTTTCTTTGCTCTTCATTTTTCCTTCCTTTCTGTATTTTTTGTGTTTTGAGTTTGTTTTGATGTTTAAGTTGAAAGTAGTTTTGAGTTACTTTCATTGTTGTTGCTTTTTGTTTGTTCTTTTTCTATTCCTTTTATGCATCTTCTATATTCTGGCTCATTTTCTATGCATGTTATTAATGTTATTTCATTTTCTTCTGTTTTTTCCATACAGCTCCAGTCTGTGTCTTTTATGATATAGTTTTCTGTTACTTCATATTCTTTTTTGAAATTTTGGTATTTGTATTCTATTTTGTCTCCTTTTTTTAATAACTTTAGGTTTTGAAAATAGTTTACTGGATACCCTCTGTTGTGTGCTGCTAAGCATATATTCCCTTCTTTTTTAGCACTTTCTTCAAAATGTCCTATATATGTATTCATTACTTCTGTTGTTGTTCCTTCTGCTATTTCTGCTTCTAAAAATATTCGTGGTATTTTTAAGTACCATTGTTTTTCTTTAATATTTGTTTCTTTTGTTGTAGCGTTTTCTGTTTTTGCTTGTTTTTCTTCTTTTGTTTGGTTAGTTGAATTTGTTTTTTCTTTGTTTTTGTTGTTTTCATTTTCTTTTGTTGTGTTTTGAGATATATTTGTTTTATCATCAAATTCTACTTTTACAGTGTTTTTTATTCCTATTTGTAAAATTTTTGGATTTTGGATTATATAATATATTGTGTTACTTATTAGAAATAGTATAACTGTTATTATTAAGCTGATGGTGTTTATATATCTGCTTGTGTAGATTTTATGCATGCATATTCCTCACCTGCCTTATTTTGTTTTTTCTTTTTTTGGAATTTTTAGAAATTAATTTTTTCGAAAAAATTTTCTAGATTTAAAATGATTTTGCATTCTTTTTTAATGCTTCGTGAATAAATCTTATGTTCATATATTAGCATATTATTAATGTGTTGTAAAGATTTTTTTATCGACAAAATGTGACATTATTTATTATTTTTTTGTTGTTGACATATTTTTATGTTTATATTATTATATTTGTGCCGTCTTGCTTAGTGGCAGGAAGGAGGTTTAGTGTTGAAAGATTTGACGAAGTTGCTAAAGCTATATTTGATTTACTTAATTGTAAAGCATTTAAGTGATTAGCATAAGAAAAAGACTAGGAATGTTTTAAGGAAATCCTAGTCTTTTTTTGTTTAGCATTTACTTGATTTGACTGCAATATTGCTATATTTATATTAGCACATATTTTATTATATGTCAAACTTTTTTAAGTATTAATATTGCGAAAATTTTTTATACTGATTTCTTATGCTTTTGTTAGTTCAAAGTAAAATTCTATACCTTTTTTGCAATTTATGACTCCGTATTTCATGTTGTAATTTGTCATTATTGCTTTTACAAATGCTAGGCCTATTCCTGTTCCTCCTTGTGATCGATTTCTTGATTCGTCTACTTTATAAAACCTCTTCCATATTCTTTCAAGATTTTCTTCTGATATGTTCTCTCCTGTATTAAATACTTTTATGCGTATTACATTTGATTCTGTTAAGTTTTCGTTTTCTATTTTTATATATTTTTCTCCATCTATTTCTTTTACATTTTTTATTGCATTTGTTAAATAATTTGTGATTACTTGTTCTATATAAAAGTCGTCTGCAAATACTTTTATTTCTTTGCTTGCGTCTAATATTACTTTTACTTTTTTTTCTTCTAGTAGTAATTTTGATTTTTGTATTACTGCTTTTTCTAATTCTACAATGTCGAATTCTCTATTGTTGAATTCTCTTTTTCCATATTCTAGTTTCATTAGTTCTAGTAGTTGTTTTACAAGTTTGTCCATTTTGTTTGTTTCATCTAATATTACTTCTGCATAAAATTTCCTGCTTTCTTCGTCTGAGTTGACATTTTCTAGTAGTCCTTCACTGTATCCTTGTATTAGGGCTATTGGTGTTTTTAGTTCATGTGATACGTCTGAGATAAAACTTTTTCTCATTTCATCTATTTTTGATTTTTCTTCAATGTCTCTTTCTAGTTCTACATTTGTGCTTCGTAACTGGTTTATTGTTCTTTCTAGTTTGTCTGACATTGTGTTTATGCTTTTTCCTAAATTGTTTATTTCGTCGTCTGCATCTGTTATTTTGTATTTATGGCTAAAGTCTAAGTTTGCCATATTTTGTGCTATTTTGTTTAATTCTAATATTGGTTCTGTGAATTTTCTTGAAATTACTGAAACCATTATTGCTGATATTAAAATTGTGAATCCTGCTATCATTATTAAAAAGTTATTTGATATGCGTACACTGTCTTTTATTGATGATACTGGTATTCTTATGTATAAATAATATCCGTTATCAAATTCTCCTGAAAGCATTACATAGTTTACTCCATTTCTGAAGTCTTTTTGTTTGAATATTGTATATTTGTCACTGCTTTCTAACAGGTTGTTTCCTTTCTCGTTTATTATTGAGTTTACTGCACTTCCTACAATTGAGTAAAAGTTTTTGTTTGAGTTATATATACTCATGTTGTCTTCATCTTTTATTAATATATCAAAATTGTTTTTTATTGCTATTTTTTCTAGTTCACTTTCTAAGTCTAATTCATGGTCTTCTCCATTGTAATAATCATTTAGTTGTTTATATACGTCTTTTAATGTATTTTCTTTGCTATATAAATAAAATTTTTCTAAAGCAAAACTGTTTAATATTATTAGAAATATTATTATGCATAATACTGTTGCACATAGTGTTATAAATAGCTTTGCTTTTACTGAATGAAATATTCTTTTTATTTTTTCTATTTTCTTTTCTTTTTTTTGAATCATTTTTATTCAGTTCCTTTTACTTGATTTTTTATTTTTTCAGTCTTTTTGTTTTTAACTATTTTTTATTTCTTTGTTTTTTTAATGTTTTTTATTTTACTTCGAATTTGTATCCTATTCCTCTTATTGTTTTTATGTATTTGCCTTTTTTTCCTAGTTTATGTCTGATTTTTTTTACATGGCTGTCTATTGTTCTTGTGTCTCCATAATAGTCGTAATTCCATACATTGTTTAGTATCTTGTCTCTTGAAAGTGCTATGTTTTCATTTTGTACTAAGTATAGTAGTAATTCATATTCTCTTAGACTTAATTCAATTGGTTTTCCGTCGACTGAGACAGTTCTTCCTTCTTTGTCTATTTGTATTCCTCCAAGGTCTTTTATTTCTTTTTCGTTTTTTCCTGTTCTTTTTAGTATTGCTTCTACTCTTGCTACTAATATTTTTGGACTAAATGGTTTTGATATATATTCGTCTACTCCTAATTCGAATCCAAATAATTCGTCTTGTTCTTCTCCTCTTGCTGTAAGCATTATTATTGGTAGTTCTTTGTTTTCTTGTCTTATTTGTCTTAATACAGACCATCCATCTAGTTTTGGCATCATTACGTCTAATAATACTAACATTATTTTTGATTTGTTTTCTTGATAGATTTCTAGTGCTTTTTCTCCATCCTCTGCTTGTAATATGTGGTACCCTTTATTTGTTAAAAAGTCTTTTATTAATTTTCTCATTCTTTCTTCATCGTCAACTACTAGTATACTTTCTTCCATCTTTGATTACATTCCTTTCTATTATTTGTTTTTGGCCGTTTTTATATCTGCCTTTTTAGATTATATTATATTTTTATGTCCAAAATATGAACGTTTTTGTAAAAGTTTTTAAACTTCTTTTATTTTGTTTTTACTATAATGTAATTAAACGGCTTTATTGTTATAAAGTCGCTTAATTTTTTCTATTCTTTTACATATACTGTTTTTGTGTCATACGCTAATTCTATTTTTTCTTCTGCTAGTAGTTTCATTAGCATAAAGTTGATTTTTTGTTTTTCTTCTAAAAAACTGGCATAGTCTACAGAGTTAGTGTAACTATAAATTAGTAAGTCTATTCCATTGTCAGATATTGATTCGAATTTTACTATAACAGATTCGTCTATTATATCGTCATGTTTTATTAGCATTTCTTCTATTCTTTTTGCTAGTCTTTGTACTTTTTCTAATGGTGTGTCTAATTCTAGGCATAGTGTGCATTTGAATCTTCTTTTTTCCATACGGCTCCAGTTATTTATTGATGTGTTTGATAAAACTGCGTTTGGTACATTTACTACTGAGTTTTCAAATGTTCTTATTCTTGTACTTCTAAATGTGATGTCTTCTACTGTTCCTTCGTATTTATCAAATTGTATCCAATCTCCTACAACAAATGGTTTGTCTAAAAATATGACTACTCCTCCAAATAAGTTTTTTGCTGTGTCTTGTGCTGCTAATGTTACTATAAGTCCTGTTATTCCAAATCCTGCTATTAATCCATTTAAGTTGATTCCTAGTTCTGTTATTATTAAAAATACTGCAATTACATATATTACAAAACGTATTATTTTTAGAAAGAAATTGAATGATGTGTCGACTTCTTCTTTTTCTGTTGCTTTTATCATTTTGTATACTAGTGCTGATCCTGGTACAAAACTTTTTGCTAGTCCTCTTGCAAATATTATAATTGATATTATTGAAAATGCTTTATTTACTATTCCCATGACTTTTGCTGAAAGGTTTAATGGCGTTTTTAAAAAATATATTGCTATATAAAATCCTAAAATTGATATAAATACTTTTAATGGGTAATAAAATGCACTTTCTTTTATTTCTCTTCCTTTTTTTACTTTCATTTTTAATAGTTTTATTATTCCATAAGATATACTTCCACTTAATAGTTTAAATAATACTATAATACAAATAGCAAATACTACGTCTGCAAATTTAATTGCACTTATATTACTAAAAAAATCATTTATTTGTTGCATATTTACACCTGAGCCCTTCTTTGTTTTTACATTTTCTTATATATTATGTTGTTTGAAATTTCTAAATATAATTTTTCTATTTATTTTACATATAGTCTCTTAATTTTTTGCTTCTACTTGGGTGTCTTAATTTTCTAAGAGCTTTTGCTTCTATTTGACGTATTCTTTCACGAGTGACATTAAATTCTTTTCCCACTTCTTCTAGTGTTCTTGATTTTCCGTCTTCTAGTCCAAATCTTAGTTTTAATACTTTTGCTTCTCTTGGTGTTAGTGTGTTCATTACTTCTTCTAGTTGTTCTCTTAGCATTGTGTATGATGCTGCGTCATGTGGTGCTGGACTTTCTTCGTCTTGGATAAAGTCTCCTAAATGACTGTCGTCTTCTTCTCCTATTGGTGTTTCTAATGATACTGGGTCTTGTGCTATTTTTTGAATTTCTGCTACTCTTTCTACTGGTATTTCCATTTCTGCTGCTATTTCTTCTGGGGTTGGTTCTCTTCCTAATTGTTGTAATAAGTGTCTTGATGTACGTATTAATTTATTTATTGTTTCTACCATGTGTACTGGTATTCTTATTGTTCTTGCTTGGTCTGCTATTGCTCTTGTTATTGCTTGTTTTATCCACCATGTTGCATAAGTACTAAATTTGAATCCTTTGGTGTAGTCAAATTTTTCTACTGCTTTCATTAGTCCCATGTTTCCTTCTTGTATTAAGTCTAAAAATAACATTCCTCTTCCTACATATTTTTTGGCTATACTTACAACTAGTCTTAAGTTTGATTCTGCTAGTTTTTGTTTTGCTTCTTCATCACCTTCTAAAATTTTTTGTGCTAATTCTAGTTCTTCTTCATACGTTAATAGTGGTATTCTTCCTATTTCTCTTAAATACATTCGTACTGGGTCGTCAACACTTATTCCTTCAAAACTTGTTTCTGTGATTTGGTCTAATTTTAAATTTTCTACTTCTTTTAAGTCTTCTACGTCTGGTTCTACATCAAAGTCGTCTGTTAGGTCTACTCCTATTTCTTCAAATGCATCAAATACAGTATCCATTTGTTCTGGATTTATATCATTTAGTTGGTTTGCTAGTTCTTCATAAGTTACTTTTCCATTCTTTTTTGCCTCATTTAAAAGATTTTTTATTTTTTCGCTTGCTTGTACTTTTAATTTTTCATCTTTTTTTACTTCATTTTCGTTTACACCATCAATATTTTTATTTGGCATTTTATTCACTCCTATTTCATTCTGGCTAATTGGTTTACTATTTCAATTAGCTCTTTTTCTAATTCTTTTTTTTCAACATTTTCGCTTTGTTCTTCTAGCAATGTTAATATTTGCATTTTTCTGTCTACTAGTTTTTCTCTTTGATATGATTGTATAATGTCATCTATTGCTTTTTCCATATCTTCTATTTCATAATCGTCTGCTATTATTTCTGTGATATGTCCTTGTTCTTTTTCATCTAATTTGTCTAATATTGCGTTAATATTACTATTTCCTTTTTCAAATTCTTCATACAGTTTTTGTGCAATTTTTTTGTTTAGTTCGTCTTTAAATTCATCACATTTTACATTTATTTTTATTACTTGGTATAAATCTAGATTTCCTGTTAGTAATATTGATAAAATCATGTTTTCTCTTTTTCTTAGTGCTTGTGAAATTTGTGATGTTTCTTGTTTTTTATGTATTACAACTGGTTTGCTTTTTTCTAAAATTTTTTCTCCTTGATTTTTGTATGTTATTTTGTTTACTTCCCCATATATTGCTTCTTTTGAGATTTGATATGTATCTGCTATTTTTTCTATATATACTTCTCTTTCCATTGTGTTGTCTATATTTGAAAGTAGTTTTGCAATTTCATTTAAAAATTTGATTTTGTCATTTACATTTTCTAAGTTTAACTTGTTTTTTAATAATTTTATTTTAAATTCTAATACTGAAATTGCTTTGTCTATGACATTTTGAAATCTTGCATTTCCGTATTTTATTATGTATTCGTCTGGATCTTTTGCTCCTTCCATTTGTAGTACTCTTAAGTCTAGCCCCATGTTTTGTAAGACTTCTATTGCTCTGACTTTTGCTGTTTGTCCTGCTTCGTCAGAGTCAAAGCTTAATATTACTTTTTCTGCATTTTTTCTGAGTAAAAATCCTTGTTGTTGTGTTAGTGCTGTTCCTAGTGCTCCTACTACATTTTTTACTCCTCTTTGGTGTAATGATATTACATCCATGTATCCTTCTACTATTAGAAGCTGTTTTGTTTCATATTTTTTTGCTACATTTAGTCCAAATAGGTTTCTTCCTTTGCTGTATACTACATTTTCTGGTGAGTTTATGTATTTTGGTTTGCTGTCGTCTAATACTCTGCCTCCAAATGCTATTACTCTTCCTCTTACATCACATATTGGAAACATTAGTCTGTTTCTGTATCTGTCTATGTATTGTCCATTGTCGTTTCTGTTTACTAGACCTGATTCTAATATTTCTGCATCTTCAAAGCCTTGTTTTTTTAGTGCGTTATATAATTCATTGAATTTTCCTGAAAATCCTATTTGGTAATTTTTTAGTGTATCATTTGTTAGCATTCTTTTTTTTACGTATTCTTGTCCTAGTTTTGCGTTTGGTGTGTATAAGTTTTTGTGGTAAAAGTCTGCTGTGAATTCGTTTACTTTATATACTTTTGCTTTTAGTTCTTCTCTTTTGCTGTCTATATTGTTTTCTAGTGTTGGTAGTTGTATGTTTGCTTTTTCTGCTAATATTTGTACTGCTTCTACAAATCCACATCCTTCTATTTTCATTATGAATGTTATGACATTTCCTCCTACTCCACATCCAAAGCAGTGGAATATTTGTTTATCTGGTGAGACAGAAAATGATGGCGATTTTTCATTATGAAATGGGCATAGTCCAAAATAATTTCTTCCGCTTCTTTTTAAATTCATGTATTGTGATATAACATCTACAATATCATTTGATTGTCTGATTTCGTCTATTATTTCTTCACTATATCTGGCCATTTTCCCCCTCCCTTTTTATTTTGTATTTTTATTCATAATTATATTATTCGACAAATTTTACATAAATCCTTCTTATATATATTAAATATTTATTTTATAAATTTTCGTGCATGAACAAATATGAATGGTTCTAAATAAGTGCAATCTTATTAATGTTTGCTTTTGTTCTAAGTGAGATTTAAAGGTTCATAATATATTGTTTTTCTAATATATTATGAACCTTTTGCTTATAAATTCATCATTTTATTATCAAGTTTGTTTACCATTTTTGCGCATGTTACTAGTTCTTTTGATGATGATTTTGTTATTTCTGTTTGTGGTTTATATTTTAGTTTATGTTCTAGGCTAGCCCAAAAGTCCATTGCCATTGTTCTTATTTGTACTTCTACTTTTACATACATAAAATTATGTGATAGTGATATTGGTACTTCTAAAATCATGTGATAACTTGAATATCCACTTTTTTTGGGATTGTGTATATAGTCTTTTTCTTTTATAACTTTTACACCTGGTATTTTTCTGACTAAGTCTCTAACTGTAAAGACATCTTTTTTTAATGGGCATATTACTCGTATTCCTGCTATATCATTTATGTTTTCTATCATGTCTTGATATGTAAGAGGTAATCCTCTTGTTTTCATTTTGTTTGCTATACTGTCTGGCTTTTTTATTCTTGTTTGCATATGGTCTATTAGCTCATAGTCATAAAATAACTTAAATTCTTCTTTTATAATTTCTAATTTTGTTTCTAGCTCTTTGCTAGCTATTGAGTATAAAAACATTATTTTTTCAAATGTTTTTGTGTTCCTTTCTATTTTTTCGTCTTTTTTTAATAATGTTGCCATTGTTATTAATTCATTTTTTTCTTTTTTCATACACATACAACTCCTTGTATAAATTTAACATACGACTATATTATATGAAGTATGTTATCAAATATAACCTACCATGTGTATTTTTTGTGAATTTTTTATCTTGCTTCTTCTGTTTTTGGTCCTCTTAATTCTATTTCTTTGTCTCTTTCTTTTGCTTTTTCTATGTTTTCTAGTATATTTTTTCTACATTCTTCTTCGTTATATATTTTTGGTTTGTATACTTTTTTTCCTTCAACTATTTTGTCATATTCAAATAATATGCATTTTGGTAGTTGTAGTTTTAGATTGTCATCTTCTAGTAGTTTTTGGAAGTCTGCTAAATATAACATTGCTCCATATCTTGCTTGCTTATATGCCATAAATATTGCTATACATTTTGCCATTCCTCTTGAGTCATTTTTAAATTTTTCGTCTTTTTTTACATTTTGTAGAATTTCTAAAAATACTGGGTGTACTATTCCTCCATTTTCCTTGTAGTTTGGATTTGTGTACATATTTTCTGCCATTTCTACTACATCATATAATACTTTGTATGGATGTGGTTCTTCTAATAGCGCTGGCATAAAGTTGTTTACATCTCTTGCTAATGCTAGTTTCATTATTAGTTTTATAAATGTTTTTCTTGGTACTGCATCTGTTGAGAAGTCTTTTTCTAATGCTTCTGTGTCGATAACATCAAACACTTGGCTTGTTTCTTTTGGTGATAGGTCTTTTAAAACTTTTTCGTCTGATATTGCTTGAATTTTTTCTTGTTCGTCTGTCATTGCTTTTACTAATTCTGGTATAAATGCAGAGTCTTCTGATGATACTTCTGGTAGTTTTTCTTTTATTTTTTCGTCATCTAATTTTTTGATTCTTTCTATTTCTTTTTTAAATTCTTTTTCTCTTTTTTTACTTTCTCTTGTTTCTCTTATATGTTGAAAAATGCTCATTAAAATTTCATTCCTTTCTAGTTTCAATTAAAGTCATATATAGTAATGAAAGTTTTTAATTCTTTCAATAATTATTCTTTCTTCTAATTGTTGTATATATAGTTTTGTGGGTTTATGTGTTGTCCATTTATTCTTATTTCAAAATGTAAATGTGGTCCTGTTGAGTTTCCTGTAGTACCTACAGCTGCTATTGTGTCTCCTGCTTGAATATTTTGTCCGACTTTTACATACATTTTACTTGTATGTCCATACCATGTTTCTACTCCATTACCATGATCAATTTTTACTAAATTTCCATAAGAGCCTGTATATGCTGCATTTGTAACTGTTCCTGCTGCTACTGCTTTTATTGCTGTTCCTGTTACTGCTGCTATGTCTAATCCTGTATGTGTTGATACTCTTATTCTACTACTAACTCCATATCTTGATGTTATATTTCCTTGGACTGGTAATACTGCTAATTTTATTCCGTTTATGTTTGGTAATTTTTCTTGTTCTTCTTCTTTTTGTTTTTCTTCTTCTATTATGTTGGCTTCCTTTAATACATTATTTTTTGCAACTTCAAATTCACTTGTGTTTATTTCGTCTACATTTTGTGTGTTTATTTCTTTTATTTCATATTTTATGTTGTTATCTACTTCTTCTATTTTGTTTGTAATTGTTTGTGCTTCTTCTAATGTATCCACACTTTCCACTTTTTGGTTGTTGATGTAAATTTCATAATAATGATATTTTATTATCATGTCTTTTTGCATTGCTATTAAAATTTCATTTTCACTTGTCTCCTGTTTTTTATCAATTAGTTTTAATTTGTATTCTGGATTATTTGTTATACTAACACTTTCTACATTTTTTGAATTATAATTTTTTATATAGTTTTCTATCATGTTTTCAAAATTTGTTTTGTTTGCTATAAATCCAATTTCTTTTTCTGCTATTTTTACTTCATAAGCTGGCTTATATTTGATAAGTATCAACGCTAATATAATTGCCATGCCTATTATTGCTATATTTAAAACTTTTATTATTTCTTTTGTGTAGAATTTTAATCTTCTACTTACTAAAATAAAATCCACTCTCCTTTATGTGTTTTTTAATAGCGTGACTTGTTTATTATACTATATATTGTTTACAAAATCAAATTATGTATACATATTTTATAGTTTTTTTTTACTTTTTTTCTTGTTTTTGGACTTTTATTTTTTCTTTTTTACCTATTTTTCTTTATTTTTCTCGTTTTTTCTTTCTTTTTCTTGTATTTTCTTGTGTTGTTTTTTTACTTTTTTCTTGTTTCTTATACTTCATGAAGTATTGTTAACTTATTAGTTTCATATTTCATTTAAGGTTACTTCCAAACTTATAAGTTAAATGATATATTATTAGTCAGAATAAAAAGGTATTATTTGTTGAAAATTCGTACTATTTGTTTTTCAATTTATTTTACCTAGGAAAGGGAAGTGATAATAAATGGCGATTGATTACTCTGTTATAGGTTCAAGAATCAAAGAGGCTAGGCTTTCTAAAAATTTAACTCAAGAAGAATTAGCAGACCAAATAGATATATCTGTTGCATTCTTAAGTAGAGTTGAAAGGGGAAATTCACATATAAATTTGAAAAGATTAAATCAAATATGTGGTTTACTAGATGTTTCAGAAGGCTATATTTTAAATGGTGCTGCAAATAATTCTAAAAATTATTTGGAACATGAATTTGCAGAGCTTTTGAAAAAAGTTTCTCCAAAAAAGCAAAAATTAATTTATAATGTAGCAAAAGCTATTGCTGAAACTGAAGATTAAAATATATTTTATTTATTTTTATTATAAGTAATGTATGTAATATTATACTTAATATGTATCATTTTTGGATACTTGGAAATACTATAGTGGAAAAATATGTGGAAGGATTGTGATGAATTATGAATTTTAAACAATGGAATGGTTTTAAAGGTGGAGATTGGAAACAGGAAATAAATGTTAGAGATTTTATTCAAAATAATTATACACCTTATGATGGAGATTCCAACTTCTTAGAGAAAACTACTGAAAAAACAGATAAATTATGGAATGAAGTACTAGAGTTATATAAAAAAGAACATGAAAGTGAAGGCGGAGTTTTAGATATAGATACAAAAACTATTTCAACTGTTTCTGCTCATGATGCTGGATATATTGATAAGGATTTAGAGGAAATTGTTGGTTTACAAACTGATAAACCTTTAAAAAGGGCTATTATGCCTTTTGGTGGAATTAGAATAGTTGAAAAGTCTTGTGAGGCTTATGGCAGAAAAGTTGATGATGAAGTGGAGAATATTTTTCATCATTATAGAAAAACACATAATGATGGTGTTTTTGATGTTTATACTCCTGATATTAGAGCTGCTCGTTCTAGTCATTTAATAACTGGTTTACCTGATGGATATGGACGTGGTAGAATTATTGGAGATTACAGAAGAGTTGCTCTTTATGGTGTTGATTATTTAATTCAAGAAAAAACTCAAGAATTAGATATTTTAGATGTAGATGAATTAACAGAAGATATTATTCGTGAAAGAGAAGAAATTAAAGAACAAATAAAGGCTTTAAATGAATTAAAAGTTATGGCTGGTAAGTATGATTTTGATATTTCTGAACCTGCTTCAACTGCAAAAGAGGCTGTTCAGTGGTTATATTTTGCTTATTTGGCTGCTATAAAAGATCAGAATGGTGCCGCTATGAGTTTAGGTAGAACTTCTACATTTTTGGATATTTATTTTGAGAGAGATTTGCAAAGTGGTATTATTACAGAAAAAGAGGCTCAAGAAATTATGGATCATTTTATAATGAAATTGAGACTTGTTAGATTTTTGAGAACTCCTGAATATAATGAATTATTTAGTGGTGATCCTGTTTGGGTAACTGAAAGTATTGGTGGTATGGGTATTGATGGTAGAACTTTAGTTACTAAAAACTCTTATAGATTGTTACATTCTTTAGAGAATTTAGGTCCTGCCCCTGAACCAAATATGACTGTATTATGGTCAACTAGATTACCTGATGCTTTTAAGCGTTATGTTGCAAATTTATCTATTAAAACTTCTTCTTTGCAATATGAAAATGATGATTTAATGAGAATTACTTTGGGTGATGATTATGGTATTGCTTGTTGTGTTTCTCCTATGAAAATTGGAAAACAAATGCAATTCTTTGGTGCTAGGGCTAACTTAGCTAAAACTTTATTATATGCTATAAATGGTGGGAAAGATGAGAAAACTGGAAAACAAGTTACTCCAAAATATGCACCTATTACTTCTGATTATTTAGATTATGATGAAGTTATGGAAAAATTTGATCAAATGATGGATTATGTTGCTAAAATTTATATTAAGGCTTTAAATGCTATTCATTTTATGCATGATAAATATTCTTATGAGGCAATTGAAATGGCTTTACATGATAAAGATATTATAAGAACAATGGCTTGTGGTATTGCTGGTTTATCTGTTGTAGCTGATTCTTTGTCTGCTATAAAATATGCTAAAGTAAAAGTTATTCGTGATGAAAATAATTTGGCTGTTGATTATGAAGTTGAAGGTGATTTTCCTAAGTTTGGAAATGATGATGATAGAGTTGATCAAATTGCTGTTGATATTGTTAAAGCATTTTTGGTTAAATTACAAAAACATCAAACATATAGAAATTCTAAACATACTTTATCTATTTTGACTATAACTTCTAATGTTGTATATGGAAAGGCTACTGGTAATACTCCTGATGGTAGACGTGCTGGTGCACCTTTTGGTCCTGGAGCAAATCCTTTGCATGGTAGAGATAAAAATGGTGCTTTGGCTGTTATGAATTCTATTGCTAAATTACCTTTTGAAGAGGCTGAAGATGGAATTTCCTTTACATTTTCTATTACTCCTGGTACTTTAGGAAAAACTGATGAGCAACGTGTTGATAATCTAGTTACAATGCTTGATGGATATTTTAAACAAACTGGTCATCATATAAATGTTAATGTTTTTGATAGACAGTTGTTACTAGATGCTATGGATCATCCTGAAAAGTATCCTCAATTGACTATACGTGTTTCTGGATATGCTGTTAACTTTACTAAACTTACTAGAGAACAACAATTAGATGTTGTTAACAGGACTATTCATGAAAAAATTTAATTATCTTTTATGGTATTAAAAAGTTATTAGTTTTTAAGAATTAGGGACTTTTATTGATTTGTGTTCCTTTGATGAATTGAGAAAGGAATGAATCTTTATATGGAAAATGAAAATTTAAAATATTATGCTAAAGTTCATTCTATAGAATCTTTTGGTACTGTAGATGGCCCTGGTATTCGCTTTGTGTTGTTTTTGCAAGGATGTCATTTGCAATGTAAATATTGCCACAATAGGGATACTTGGGATATGAATGGTGGTAGCTATAAGTCTTTAGATGATATTTATGAGAAAATTTTAAAGTATAAAAATTATATTTTCCCTTCTGGTGGTGTTACAGTTACAGGTGGTGAGCCTTTGTTACAAGTTCATTTTTTGATTGAATTGTTTACAAAGTTAAAGGCTGCTGGTTTCCATACTTGTATTGATACTTCTGGAATGGTGGCTATTACTAAAGATATTAGAGAATTACTTACTTTGACAGATTTGGTTTTATTGGATATTAAACATATTGATAATAATAAGTGTAAGGAACTCGTTGGCGTTGGAAATTCTTTGGAGTTAAATTTTGCTAGATATTTGAGTGATAATAATATTCCAGTTTGGATTAGACAGGTTCTTGTTCCTGGATATACTGATGATGAAAATGATTTGCTTAAATTGAAAGAGTTTTTATCTTCTTTATCTAATGTTCAAAAAATTGAATTATTACCTTATCATGATATGGGTAAGTTTAAATGGAAAGAGCTTGGTTTTAAGTATCCTTTAGAAAATGTTAGAGTGGCTAATTCTGATGATGTTGATAGGGCTAAAAAAATATTAGGAATTTAATATATTAAAATTTAGTTTTAAAATTTTAAAACACTAGAAAACTATTTATACTTATTAGTTTCTAGTGCTTTTTTTATATTTTTTCTATTACATTGTCTATGCTTTCTTTTGGTGTTGATGCTCCTGCCATAATTCCTATTTTGTTAAATTCTTTTATCTTTGCTGTGTTTAATTCTTCTGCGTTTTCTATACATATTGTGTTTGTACATTCTTGTTTGGCTACTTCATATAATTTTTGAGTATTAGAGCTGTTTTTTCCTCCTATTATTATCATATAGTCTACTTTTGATGCTATTTTTCTTGTTTCTTCTTGTCTTAGTTCTGTTGCTTTACAAATTGTGTTGTTTGAAATAAATTCTATATCTCTGTTTAATTCATTTCCTAATATTTCTCTTATTATAAAGTATTTTTCTACACTAAATGTTGTTTGTGATATTAGTAATACTTTTTTTATTTTTGATTTTTCTATTTTGTCTATTGCTTTGTATACTTCTTTTTCGTTATTTATTACATAAAAATTTTTGCCACAATAACTTATTGTTCCTATGTTTTCTGGGTGTTCTTTGTTTCCACATAATAGAATGAAGTATCCTTCTTCTGCGTATTTTTTTGCAATTTCATGTATTTTTAGTACATTTGGACATGTATAGTCTTTTAATTCTATTTTTTTGTTTTCTGCTTCTTTATATATTTCTTTTGGTACACCATGTGCTCTGATTATTGTTGTTCCTTTTGCTTCTTCTATTTTGTTAATAAATTTTATTCCTTCTTTTTTTAGTTCATCTACTACTGTTTTGTTGTGTACTATTTCTCCTAAACAGTATATATTGCCTTCTTTGCTTTCTTTTAATATTTTTTTGCTTCCTTCTACTGCTCTGTTTACTCCATAGCAAAATCCAGCTGTTTTTCCTACTATTATTTCCATTTTTTATATCTTCCTTTTATATTTTCTTTTAATATAAATGTGGTTGGAAAATTTGAATTTTTCCAACCTTTATCTTTATATATTACATTCCTAATAATTTTAGTTCTATATTTTCCATTTTGTATTTTCCGTCAACTAGTTTGAATTCTACTAAAGTGTTTTCTAGTGTTTCTTCGTTTTGTCTTAAATCTGTAGTGAAGTATAATTTTAGTTGTGGTATTTCAACTTGGTTTGTTATGATTTCTTTAAATGTTTCTGCCATGTGTTTTTCGTCTTCACATACAAATATTAGTTGTGGCATTGTACTAAATCCTGAGTCTCCTGGGACAAAGTTGGCATAAAAGTCTTGATATAGTCTCATTTTTTCAACTAGTTTTTTCTTCCAGTCTGGTTCTCTTCTGATGACTTCAAATAGGAATTGTATTGATTTTTTGTTTTTTGTTAGTTTTACACTTCCTCCTGTTGCTTTGAATACTTTTCCTGCTGTTTTTGCTGTTAAACTTGGTTTTACAACAAAATCATCAAATGCTTTTACTTTTCTTAAATATGCTATTAATGTTTGGTTTCCTGCTAGTCTCTTTTTTATCATTGGTACTGGTTTTGTATTGTCTGATGGTTGCCATTTGCATTCGATTTCTTTTGAGTTTAATAAATATTTTCCCATTTTTTCTAGGCAGTATATTCTGTATATTCCTTTTCCTTCTTCTGATGTGAAATAATATCTTGTTAAAATTTTAGATTTTACTAGTGCTTCTAGTTTGTTGTTTAATTTGTCTTGTGATTTTGCGTCAATTCCTTTTATTTCTAACATTTGGTATAGTTGTCTTGATGTTATAAATTCGAATTGATTTACTAATTCTAGTATTGCAAAGTGTATGTCTGTAATATGTCCTATGTTTATCTTATGTACTATTTGGTTCATTGATACATATCCGTCTTTTCCGTCAAATGTTTTTATTTCACCTTCTCTAATTGCAAATGGTGATACTTGTGCTTTAATTTGGTTATCTTCAACCATATTAATTCCTCCTTTAATTTAGAATTTTCTACTTATATGTATATATATTTATAATTATAGATTGCTTTTTATTTTTTCTATATTATAAATAATTTTACTTTTCTTTTGTTGTAGTCTATTTTTTTTATATAGACTTCTATTTTTTGGCCATATCTAAATCCTGGTTTGTATTCTGCCATTCCTACTAGATTTGGAGATAATTCTATAAAGATTCCGTTTTTGTTTTTTTCGGTTTCTCTTACTATTCCTTGTACTTTTTCTCCTGCTCTAAAGTTTTCTACATTTTCTTCCCAAGTGCCAAAATTTTCTTTATAAGATAGTGATATTTTTCCACTTTCCCTGTCTATACATTTTACCACAATATTTACTTTTTGTCCAATTTTTAGTCTTTCATACGGTGTTTTTATTCTTGCTACTGATAAGTCTTCTATATGTGCTAGTCCTACTACTCCTCCACCTATTTCTATAAATGCTCCATATGGTGTTATGTTTTTTACTATTCCGTTTATTTTATCTCCTACTTCTAGGTCTTTTTTTACTGCTTCCATTGCTTCTTCTTGTACACTTTTTCTTGATAGTATTGGTGTGTGTTGTTCGTTTAATCCTTTTATTTTGAATTGTACAAATTTATGTACTTTTCCTGTACATAGATTTTGTTTTGGTAAGCCATTTTGTTCTATATTGATTCCTTCTACTTCTTCTCTTGGCATTATTCCTATTATGTTGTTTCCTATATTGATGTGTAAGTTATAATTATTGTCACATTTTTCTACTATTCCTTGGCATATTTTTTCTGTGTTGGCACATTTTTCTATTTCTTCGTTGCTAGTTATTTTATATTTTTCTGTGTTCCAGCCTTCTGGTAAAAAATTGAATTTATTCATTTGTTTCTCCTTTTTCTTAGGTTTCTTTTATTTGTTCATATTATATACTTTTGAAAATAATTTTGCAATATTTATTTTTTGTTTTATCTTAATGTTTTTTGTATTTTCTATTGCTTAAAATCTGTTTATTTCTTCTGTTTTTAGGTATCTCCATTTTCCTAGTGGTAAATCTTTTACTCCTATATTTCCTATTTTGGTTCTATGTAATGCTAATACTTTTCTTCCTACTGCTTCACACATTTTTCTTACTTGCCTATTTTTTCCTTCATGTATTATTATTTCTAGTCTTGATATGTCTTTTTCTTGGTCTGTTTTTAATATTTTTATTTTTGCTGGTCTTGTAGTATATCCTCCTATGTCAACACCTTTTTTTAGCTGTTCTACTTCTTCTTTTGTTATTATTCCTTTTAGTGTTACTGTGTATGTTTTGGTTATTTCGTGTTTTGGGTGTGTGCATTTGTATACAAAATTTCCATCGTTTGTTAGTATTAGTGCTCCTGATGTGTACATATCTAGTCTTCCTACTGGTACTATTCTTTCTTTTATTTTTATTAAGTCCATTACTGTGTCACGGTTGAATTGGTCTTTTACTGTTGTTACATATCCTATTGGTTTGTTTAATAATATATATACCTTTTTTTCTTGTTTGTTTACTTTTTTTCCGTTATAGCAGATTTCGTCTTTTTCTGGGTTTATTTTTGTTCCTAATTCTTTAATTGTTTTGCCATTTACTGTTACTTTTCCTTCTAAAATGTATTGTTCGCATTTTCTTCTTGACCCTATTCCTTGATTTGCTAAATATTTTTGTAGTCTTTCTTCTTCCATTATAATTTCCTTTCTTTTTTCTGTGATTATTGTTTGCATTTTTTTATTATTTCTTGAAAATATTCTGGTAGTTCTGCTTCTATGTACATTTCTTTATTATTTATTGGATGCTTAAATTTTAGACTTTTTGCGTGTAGGCATTGTCCATGTATTCCCCATTCGTTTTTACCGTTTGAGTATACTTCGTCTCCTATTATTGGGTATCCTATTTTTGATAGGTGTACTCTTATTTGGTGTGTTCTTCCTGTTTCTATTTTTACTTCTAGTAGTGTTACATTGTGGTTGTAAAATCTTTCTATTACTTTTATGTGTGTTATTGCATTTTTTCCTTCTCTGTTTACTGCCATTTTTTTTCTGTCATTTTGACTTCTTGATATTGGCATGTTTATTGTTGCTTCATTTTCTTTTACTATTCCTCTTACTAGTGCTATATATGTTTTTTCTATTTCATGATTTTTTAACATTTCACTAAGTTGTATATGTGATTTATCGTTTTTTGCTATGATTATTGCTCCAGATGTGTCTTTGTCTAGTCTGTGTACTATTCCTGGTCTTAGTTCTCCTCCTATTCCTGATAGTGTGTCTTTGCATAATGCCATAACTGCATTTACTAGTGTTCCGTCTGGATTTCCGTTTGCTGGGTGTACTACCATTCCTTTTGGTTTGTTTACGACTAATATATCATTGTCTTGGTATAAGACTTCTAGTGGTATGTTTTGTGCTTTTAATTCAATGTCTTTTATTTCTTCTGGTTCTATATTTATAATATCGTTTTCTTGTGTTTTGTATGATGGTTTTACTTTTTTATTGTTTATTGTTACATTTTCTTGTTCAATCCATCTTTTTGCTGTTTCTCTTGAAATTTGCTTTTGTTCACTTATAAATATGTCTATTCTTTTTCCTGCTTTTTCTTTTTCTATTATAATTTTTTCCACTTTTTGTCCTCTTTTCTTTATAATTTTATTTTTGCATTTAGTCCTTTTATTATGATTTTATTTTTCCGCATTTAGTCTTTCGTATATGACAAAATTGTCGTCTTCATATAGTTTTTTGTAGTTTTCGTCATTTGTTTTTTTGATAATCATATTTACTTTTGAGTTTTCATATACTATTACGTGTGTTATATTGTATTTTTTGAATGTGTCTTCGTAAAATGTTGCAATTGATGATGTGTTTATAAAGTCCATGAATATGTCTTCTTTTTTATTAAATTCTGGGGCGTATAGGTCTGCTCTGGAGTCTATAAATACTGGTATTCCTCTAAATAGCATATAGCTTCCATAGTTATATTCGTTGTAAAATCTTGCTTTTCCTAAGTCAATGTTTTCTAAGATGTAGTCACATGCTTTTACTGGGTATGTTTTTTCACTTACAAATTTTAGATTCTTTTTTGGTATTGCTTGTTTATAACTTATAAATATTACTAGTACTATTAAGAATATTGTTACAACTGGTGTCATTATGCTTTTTATTAGTTTGTTGTAGTCATAGTTGTATTCGTTAAACATTTGTGTTATTAATCTTGTTAGTATTACTGTTCCTACTATTGTGAACATTGTTATTTGTCTGCTTGATGCTAGCATTAAATATCCTAGTCCTCCTATGAATAATAAGTCATGTAGGCGTATTCTTGTTTTGGTAAACATTAGTACTGCTAAAAATAGGACTATCATAAATAGTGCTTCTGTGTTGCTTGATAGTGTCATTGGTAAATGTTCATTTATGTTTTGTGTTGTGTTTCCTGCCATTGTTTTATATAAATATGTGTATGGTACATTTCCTAGTGGTGTTAGTAGTCCTGTAAATATACATATTATCATGATTATTATTAGATATTTTACATTTTTATCTTTTGTTATTCTTATTTTGTATGCCTTTTTTTGGTTTTGATCTCTTTTTATTTTTACTTTTGATGCTTTTTCGTTCATTTCTTTTAGTTGTGCTTGTGCTTTTTCAATTTTTTCGTCTACATTTTTTTGTCCTTTGTTTTTTATTTTTTGTAAGTATTCTATTTTCTTTTTCATGTAATGTCTTTGTATTTTGTCATAAAATACAATTTCTGATATATATGCTAATATGTATTCTCCTATATATGGTAAATATAGTACAAAATAGAATGGCCATACTGCTACGTGTAGATTTGCTATTGCTATTGGTATTAGTATTAGTGGTATTGCATATTTTATTTTTCCTGTTTCTATAAATTTTTCTATGAAATATATTGTCCATATAAATAGTATGAATGTTACTAGTTGTGCTCTTGCTGCTATATATGGTTTTAGTACATACATTGCTCCTATTGTTACTATAAATGATATTACTTTGTTTTTTGTTAGTTTTTCTGTTACTAAAAATAGTGATATTCCTAATATGCATGATAGTATGCATGTTACTATAAAGATTCCCATGAATCCTGTTGCTGAGTATATGTAATATGTTAATAGGTCATATAACCAGTGTGGATATGTGTATCCTAGGTCTTCGTGCCATGAGAATGGGTCTTTCATGTCTATTCCGTATTTGTGTATGTGTTCTCCTATTTTTATTGTGTAGTATGTGTCATTTTGCATTGTTACTGGTGATACTGATATGCAAAATATTGCTATTAATATTATTGCTAATATCATAAATAGACTTGTTTTTGTTATTTTTAGTTTTTCTTTTTTCATAAATGTTTGTTTTCCTTTCTTGTTTTTATAATTCATTTATTTTTTAGACTTTCGTAACTGTTTTTTAGTATTATGTTATATCTCATGTTTAATATTTTTTTGTAAAATTCTTTTCTGATATCTGTGATGTATGGCGTTTGGTCTATAATTTTATATATTTTTTCTAGGTTTATTTTTGGGAATATTCTTATTAATGCTTTATTACATTCTTCGTTTTCTAAACCTGTTATAAATCCAAAATAGTTTATTTTTTTGCCTTTTATTTTTAATGCTGATGTTGGAAAAATATATACTCTTGCTTCTAGTTCATTTTGATTATTTATTATCTCGTTTATTCTTTCATCTGTTAGTTGTGGATATAGGCATGATGCACAATCATATATTGGTGCAATTTCTATTTTTTGTAATGTTTCATTTATTAAAAATCCCCAATTTCCGTTGTGCCTATCGAAGTTTCCTACAAAACTGTCTACTATGAACATGTCCCAAAAAAATTTTTTTAGTTCTTCTGGATCACATATAGGTTGATTTTCTATTGTTTCTATGACTTCTGCTAATTCTGTTCCATATCCATTTTTTGATGTTTCTATTTGACTGTTTTTTAGTTCTGCAAATTGTTTTAATATATTTCCTCCTGAAGTAAAATCTTTACATGCTACAACTATTTTTTCTTCTTCTTCTACTTTATATTTTCCTAGTATTGTTTCTTGTACATTTAATCCTATGGAGTTTATTATATGGCATGCTATATATTCTGAGATGCAACTGTTTGAGTATTCATGTTCTGATATTCCATTATTTATTGAAGGAAATTTTAGCATGTAATCTTGATTATTATATATGATGCATATTTTTCCTCCATTTTTTCCTCCATAATATTTGTATTTATTTTTTTGGCAGTTTGTGAAATCTATCATGTTATTTCTCCATTCTAATATATTTTTTGTATAAATAGTCACATTGTTCTTCTGTTATGTCTCCATCTACAAAAGCACTGTTTACTGAGCCTTGCAATTCGTCAATTAAGCAGTCTAGGTAACTTACTTTGTTTTTTATTCCTTTTTTTAGGTTTTCTAAATCTTTTTCTAAATATGGTGGTAAACACTTTTCTAATATTTTTTCATCATATTTTTTTTTCATTTTGTTTTTCCTTTCTTTTTCTACTCTTTGTATTGTTTAAAATTATATCATATATTCTGAATTGTAACAATAAATTTTAATGTAAAAAATCTATCAAGATTTTAAACTCTCTTGATAGATTTTTTTATTTTTGTATTTTCTAGATTTATACAGCTTCTTGATTGTTTTCTACATTTTCTGTTTCTGTGTTATTTTCTTCTTCGTTTTCTTCTACTATTTCTAAACTTCCTATTGATACTTCATATGCTACTTTTACTTCTGATGTTCCGTCTTCATATTTTTTCTCATATTCTCTTGATTGCACTCTTCCTACTACTTTTACTTTTGTTCCTACTTCTAGGTTTTGTGAAAATCTTGCGTTTCTTCCCCATGCTATACATGGTATATAGTCTGATTTGTTATATGCTCTGTTTACTGCTAATAATATGTCTGCTATTTCTCTTCCAAATGGTGTTTGACGGTAAATTGGTTTTTTGCATATAAATCCTATAAGTACTACTTCGTTTGTTATACTTTCTTTTTTTACTATGTCACTGTCTTCTTCGTTTTCTTCTACTTCAATAACGTCTTTTGCAAATACTGTTAATATTAATTTGTTTCTTTCATTTTCATAACTGTTGTAAGAACGGAATTGTCCTTTTACTAATATTTTTTTACCTTCTTGTAGCATTTCGTCAGTGATTAGTCTTTCTGATACTGTTATTGGTATTATGTCTGCGTTTCCACTTAAGCGTGCTATGCTTAAGTTAAATATAAAGAATCTTTCTCCATATATTTCATGGCTAAATTTCTTTTCTCCTGTTACTCTTCCAACTAATGTTAAATAGTTGTTTTCTAAATAATTTGTATCCAATTTGGTTTCCTCCCTATATTTTTTTATTTTTTTCAATTGTATAATTTATCTCAGAGTTTTCCTACAATTACCATTATACAACATTTTTTAAGGTTTGTCTACATAAAAAGTTAATTTTTTTTGATTTTTTTGTAAATATTTCTTTATTTTTTAATTTATTGTTGTTTTTATATAATCTTTTTTTATTTTTTTGTTCAGATTTGCATGTTTTTTAAGTATAGTAATTTTATTATAAAAATTGTCATTGTGCCATATACATCTAGGTTTTCTATTGGTTTTACTCTTTTTTCTCCTATTATCATTAGATGTCCATATCTGTCTATTATTTCTCGTTGTAATGCTATCATTATGTTTTCTTCTTTTATGCTTGATGCTGTGACTGTGCATTTGTGATTTAAACCATAAGTTATTATGCATATTCTGTCATTATTCAATATGTTTACATAAGTGTTTTTGTCTGTGTTTACTATTAAATATTTTAAATTTTTACAGATTTTTTGCAAGAATACGATGCTTTTATTGTCTAGGTTTATTTCACTATTTATGATTAGTGCTTCAAATTTGATGTTTTGTAAATTTTCTATATTTTCTTTGTCTATTAATATTATACTTGCATCTTTTATACTTTTTTCTATCTCTAATTTTATTATATTAAAATCTTTTTTATTTGAAATAATTCCAAAAAAAATCATATACAAACCTCTCACTTCTATTATTATTTACTTGTTTGGAAATTTTATACATTCTTTTTTATTTTCTTCTTTGCGTTCCATTTGTGTCTATTGTATAATTTTCAGTATAAATAATATCTGAGACTCTTGCTACTTCAAATCCACTGCTTTTTATATTTTTTATAATCATGTCTAGTGAGTCTGCTGTGTGTTCTGTTCCGTTGTGCATTAAAATTATGTCTCCTGCTGTTATTTTGTTTTTTAGTCTTTCCCACATTTGCTCTCCTGTTATTTTTGTGTAGTCTAGTGTGTCTAGTGACCATTGTATTGGTATGTATCCGTTTTCATTTGCTACTTTTATTACTGTGTCATTATATTCTCCATATGGTGGTCTATATAGTTTTACTTCTGCTCCTGTGGTTTCTTTTATTATTTTTGCACTTTCTTTTAGTTCGTTTGCGTTTTTTTCGTAGTCTAGATTGTTTACATGTGGGTGTGTGTTTGAATGTGTTCCTATTTCATGTCCTGCTTCTTTTACTTTTTTGGCTGCTTCTGGGTATTTTTTTACCCAGTCTCCTACCATAAAAAATGTTACTTTACAGTTGTTATTGTTTAGTGTTTGTAATATGTTGTCTATGTCGCTGTCATTCCATGCACAATTTATTGTTAGTGCTACCTTTTTTTCTTGAGTGTCTACTTTATATATTGGTAGTTGTTTTCCTGCTGTGCTTCCTGTTAATATTGTTTCTGGGTTGTCTGTTAGCATTGTGCTTGCTGCGCAAAATAGTAATATTACTGTTATTATGGATATTCCGTATGCATATATTTTGTCTTTGTTAAATACTAAAAACATAAAAACATCTCCCTTAAATAAGCTATTATATATTATGCTTATTTGGGAGATTTTATGACTTAGTTAAAGTAATTGATTATTCCCATATAAATTCCCCATGCTAGGTGGTCTTGGTAATCATTGTCTAATAGTTGTTTTTCTTCTTCTGGATTTGATAAAAATCCACATTCTACTATTGATAATGGTATTTCTACGTGTTTTATTATATATACGTTGTCTAATTTCATTGCTACTCTGTTGTTTTCTTTTTGTATTGTTTCATTCAAATTTTTTTGTATACTTTTGGCTAGTTTTTGACTTTGTTCACTTTTTGCTTGGTAAAAACATTGCCATCCTGAGTATTGGGGTTGTGGTATTTTGTTTAGGTGTATTGATACAAATATGTCTGCTGATGAGTTATTTCCTATTTTTACACGGTTTCTGATGTCTGATACCTTTTTTTCTTTTAGTGTTTTTGCGTCTAAACTGTATATTGCATTTTCGTCTGATCTTGTTAAGATTACTGTGCATCCACTTTGTTCTAGTAATTCTTGTACTTTTAAAGTTATTTTTAGATTTGTTTCTGCTTCTGTTGTTCCATTGCTACTTTGTGCTCCGCTCATCTGGTATTCCGTGTCCTGCGTCTAATATTATTACTTTGTTTGCTACTGGTGTTGCTGCTACATATTTTTGTGTTTCTTTATTTTCTTTTTCTGTTGTTTTATATGAAAATGTGAAGATTCCTACTAATATTATTAGTAACATTACACTTATTCTTTTCCTGTCTAAAATTATCATATTAAATTCCATTCCTTTCTTGCTTAATTTAAAGCTACATATAGTAATGGATGTTTTTAATTTTTTCAAACTAAAAACTCCTCTTATATATTTTATATTATTATATATATGAGGAGTTTATTTTTAATATTATAATATTTTTCGTTTGTCTACTGAGTAACTGCTGCCCATTACTGATTTTGCTGCGTGTTTTACTTGTGCACCTACTTCTCCTATTTCTAGCATGTTGTAGAATCTGTTGACATCTGCTACTACTACACCTATTGATACTGATGTTAGTGGAAATTGTTCTATTATTCCTTTTCTGTTTGCTACTTCTATGTATCCTCTTTCTATGTCTTCTGGTGTGAAGAATTTTAATACATTTGTGTCAAATGTTGATATTATGTCTTGACATATTTTGTCACATTGTGTTGTTGGTATTATTGCTACAAAGTCGTCTCCTCCGATGTGCCCTACAAAACTTCCTTCTGGTATTTCTTGATGTACATTGCTTACTATTACTTCTGCTGTGAATTTTATTATTTCGTCTCCTTTTAAAAATCCATATACATCATTATATGCTTTGAAGTTGTCTAAGTCTACATATAGTACTGAAAATGGTTCTTTGTTTGCTAATCTTTTTTTTAGTTCTGCGTGTATTTGTACATTTCCTGGTAAGCCTGTTAGTGGACTTATTCTTCTGTTTATTGCTAGTAATCTTAATACATTTTTTACAGTGTAATATAGATATTTTTCGTTTACTGGTTTTTTTATGTAGTATTCTATTGATTCTTGTAAGATTTTTATTCTGTGTTCAGAGTTGTCGTTTGATGATACTACTATTACTGGTGTTATTGTGTTGTCGTCGTCATTTCTTATTTTTTTGCATAGGTCTATTATGTTCATGTCTATTGCGTCTTCGTTTATTATTATCATTGATGGTATGTTTTTTAATGCTACTTCTATCATATCTGATTTTACACTTATGAATTTATATTCTGTGTCTTCTTTAAATAATTCTTTAAATACTAGTATTGATGATTCGTCGTCATCTATTATATATATATCTTGTACCATTATTTTTTCTCCTTTTGCTTATTATAGTCCACTAAAAGCAACATGTTAATTTTGTTTTATTAACTATGCTGCTTTTTATATTCTAGG
This sequence comes from Clostridium sp. 27_14, assembly GCA_001916035.1. GTDB lineage: Bacteria > Bacillota > Clostridia > TANB77 > CAG-508 > CAG-269. The sequence goes on along the minus strand of MNRQ01000018.1, from coordinate 15,799 downwards.
AAAGTTCTCCGAACTTCCTAGAATTATTTGCTAAACATTACTGCTTTTTCTGCTGTTTGGTCATCAGAGTTTGTGACTTGTACTTTCATTTTGTTGTCACTGCCTTCTTTTAGTGCTATTTCGAATTGGAATTCTTTTCCGTTTATTTTTTGTCCGTATTTTTTGCTGTCGTCTTCGTCTAATGTTATTATTACTTCTTTTAGTTCTACATCATCTTTTACGTTTATTATATATGATGTTTTGTCTTCGTTAAATCTGATGTCTATTGTTGGTATTGATACTCCATTTGTTTGTTGTACTTTTGTTTCTGTGTGATTGTTTACGTCTACTACTATTATTGTTAGTGTGTGTTTTCCGTTTAGTGTGTCTATTTCTTGGTTTATTGTTTTTGAGTTTATGTCTATTTTGTTTTCGTCTTGATCGTCCCAACGGTATGTTAGATATGAGATTTCTGTTTCTCCTGCATATTCTATTTTTATTTTTCCATTTCCTATTGCTTCTAGTTTTATATTACTATTTAATTCGTATTTTTTAGAGTATGTGCTTTCTTGGTTTTGACTGTCTACTACTGTTATGTTTAATACATTACTTCCTGATGGTATTTGTACTTTTTGTTCTAAGTACTTTCCTCCATTTCCTGTTAGTGTTGTCTTTTTTCCGTCGTTCCATTGGTATACTACTGTTTCTATTCCTATATTACTTGTGGTTTTTAATAGTATTGTTGATTCGTCTCCTTCTATTGCTTCTACTGAAATTACTGGTTTTGACATTTCGTTTATTGTTGTTTTATTATTTGTTTCTTTTTCTTTGTATAAAGAATATGAACCTGTTCCTATTACACAGCCTCCAAATATGATTAGTCCTATTGCAAAAACTTTTGTTACTTTTGCTATATCTGATGATACTGATTTTCCTGGCATTTTTGGCTTTTTTCGTTTTTTGTTGTCTGTTTTTGTGGCTAAAATTTGATTCATATTCTTTTCCTTCCTTCCTGGCTTTTTTCAATTGTGTAATATTAATTACATTATTTTTGTTTTCTTTTGAAATTATATCATAGCACTTTGTAATTGTAAATGTTTTTTTTGAATTTTTGGATTCCTTTAATTTTCATTTTCTTTCTTAATTGTAAGAACCTTCAAAGTAGGTTTTCTTTGAAGGTTCTTTTTAGTATATTTTCTTAATTATTTTTTGTTTTTATAATACGAATTTTTTGATTAATACGATTCCTCCTGCTAGCATTATTAAAACTGTAAATCCTAATGCAAAATATGTTTTTACTTTACCTGTTGCTATTGATAACATAACTGGTGCATCGTCTATATCGTCTTCACCGTCTTTTTTGTTGTCTGGTGTTGAGTCTCTATCTGGTACTCCTCTGTCATTATAGTCTTTTGATATTTCTGCTATGTTTGTTTTTAGTCCCATGTTGTTTTGTCCGTTTATCCATGTTAGTAGTACTTGCACGTCTGCACTTTCTCCTGGTTGTAGTAATTTGTCTGCTAATAAGTTTGTTGTTATTATGTTGTTTCCTAACTCTGTCCATCCTGGGTTGTCTGTTGCTACAAATTTTAATCCTGCTGGTATATAGTCTTTTATTTCTTTCGCATATCCTGCTATGTCTCCTTCATTTGTTATTCTTATTGAATATCTGAATTTGACTGTTACTTTATTTAGTTTTTTACGGTTTAAATCAACTTTTACAATTGGTTCTGGGTCTTGTTCTGGTGTGTGTCCTGTTTGTGTTACTGTTTCTTTTCCGTTTTCTATTACTATTGCTTGTGTTACCCATTTTCTTAATGCTAAGTCAAAGTAGTTTAGTTTTATGTATTCTCTGTCTTGATCGTCTTCTCCTTCGTTCCATTTGTCTGGTGTTGAGTCTATATCGTCTATGTCTTTTCCGTTTTTGTCTGTGTCTTTTGATATTTGTGCAGAGTTTACTATTATTTTGTCTGATGTGTTTGGTTCTACTACTTTGAATGCTACTTTAACGTCTGCATTGTCTGGATTTTCTTCTGATATTTCTTTGCTTCCGTCAAATGCTTTTAGTAAATATGGATTTTCTGTTAAAGATGTGTCTTCTTTCATTTTTGCTTCGCCTTGTTCTTTTGATAAGTAGTCTGTTCTTATTTTTACTGCTTTTGATACATCTTCTGTTTTGTTTCCGTCTTTGTCATACATTACCCATCTGTATTCTTTGTTTGTTTCATTGTCTGGTAAAAATTCTAGTCCTGCTGGCATATCGTCTGATATTTCTGCTGCGTATCCGTCTTTCATTCCTTCATTGAATACTCTTATTGTGTATGTAACTATGTCATTTGTTACTACATCTACTGGGTCTTTTGTATGTTCATATGTTATTTTGTTGTTTTCTGAATCGTATTTTACTTGTGGTATACGTGTGTTTACTTCTGTGTTGTTTACCTTTGTTATGAATTTTCTTAATGCTAAGTCAAATGGTTTTATTATTACTTTTTCGAAGTCGTCGTCGTCTTGTTGTCCTGGTACATAGTCTCCTGTTTCTTCATCTTTATATGATGGTAATTGGTTGTCTTCTGGAAGTTTTACGTTGTCTTCTTCTGAGTCTCTGTCTCTTATTGTGTTTTTGTCTCCGTCTGTGAATTTTGTTATGTCTGCTATGTTTGTGATTACTTCATTTACTTTTGCTGTGTCTTTTAGTTTACACATAATTGGAACTTCTACATAACTTAGTACTATTTTTCCGTTTGTGTCTTTTTTTGCTTTTTCTATTTTGCTTTCTTTTAAATAGTCTGTTGTTACTGTTCTTCCGTCTTTTGATACTTTCCAATTGTATTTGTCATTGAATTCGCCTTCTACAAATTCTAGTGTTGGTGGTAAGTGGTCTTTTATTTCTGTTGCATATCCGTCTATATCACCTTCATTGTATACTCTTAACATGTATACTACTATATCATCTTTGTTTACTTCTACTGGGTCTTTTGGATGGTTATATGTTGCTGTTGTTATTATTTTTCCGTCTGTTCCTGTTGTATTTAATTTGCTTGTGTCTACTTGTGGTGCTCTTGTATAATTTCCGTTTTTGTCTTTTAAATATTCGTTTTCTGATATTTCTGCGTCTGGACTTACTGCTATTATGAATTTTCTTAATGCTAAGTCAAAACTTTGTAATATGATGTTGTCATAGTCTTCGTCGTCTTCTTTGTATGATGGCCATTTTTTGTTGTCATCATAGTATTTGTCATCATTTTCTTTTTTCCACTCTTCTGGTGTTGAGTCTCTGTCTGTTACATCATTTCCGTCTGAGTCAGAGTCTTTTGTTATTGCTGCTTCGTTTCTTATTATGCTTCCTCCTACATTGTCTGATATAACTTTCATGTATACATATACTTCCTTATAGTTTAATGTTTGTTTTTCAGAGTCAAATGCTTTTATTAGGTTTGTTCCTGTTCCGCTTTTTTCTACTCCTTCACCTTTTGCTAAATAATTTGTTGTTATTACTTCTATTTTTTTAGTGTCTTTGTTTATTGTTTTTGGTGTCCATATTAGTTGATTATATAAAATTGCATCTTTTTCTGATTTTGTTAGTGTTGTGTCTTTGTTTAGTTCGTCTTCTAATTTTTCTGACCATATAAATTCTAGTCCTTCTGGTACGTCTTCTGATATTTCTGATGCATATCCGTCCATTGCACCTTCATTATATACTCTTATTCCATATTTTACTATGTCACCTTTTTTTACTGATACTGGATTTTTGTCCATTTTGTATGTTGCTGTTGTTATTATTTTTCCGTCTGCTCCTACTGTGTTTAGTTTGCTTGTGTCTACACTTTGTATTCTTTCTGGTACTTTTACGTCATTTACTTCTGTTATTCTTTTTATTAGTTTTAAGTCAAATTCGTTTGGTAGTAGTACTAATTTTTCGAAGTCGTCGTCATCTTGTTCTCCTTTATAGAAGTAGTTTGAGTCTCCTAATTCATTTTTGTTTGATGTGTTTCCTTTGTAGTTTGACATATTGTCTTTGTTTACATTTGGTTTTGTTTCTGGTTCTGAATCTCTGTCGTCTCCTTTTGTTTTTGTTATTGTTAAGTTGTCTACTGCATTATATTCTTCTGCTATCCATGCTACATTTGTTAATACTTCTTTGTCTGTTGTGCTGGCTTTTTTTGTGACTTCACATGTAAATTCTATTGTTTCTGATTTTAGGTTTCCATTTGTGTATGCTGCTAAGTTTTCTGTGTTTGTTGATTTTCTTACAAATGTTACTTTGTTTGTTGTTGCGTCCCATGTTGCGTCATATATATTTTTTGCACTTTCTGATAGACTACTGAATTTTAATCCTGTTGGTAATTGGTCTACTATTTTTGTTACTCTTCCTGCTTTTGTTCCTTCGTTGTATACTGATATGTTGTATGTAACTATATCTCCTGTTTTTACTGTTACTGGGTCTTTTCTGTGTTTGTATGTTGCTGTGTATTCTGTGTCTATTGTTGCTGTGTCTATTGATGGATTTCTTGTTGTTGATGTTGAGCTTGATAAGTCTGTTGTTTTTCCTTCTTTTGTTGTTACTTTTGTTATGTATTTTCTTAATGCCATGTCAAATGGTGTTTCTTTTTCTATTGATATTACTGGTTGATGGTCTTCTACAGTTGGGTCTGTGTATAATGTTACTTTGCTTTTTGGTGTTATTGTTCCATCTTTGTATTTTGCAATGTTTGCTTTTGCTGTGTTTACTAAATAGTCATATAAGTATGTTGCTTGTTCGTCTCTGTCTAGTCCTGCTTCAGTTTGATTTCCGTCAACTATTGGGTTGTAGTCTTGTAAACTTGTGTATTCACTCATTGTTGTTGTTTTATAGAATAACCATGTTTTTTTGCCTAGTTGATTAAATACGTTTGTGTATGAGTCTCCTCCGTCATAGTTTGTGAAATACCATAATGCTGCTTGTTGTACTGCATCAACATCTTCGTCTGTTAGGCTTGTATTGTAGTTTGCTGGGTTTATGTTGTTTGCTTTTAATGCTGCATTTATTAGTTCTGTTTTTTCTTGTGCTGTTGATTTTTCTGGTATGTACATTAAGTCTGCAAGTGCTAAAATTCCATAGTAATTGTCTGTGCTTACTAAACTATATAGTGTTTTGTTTGTGTCTTTTAAACTTAATAGTTCTGCTTTGTCTCTTAATAAGTTATATGCTGTTGTGTATGTTGCTCTTTTTATTGCTGGTTTGCTGCTTCCTGTTGTCTGGTCTGTGCTTAATTCTCTAAAACCAACTCCTGCTTTTACACAATATAGTGTAAGGTCTGTACTATAGTTTGTGTCACTTTCATTATTACTGTTGTATTTTACTATTTCCCAAATTTTGTATCCTTGGTCTATTGTTAAGTGGTTATTTGGTTTTTTTATTGAATATCCCATGTTTGCTGGTGTTGTGTTGCTTCTGTATTCGTTTATTCCTATATACCAGTTGGGGTTTAATTTTGTAGATGCTTCTACTGAATGTGGCATAAATAAAATTGCAAATATACTGATTGCAAATAATAAAATACTTAATTTTAATTTTTTACTTTTCATATTTAATCTCCTTTTATATATTTATATTTTTTATTTTGTTCTTTTTTATTGTCTTTTGGTTTTCTTGTTTTATTTAAAAACCTTTTTCCACACATTATAATTATATTATATTTTTGCTTTAAAATCAATATTTTGTTGCAACTTTTCTAAATTATTTTTGGCTATTTGTATAGGTTTTGTTGAACTTTTTATATATTTATTATTAATTATGTATTTGTTTAAGTATTGTTGTATTAGAATTATGTGAATTACGATATTTTTTTGTTTATATTCATCATATTTTTGTGTTTGTTATATATAATTTATTAGAGGTATTTATATGGTTTGCAAAAATTTTTTAAAAAATATTTTTTTGATTTTCTTGTTTTGTGTATCTTTCTTTTTTCCTGTAACTTCTTATGGTATTGATTTTCCTGTTACTCAGAAAGTTAATTCTCGTGCTTTTGTTGTTTTGGATAGAAATACAAATTTAGTTCTTTTGGGTAAAAATGAATACCAAAGACGAAAAATGGCTTCTACTACTAAAATTATGACTGCTTGTATTATAATTGAAAATTGTAATTTGTCTGATGTTATTGAGGTTTCTAGATCTGCTGCTAATATTGGTGGTTCACGTCTTGGTTTGAGGTTGGGTGATAAAGTTAGTATTAAAGATCTTTTGTATGGTTTGATGCTTAAATCTGGTAATGATTGTGCTGTTGCTTTGGCTGAATATTGTGGTGGTGATATTGATGGTTTTGCTACTCTTATGAATAAAAAGGCTACTGAATTACGGTTTGAAAAATACTCATTTTTGTACTCCTCATGGTTTAGATAATGATGATCATTATACTACTGCTTTTGAGTTGGCTCTTTTGTCTAATTATGCTTTGCGTAATAAGGTGTTTGCTGATGTTGTTAATACTTTGAATTATACTGTTTTTATAAATGGTATTCCAAAAAGTATTCATAATACAAATGAACTTCTTGGTAATGTTGATGGTGTTTATGGTATTAAAACTGGTTTTACTAATGGTGCTAATAGGTGCTTGGTTAGTTGTTGTAAAAGGAATAATTTGGATATTATTTGTGTTGTTTTGGGTGCTGATACAAAGAATTTTAGAACTTCTGATAGTATTAAATTAATTGATTTTACTTTTCAAAATTTTGAGTTGGTTAATTTGAGAGATTTGATGACTGTTGAGTTTGATAAGTGGAAATCTAAAAATTTGAATTTTTTTGTTGTTGAAAAAGGGGCTTCTAATATTGTAAATTTTGATGTTGATTATTCTACTTTTTCTACCTTTCCGATATATAAGGACTTTATTTCTGATTTGAATGTTGATATTTCTTGTGATAAATTTTTGACTGCTCCTGTTAGTTCTGGTTCTTGTATTGGTTCTATTACATGTAAAGTTGGTGATTCTGTTTTGTTGCAAAATAGTATTAAATTGACTAGCTCTATTTATAAAAAAAGTGTGTTTGATTATTTTATTTATTTTTTTAAGTTGCATAAATATATTTGTGTGTACTAAAAAAATCTCATATTTCTATGAGATTTTTTAATATATATACTTTTTTAAAGTAATTTCTTATACAATTATAATGCGGATTTTTGTTGTTTGTCTTATCCGTTTTGTTTTATTGTACATTTTCTTTGATATAGTCTACTACATCTCCTACTGTTACGACTTTTTCTGCGTCACTATCTGGAATTTCTATATCAAATTCTTCTTCAATAGCCATAATTAGTTCAACAATATCTAATGAATCTGCTCCTAGGTCATCTATAAATGATGCTTCCATTGTTACTGCTGTATCTGTTACTCCTAATTGTTCAATGATGATTCCTTTTACTTTCTCTAATATTTCTTCTGAACTCATCGTACGAGTTCACCTCCTCTCAAGTTGCAAATGATTTATTCATTTGATATTTTCTTTTTTCATATTACTTTTATATTATATGTTATGCTTTTTGTCAAGTATATTTCAAAATATTTTTAAATTTATACTGACAAGTCGGAAAATGCTTCTATCATCTTGTCTACAGCCTTGTTTTCAACAAATTTTTCTGCTTGTATTATTGTGTATTCAAATAGTTTTTCGTCACTGCTTCCATGTGCTTTTACTACTGGTTTTTTTACTCCTAAAAATAGTGCTCCTCCATAAGATTTGTAATCCATTACTTTTGAGAATCTGTTCATTGCTGGTAGGGCTGGTATTGTTGCTATTTTTGATAGGAGACTTTTAAATAGACTTTCTTTTAGTGATCTTTTTACGAATTTTCCTAATCCTTCTGTTGTTTTTAAAAATACGTTTCCTGTAAATCCGTCTGTGACTATTGCGTCTATTTCTCCTGAGAATGCGTCTCTTCCTTCTACATTTCCTACAAAGTTGATTCCTAGTTCTTCTGATTTTTCTTTTAATAATTGGTAACTTTCTTTTACTAGTTCGTTTCCTTTTGTTTCTTCTGTTCCTATGTTTAATAGTCCTATTGCTGGTTTTTCTATTCCAAATGTGTTTCTTAAATATATTGTTGACATTTGTGCAAATTGTAATAGGTTTATTGGCTTGCAGTTTGTGTTTGATCCGCAGTCCATTAATAGTAATTGACTTTTGTATGCTGGTAATATTCCTGCTAGTGCTGGTCGGTCTATGCCTTTTATTCTTCCTACTAGTAGTGTTGCTCCTGCAAGTAATGCTCCTGAGTTTCCTGCTGATATAAATACGTCTCCTTCGTCTTTTTTTAGCATATTGAAGCCTACTACCATTGATGAGTCTTTTTTGTGTTTTATTGCTACTGTTGGTTGGTCTTCCATTTCTATTGTTTCTGTTGCGTTTTTTATTTTTAGTCTGTCTGATATTTCTTCTATTTCTTTTCCGTAAAATTCTTTTATTTTATTTCTTATTATTTCTTCTTTTCCTACTAGTACTATTTCTGCTTTTATTTTTTTTATTGCTTTTATTGCTCCTTTTATATTTGCGTCTGGTGCGTTGTCTCCACCCATTGCATCTAATATGATTTTCATTTTTTCTCATTCCTTCCTAGAACTTTTATATATTTTATTTTAAGTAGTTCTATTTTATTATTCTTTGTTGAAAAAATCAATACTTTTAGTGTAAATATGGTAAAAAATACCCAACCACTTAAATTTTTTTGTGGTTGGGCTGGAACTTTTTATTTTATTGTTGTTTTAATTCAGCTTCAATTTTAAGACAGTTTTCTCTGTATTTTTCTTGTATTTTTTTTACTTTGTTTCTGTATTTGTTTACAACATTGTCTCTTTTGGCTCTTGCTGATTTTTTGACTTTGTCTAATTCTTGATTGTTTTTAATTTTCTCTGTTTTCTTTGATTCTTCCATCGTTATGGCTTTCATTTCTTTTTCAAATTCTTGTCTTGCTGCTTTGTTTTCTTCCTCGTTTCTCTTTTTTTCCTCGTTGATTAAGTTGTTAATTTCTTTTATTGTCATTATTTTTTCCTCCTGCATATTGATTTCTTTAGGTTAACTTTGACTTTAAATTTGTAATCTTGAAAATTTTAAAAGCTCATAAATTCATCTTGAATTTTGATGCATTTTTCGTTTTGCCTCTTATTTATTTCTATGCATTTTTTGTTATGTTTTCTTGTCACTTCGTTTAGTTTTCTTTCATATTCTTTTCTTGAAATTTTTCCTTTTAGTACGAGTTCTTTTAATTTTTCACTATCTTTTTCACATTCTAAGTATGCACTTTTTAGTTCTTCTAAGTTTTTTTCTAATTCCTTCTCTATTAATTTTTGTGCTTCTTCAAATGTTAGTTTCCGTTCCATTTTTACTTACCTCCTGTGGTTTTATGTGTATAATTATATCACTTTATGTTTACTTTGTCAATTTTTTATCTTAAGTGGGAAAAAAAGGAAATAGCAAGGTGCTACAAATCTCTGTAACCCTTGCTATTTTTATATTTATTATTCAATAATGTCTGCAACAACACCTGAACCAACTGTTCTACCACCTTCACGAATAGCGAATCTTAATCCTTTTTCGATAGCGATAGGTGTAATTAATTCGATTGTCATGTTTACATTATCTCCTGGCATAACCATTTCAACACCTGCGTCTAATTCAATAACACCAGTAACGTCTGTTGTTCTGAAGTAGAATTGTGGTCTATATCCATTGAAGAATGGTGTATGACGTCCTCCTTCTTCTTTTGTTAGAACGTAAACTTGTGATGTGAATTTTGTATGTGGATGTATTGTTCCTGGTTTGCATAGAACTTGTCCTCTTTCGATGTCTTTTCTATCAATACCTCTTAATAGAACACCGATATTATCTCCAGCTTCAGCTTGATCTAATAGTTTTCTGAACATTTCAACACCTGTTACAACAGTTTTTCTTCTTTCTGTTGTTAAACCAATGATTTCAACTTCGTCTTGAAGTTTTACTTCTCCTCTTTCTACTCTACCTGTAGCAACTGTTCCACGTCCTGTAATTGTGAATACGTCTTCTACTGGCATTAAGAATGGTTGGTCAATTGGTCTTTCTGGTGTTGGTATATAACTATCAACAGCATCCATTAATTCTTTCATTGGAGCATATACAGGATCGTTAGGATCTGTAGATGTGCTTTCTAATACTTGTAGAGATGAACCTTTTATAACTGGAATTTCGTCTCCTGGGAAACCATATTCTGTTAATAAGTCTCTAACTTCCATTTCTACTAATTCTAATAATTCTGGATCATCAACCATATCACATTTATTTAGGTAAACAACGATGTATTTAACACCAACTTGTCTAGCTAATAAGATGTGTTCTCTTGTTTGTGGCATAGGTCCATCAGCTGCTGAAACAACTAAGATAGCTCCATCCATTTGTGCTGCACCTGTGATCATGTTTTTAACGTAGTCAGCGTGTCCTGGGCAGTCAACGTGTGCATAGTGTCTGTTGTCTGTTTCATATTCTACGTGTGCTGTGTTGATTGTGATTCCTCTTGCTTTTTCTTCTGGAGCTCCGTCGATTTGATCGTAAGCTTCAAATTTAGCTTTACCTAATAATGATAAATATTTAGTAATAGCTGCTGTTGTTGTTGTTTTACCATGGTCAACGTGTCCGATTGTACCAATGTTAACGTGTGGCTTTGTTCTTTCAAACTTTGCTTTTGCCATTTTAAATTCCTCCTCTTTTTTTAGTTAGCCATAGTAGTTTTCACTACTATGGACTACTTTTATTATTTAAAATTTAATGTCTTTTTTATTGTACTAGCATTTTATAACATTTTTTTTAAAAATGCAAGTATTTTATTTAATTTTTAAAATATCTGCATATAATTATGCTTCTTTTTTAGCTCTTGATGCAACAATTTGCTCTAATACTGATTTTGGAACTTCTTCGTAATGAGATGGTTCCATAGAGTATGATCCTCTACCTTGAGTTTTTGAACGTAAGTCTGTTGCATATCCAAACATTTCTGATAATGGAATAAATGCATGTATTTCTTGCATTCCGTCTTCTGCGTCCATACCTTCCATTCTTCCTCTTCTTGAGTTTACGTCTCCTATAACATCTCCCATGTATTCTTCTGGTACTGTTATTTCAACTTTCATGATTGGTTCCAAGATAACTGCTTTAGCTTGTCTACATCCTTCTTTGAAGGCCATAGATGCTGCTATTTTGAAGGCCATTTCTGAAGAGTCAACTTCGTGATATGAACCGTCAACTAGTGAAACTTTGAAGTCTATAACTGGATATCCAGCTAAGATACCACTTTCTGCGGCTTCTCTCATTCCTTGTTCAATAGGTTTGATATATTCTTTTGGAACAGCTCCTCCAACGATTTTGCTTTCAAATTCTATTCCTTTTCCTGGCTCTAATGGTTCCATTTCAAACCAAACGTCACCATATTGCCCTTTACCACCAGATTGACGAATAAATTTACCTTGAACTTTAACTTTGTTTCTGATTGTTTCTTTGTATGCAACTTGTGGTTTACCTACGTTACATTCAACTTTAAATTCTCTTTTTAGTCTGTCTACTATAATGTCTAGGTGTAATTCACCCATACCTGCTATAATAGTTTGACCTGTTTCTTGGTTTGTGTATGCTTTGAATGTTGGATCTTCTTCAGCTAATTTTGCTAAGGCTATTCCCATTTTTTCTTGAGCTGCTTTGTCTTTTGGTTCTATTGCTATGTCTATAACTGGTTCTGGGAATTCCATTGATTCTAGGATTATTGGATGGTCTGGATCACATAGTGTGTTTCCTGTTGTTACATCTTTTAATCCTACTGCTGCTGCAATATCACCTGCGTATACTTTTTCTATATCTTCTCTGTGATTTGCATGCATTTGTAAGATTCTTCCTACTCTTTCTTTTTTGTCTTTGCTTGAGTTTAGAACTGTTGATCCTGATTCAAGTGTTCCTGAATAAACTCTGAAGAAACATAGTTTTCCAACAAATGGGTCTGTTGCTATTTTGAATGCTAATGCTGCAAATGGTGCGTCATCAGAAGTTTTTGCTTCTGTTTCTTCTCCATCTAATGTTTCACCTTTGATATGTGGTATATCTAATGGTGATGGCATATAAGCTACTATTGCATCTAATAGTTCTTGTACCCCTTTGTTTTTATATGAAGAACCACATGTTACTGGTACTATTTTGTTTGCTATTGTTCCAGTTCTTAAACCTTTTTTGATTTCTTCTTCTGTTAGTTCTTCACCTTCTAAGTATTTCATCATTAATTCTTCATCTTGGTCAGCTACTGCTTCTATCATTGCTGCTCTAAATTCTTCTGCTTGTTCTTTCATATCTTCTGGAATATCTGTTTCAACAATGTGTTCTCCTAATTTATCATCTTGTATGTATGCTTTCATTTTTATAAGATCAACTATTCCTTGGAAGTTGTCTTCTGCTCCTACTGGTAATTGGATTGGAACTGCATTTGCTTTTAGTCTATTTTTTAATTGTTCAACACAAAGCATGAAGTTTGCTCCTGTGATATCCATTTTGTTTACATATACCATTCTTGGTACACTGTATTTATCAGCTTGTCTCCAAACTGTTTCTGTTTGTGGTTGAACTCCACCTTTAGCAGCTAATACTGTTACAGCTCCGTCAAGAACTTTTAGAGATCTTTGAACTTCTACTGTGAAGTCAACGTGTCCTGGTGTGTCTATTATGTTTATTCTGTTGTTTTTCCAGAAACATGTTGTACATGCAGATGTTATTGTTATACCTCTTTCTTGTTCTTGTGCCATCCAGTCCATTGTAGCGGCACCTTCGTGAACTTCACCTATTTTATGTGTTTTTCCTGTATAGAATAATATTCTCTCTGTTGTTGTTGTTTTTCCAGCATCAATGTGAGCCATTATTCCTATATTTCTTGTTCTTTCTAATGGGTATGCTCTTCCTGCCATATTGTTTTTCCTCCCCTCGGTTTTATCTAATATATTATACACATTCTAAAATTTTACCATTTGTAATGAGCAAAAGCTTTGTTTGCTTCAGCCATTCTGTGTGTATCTTCTTTTTTCTTAAATGCTCCACCGTTACCAGCAACAGCATCCATTATTTCCCCAGCTAATTTTTCAGCCATTGTTTTCTCATGTCTATTTCTAGCATAAGTAACTAACCATCTAAGACCTAAAGTTTGTCTTCTTTCAGGTCTGATTTCTAATGGAACTTGGTATGTAGCTCCACCAACTCTTCTTGCTTTAACTTCAAGAACTGGCATTACGTTTTCTAAAGCTGCTTCAAAAACTTCTAAAGGATTTTTTCCTTCTTTTTCTTTTATGATATCAAATGCATCATAAACTATTTTTTGAGCAACTGATTTTTTACCGTCAAGCATTATGTTGTTTACTAATTTTGTAACAACTTTGCTATTGTATATTGGATCTGGTAAAACATCTCTTTTTGCTATAAATCCTCTTCTTGGCACTATTCTTCACTCCTTTTCTATTGGGTTATTCCCTTTATTCGTGATACTTAAAGAAGTATCAAAGTTACTCTGGAAAGATTTTTCTTTCCCGTATAGTGCTTTATATTCTATTCTAAATTTAAGTACCTTAATTTATCAAGAATTACAAGCACTACTTTCTTTTAGTTATACATCAATTTTATTGATTATTTTTTAGGGCGTTTTGCTCCGTATTTTGAACGAGCTTGCATCCTATCTTTAACGCCTGCTGTATCTAGTGTTCCTCTAATGATATGGTATCTAACACCTGGAAGGTCTTTTACCCTACCACCCCTAATTAAAACAACACTATGTTCTTGTAAGTTATGTCCTATACCTGGGATATAAGATGTAACTTCATAACCGTTTGAAAGTCTTACTCTGGCTACTTTTCTTAGAGCTGAGTTTGGCTTTTTAGGTGTAACTGTTTTTACAACTGTGCATACTCCTCTTTTTTGTGGAGCTCTGTTGTTTGTTAATTTTTTGTTTTTTGAGTTCCATCCATGTTGTAATGCTGGTGCAGTTGATTTTGTAACACCTGTTTTTCTTCCTTTTCTTACTAATTGATTAATTGTTGGCACTTAAATTTCACCTCCTGTTTTTTATTTTTGTGCATATTTTGGTTGTTTTATGCACTTTTATTTTAAATATTTTTTATTAAATATTTAAAACGTTATTGTGTTATGTGTTTACATATTTTCAATAACGTTTCCTATTTTATCACTTTTTGGTTTTAAAGTCAATCAATTTGCGAATTTAAGTTTTGTTTTTTTGAAATCTTTATTGTTTTTTTCTATATTTCTACTTCTTCCTTATTGAATGTTCTTTTGTTTTCTAGTTTTTTTATTCTTTTATTGGTTGTTTCTATTAGTGTTTGTATACTGTCTATATTTGGATTAATTCCTAATATTCTTAAACTGTCTTTTAGTTTGTTTGCTTTTATTTGTTCAAAGTATTGCTTTAAAGTTTTTATTGCTTTTTCTGGATTTTGTTCGTATTGTTCTATATAATGTGGATAAATTAATTGAGCTATCATGTATCTTGCTTTGTAGTCAACATTTGGTTCTGATTTTGCTAGTCTTCTTAATATATAGCTTATTTGTCTGTTTGTTAGTTCATATCCTTTTTGTATTTCACTAATATTGTCTTGTGTTATTTCTTGGTGTTCTTTTATTTTCATTAATTCAAGTTTTGTAAATGTTTCTACTCCATCATCATATTGGCTAATATTAGTTTGTTTTTCTATGTTTATTGTGTCTTCTTCTGTTGCTATTCCTTTTTTTATTAAATATTTTCCTAGCATTGCTTCAAAGCAATATGGCGTTACTTCTCCTAACATATTTCTAGTTGAATTGTCATTTGGTACTAAGTCAAATGTGTGTGATATTTCATGTACTAATGCATATATATCTTCTATTGTTCCTTTACATTGGATATATATAGCTGTTTCTCCGTTTTTTGAATATGTGCAAGGCGTTTTAGTGTGTATAGGCATTTTGTTGTTTTTGGTTATTGAAAGTTCTTCATTTTCTTCCAATTTGTACATGGATAAATTAATGTTGCTTTTTCCTTCAATAATATTTTTGGATTTTTCATACAGTTCTTGGTCTAGCTCTTTAAAAAATTCTAATGTTATATTTTTTGTTTGTTCTTTAGATGATGTTGTTGTTATTTTTTTGGTTTGTCTGTTATTTATTTTTATTTTTCTTTTTGTTGTTTCTGATATTTTATATAATAAATTATAGTTAGTGCCATTTTTTCTGTTTTGTAAATTTTTTTCTATAAATCTGTTTAGTTTTTGTAGCTGATTTTCTGGTATTTTAATTTGTTCTGTTTTGGTTTGGTTTATAATTTTTTTGTTTAATGTTTCACTCATTTTTATTCTATATTCAATATATAGATATGTTAATCTATTTATTGCCTTTCTTATTATTTCTTTGCTTAGAAATTATGACATTTTTATCTATTTTACTATTATAAATATGTTACTTTTTTATGTGCGTACTTTTTGTATCTTTTTTTACTTTTTTGGATTTTGAATTTTTTTATTTCAAAGTTTTATTTCAAATTATGGATATAATATTAAATTTCTTTTTGTATTTCTTGTAGTTCTTCTTTTGGAATTTTTGTGATTTTGCTGATTACTTCTAATGGCATTTTTTCTTTTATCATTTCTTTTGCTATTTCTTTTTTGCTTTCTTCTTTTCCTTCTTTTTTCCCTTCTTCTCTTCCTTTTTTTATTCCCTCTTTTATTCCTTCTTCTTTGCCTTGTTTTAAACCTTTGTCATATCCTGTTGCTTCGATATTTTTTTGGTCTAGTATGTATTTTTCTCT
>MNRQ01000046.1 GCA_001916035.1 Clostridium sp. 27_14 | reverse complement strand
TTTATTAAAAACTTTTTAAAAAATTTACTTGTTCGGTACTTATTATATTTCTATAACTTATACCGCTTCGGTTTATTCTCTAAAGGATTTTATTGTTTATTTTTCAATGTTCTTTGTTCTCGCTCCCCGCGTGAACAATTTGTATTATACTCTCATTCTATATTTTTGTCAACACTTTTTTTGAATCTTTTTTTATTTTTTTTCATAGCGTTTAAAAAAGCCTTTAAAATCAATATTTTCAGAGTTTAATTTTTTTAAAAAATTTGTATTTATTGAAAATATATTTCTTTTAATATATTTTTTCATATTATAGAAAAGTTCTTCGAAATTCCTATAATAAAAAATATAATATTGCACATAAAATTGATTTCATAAATTTTAGTGCACGAACAAAAACGTGGACTTTAAAGTATTATAAATAGTGCAAATATTGTTAATGTCTGCTTTTGTTCTTATTTTATCACAATATTTTTTTACTTAATTTTGATAAATTTTTTGATAAACTTATTACTTCTATAGGTATTTTTATTAATTTATTTTCTGTGGCTACATAGTTTATTATTTCAATATTACTTATGTCAATAGCATTTTCTAGTTCTTTTATAACATAATGTAGTTGAATGCAATGAGGTGATTTATCTACTGTTGCAAATATTAATTTTTTTACTTTTCCTCTTGCTAGCATACCTATAATTTTTGTTACTATCATATTTAAGTGTTCTTTTTCCAAGCAAACTTCATAAATATTATTGGAAATTTTTTCTAACTCTTTATATGCTTCAGGTTGCATGTTAGGTAAACAACTTCCTATTATTATCATTGTTTCTTGGATATCAAAACAATTTGTTTTTAATAAATCTTTCATTTTTTCTCACCTCTTATTTATAATATTTCAAATTATAACATACTTTTTTATATATAGAAAGTTCTTTTCCTATAATATAAAAAATAATGAGGCCTCGATATTTGCTTTGCAAATTTCGCACACGAATAAATACACTGACTTTAAAATTTTTTAAATATTACAAATGTTATTAATGTTCGCTTTTATTCTTAATGCACTTGATTTATTTTAATTTTATAAATAATTTTTCTTAGTATTCAAGTGGCTAATATTAAATTTAAACAACTTTAAATACTTGATTTAATCTTTTTATTTATGTTATACTTTTCTATATATAATAAAGAAAGGACTGATATGTTATGGCTTTTGATGGTATTGTAACAAAAGCTATTTGTTCTGAGCTTTCTTTTTTGGAAGGAGCTAGAATAGATAAAATATTTCAACCAAATAAGAATAATATAATTTTAGGAATGTATAATAAAGGAAAAAATTTTGCCTTAAATATATGTACTGAGTCTAGTAATTGTAGAATACATTTAACTACACATTCTGTTTCAAATCCTCAAGTGGCCCCTAATTTTTGTATGATTTTAAGAAAAAATATATTAGGATTGCATTTTAAAAAAATATATACTCTTGATTTAGAAAGATTAGTTATTATTGATTTTGAAGGTTTAGATGATGTTGATGATGTATTTAGTAGAAAGCTTATAATTGAAATAATGGGAAAACATAGTAATGTAATTTTATTAGATGAACAAAATATTATTATAGATAGTTTACGCCATATAAAACATGATGAGCCAAATGAAAAAAATAGAGATATTATTCCTCATATTCGTTACAAATTTCCAATTTCCGATAAATATAATTTTTTAGAAATTTCTAACTTTAATAATTTTTGTGAAATATTATCTCCTAAAATTTTAAATGTAAAAATTTTAAAAGATGAATTACCTAACATTATATTTAATACTTTTAATGGTTTTAGTAAAAACTTTATTTATTTTTTAATAAAAAAATTAATCGAACAGAAAAAATGGATATTTGAAAGTGATATTACATCATATAAAACTAATTTACATTTAATTTATGATGAGATTAATAATATAATTGATAATATTGATTCTAATAAATTATCTTTTTGTACTGATTTATATTTTAATAAAAGAGATTATTTTTTATATTTTAGTAATACTGAAAATTCTCCTTTTTCACTTAATTTTTTTATTGATGATTTCTATTTTTCAAAAGAAACTTTAGAAAATTTTACTAATTATCGTAATTCTTTATTAAAATTGATTTTAAATGTATTAGGAAAATATAATAAACGTTTAATTCATATTAATGAGAAATTAAAGGACTGTGATAATATGAATACGTTTAGGATTTATGGTGAATTGATAACTGCAAATTTGTATAAATTTGATAATAATTCAAAATTAGATTTGATTAGTGTTGAAAATTATTATGATAATCAAAATATTATAGATATTCCATTAGATAAACGTTTTTCTATTAGTCAAAATGCAAAAAGATATTTTAAAAAGTATAACAAACTTAAAAATGCTTTAGAAGTTGTTAGTATTCAAAAATCTGAAACTGAAAAAGAACTTGATTATATTCAAAGTATTATATTTGAATTAGAAAATTCTTCTGATATTGAAAATCTTGTTGATATTTATGATGAAATCTCTGATAATATTGTATTTAAGGATACTCCAATTGCTAATAATAAGTATTTTTCTGATAAAAAAAATGCAAAATTAAAAAAATCTAAATTGACTAAAAATAAAAATGTTTCTTTTAATCCTATAAAATATTCTAATGATGATTATATTATTTTGGTTGGTCGAAATAATATAGAAAATGATTATCTTACTTTAAAGTATGCTAATAAATCTGATATTTGGTTTCATGTTAAAGATTTTCATGGTAGTCATACTATTTTGAAAATATTGAAACTTCCAAGTGATACCTCTAATATTTTAGATAGTATCCCTTATGAATTACTTTGTAGGGCTGCTAAAATTGCAGTTGAACATAGTAAGGCTAAAAATTCTTCTAATGTTCCTGTTGATTTTTGCGAGGTAAAATTTGTTAAAAAGCCTAATGGCAGTAAGCCTGGTATGGTTATTTATACAAATTATAGAACTATTTATGTTAAGTAGTTTTATATATTACATTATGATGTATTTCCATATAGTAAAAATTTTCTAACTTATATGAATGTTATTTTGCACTAAAAGTATCCCCTTATATAGAGAGAGGATACTTTTTCTTTGCCAAATCTGCATTTTTGTTCAAAAGTTATAATCTATGAAACCATATCAAAATTAAGTATTGCATCTCTTATTTTAGTTGTAGCACCGCTACACACTCCAGATGGCTGGTTTATCGCATAAGAGCATATATTAGTCAGCTTGTATGTCAATTAAGAACATATTATTGCAAAATCATATTTCATAAAATGAATTTTTCAATTTTTTCGTGATATAAAATTTTATTTTAAAAATAAATTAATATATTTTTCAAATGCAAAAATTTGATTTCTACTATTTTTTCTGGATTAATATCTGTAATATCTAACAAATCTATCTTATGATTTCATCACTATCTGTTAAATCTCCATTAAATCCATATACTTGTTTACACAATGGTGCTTTTCTCTTTCCGCTATGTACAACTACTTTTTCCAAATCTTCATATATGCTATGTAATTTTATACCATACTTTTCCATTGTCTCTATACTCATTTCTTTAAATGCTGGGCATGGTAATACTGTCCCATCATACTTTATATCTAATTTTTCAGTTCCTGCTGTGCATAAATGTGATATTTTTCCATTTAGTGGAATTCCTATCCTAATATTGCCACTATAATGTTCTTTTTCTTTTTTTAATATCTCTGAAAACTCTTTCAATTCTTCTTTACTTAGCATTAACTCTTCTTTATTATCTCTTCCTCTGCCTTGAGGAACAAAATTTAAGACACTTATATTTTTTACACCTGATATTTCTAAGCATTCAATTATATCAGAAAACTGTCTATAATTTGGTTTCATTGGAATAAAGTGTACATCAACATTTATCCCTGTTCTGCTTGCTCTTATCAGCGAATCCATTAAGCATGTAATTAAACCTTTTCTTCCCATTAATTCATTATCAGTTGATTCTTCAAATGCTTGCCAGTCAAATACTATCTTGTCTAATCCTAATTGTTTTAATTTTTCGAACTCCTGTCTTGTTATCCCTTCAAATGATTTTGGTGTTAAACATCTATCGTAATATGCTTTTACATTTATTTTTAATCTTTCATTCCATGGTTCATGTTTTTCTATTTCCTGTAAATCTTGTTTACATTTGTTTTTTATATATTCTATCATTTCTACTGTCATTGCAGATGCTCTTTTTATCCCGCTAGTGAATATAACTGTTTTAATTCCATTATCTTTACAAAACTTTACCATTTCAAATAAATCTGGATGCAAAAATGGTTCTCCACCAGAAATTGATAATTCTTCTATTCCACCTTGTTTTATAAAATGCATAACTGTCTTTTTAAACTGTTCAAATATAATTATTGTTTGTTTGTCTTGTGATGAATTTGAAGAACAGAACTTACATTTATTAGGGCAAGTCTGTATTATCTCGAAACATAAATCTTTTAACATAAATATTCCTTCTTTTTTATTTAGTATTTGCATATGTTCCCATATTCTAGGTTGAACATAAATTTTACTAAAACATCTTTAAATTTTGAGTTTTTTGCTCCTATTTTGTTTTTAGAGCTGTTTTTAAATATTTTTTCTTTCATTGTAAATTCAAGTATTACAGGATTTATTTTAGATATAGCACCGAAACGCATTCAACGTGCCATGTATATCGATGGTTGCAATGATTTTTTAAAGTTGCATATTCACTATTGAGTGGTATTGTCAGAGTTTAGTTCTACCTTAACTCTAATTTTAGTTTCTAATTTTTTCCTTAAACTTCCATCAGCTTGCTTTTCAAAAGACACATAATTTTGCCAACTATAAAAATCCAAAATAAGATTTTCTTTATTTAATATATTTTCAATAACCTTGCTTTCAATTTTGTCTTTGACATTTTCGATTCCACTTTTTACTATAAATCTTATTACATATGGATCTTTATTTCCATTTGAGTCATAATCGCCTATAACGACCTTATAAATTAATGCTTCGAATATATCCTTATCAAACACTCTAATATCTTTTGCTTCTTTATCAAACACTTTTCTAATTTTTTCAACACCAAAATCAAAACTATTCTCATCGTCAAGTTGGCATTTGAATAGTTCTTGATCTTTTTCAATCTTTTTAATCTTCTTATTTAATTCTATTTTCTTTTTATTAAATGTTTCCTTGTCTATTGTACCATCAATCATTAAATTTATCAATGAATTTATCTTATTTTCAATCCCCTGCTTTTTTACTTCTAATTTTTGTAATATACTTTTTGTGTTATTTTCTCTTAAAAAGCCATCTATTCTATTTAAAAAGTTATTTATTACTTCTTTGTTATCTTGGCACAACAGCTCATAAGCTTCGATAAAACAATCTTCAATTACTTTTTCTCTTATTGCTTTTGTTTCAGGACAAAATTTTTTACCATTTTTTACATAGTTCATACACTGCCATACTTTTGTTTCATGTTTTGTATTTTTATATAAATTTCTTCTTACAAATACACTACCACAAAAACCACAAAAAATTCTGCTGCTAAATGTATATTTTCTACTGTAATTTCCTTTTCTTCTTCCAGTTTCAACTGCTCCGGATCTTTTTTCTAATATCTTTTGTGCTTTTTCATATGTTTCAGCTGATACTATTGCTTCATGATTATTTTCTATATAATATTTATCTTCTTCGCCCTTATTAACCATTCTTTTATGAGTAATTGGGTCTATTGTAAATGTCTTTCCTTGTAGTACATCGCCTTTGTATTTTTCATTTTTTATAATTCCTCTAATTGTTGACTCTGCCCATTTTTCTCCACCTTTAGGTGGAATAAATCCAGCTTCAGTAAGTTCTCTTGCTATAATTGTAGAACCTGCTCCCTCACAATATCTATTAAAAATTTGTCTTACAATTTCTGCCTCATCTTGTTGTATTTTAATTTCATGGCTATCTTTATCATAATCATATCCCAAGCAATGTTTAAATCCTACAATTTCCCCCCTTTCTTTTTTCATTTTTAATCCTAACTTAACATTTCCTGAAATACTTTCACTTTCTTGTTGAGCAATTGAACTTAATATTGTAAGTAAAAACTCTCCAGACATTTCTAATGTATTTATATTCTCTTTTTCAAATATTACTGCTATCTTTCTCTCTTTCAATTTTCTTACATATTTTAATGTATCAAGTGTATTACGAGCAAATCTTGAAATAGACTTTGTTATTATAACATCAAACTTTCCTTCCATTGCGTCTGTGATCATTCTCATAAATTCATTTCTTTTATAATCTAATGTGCCTGTAATCGCCTCATCCGCATAAATTCCAGCAAATACCCATAGTGAATTAGAATTAATTTTTTCATCATAATATTTTTTTTGAGATTCATAACTATTTATTTGTTCTTCATCTCCTGTACTTACTCTACAATAAGCACATACCCTTAATCTATCAGTTATTACTTTTCCTGTCCTTCTGTCTAACTTTCCATCAATTTTCTTGATTACTTTTACTTGCATATCAATCTCCTAACCCAACTGATATATTTTCCAGTTGATATGTTAACTCTGTTGTAATATTAAGTCAAATCATTTCAAAAAATTTTATATTCTTTTATAATTTTATCTTTTAAATAATAATATGAATTTTCAGTTATAACATTTTTTTCTAATGCTTCTTTTAAAAGATTTAATTCTATTGTACCTTTTATATAGCCATTACTATTATTAGTGTTGTTTACTAATATTTTTACAAGCATTATAAGTTCCTCCTTTAATAACTTTTCCAGTTTATTTTTTTAGGCACATCAAAACCAGTTACTATTCCCTTTTTCAAATAATATGATTTTGTCTTATCATTATATTTATAAATAGAAGAATTCCAATTTCTAAATGCTCGATTGCTAATATTTTTTCCCCCAGATAATTCTCTACTTGCCTGTATATGCATTTGCTTTAATTTTTCATATTCAGTATTCATATTTAATTTTCTTTTATTTTTTATATAGTCAATTGTTTTTTGTCTATGCCTATTTTGTGATAATAGTTTTCTTTTTTCTTTTTCTTCTTTATATCTACTATCTTCTAGCAAAACCTTGCTGACATATTTATTTGAAATTTCTAATGTTTCAGCAATTTCTTTTTGATTATATTTACATTCAAAATATAATTTTTTTATCGCCTCTTGTCTATTCATACACACTCCTAATTAGTAGATTTTTTGCTAACAAATTTTAAATATGAAGAAACTAATAGAGCTTATATTAAAACTCTATTTAATTTACTTAATTTTTTTACAGTTTTATATCTTTTATTTCTTTCTAATATTTCTATGATCTCTCTAGCAAATATTCCTAAACTGAAAGAGATTATAGAAAAAATCAAATATTTTAGCATTTTATTTTTTCTCCTTTTTCTCTTTCATTATTATATTAGCTAATCTCTTTACTTCTGTATTTCCAAATTTTTCATAAAACATTGTTACTTCTTCTTTTATTGACTTGGCTGTTATGTCTGTATTGCTATTTTTTAATGTATGGAATGCCAACTGTGCATAAGCAGTAATAAGTTCTATTTCCGTTTTAGAATTATTTTTGCTTATTACATCTTTTGTTTTACTAAAATTTTTAGTTTCTTTTAAATTCTTTACTTCTGCAACTTGATTTGTATTTTCTTTTTCATCCATATTGTTACCTCCTTCTAATATTAGGAGTCCTATTTTTTTTATTCGATGTTGCATTTTTTATAATTTTTTTCTATTTTTTGTTAAAGTTTTATAAATCATATATTTTATTTCTTTCT
>MNRQ01000045.1 GCA_001916035.1 Clostridium sp. 27_14 | reverse complement strand
TTGATACTTTTCCTTTTATTGTTATTGTTGCACTTCCTGTTGCTACTCCTGTTACTGTTCCATCTTCTGCTACTGTTGCTATACTTGGTGTATCTGATGCATAAGTTAAGTCTTCTACTAGTCCTGTTGGTATTGTTGTTACTTCTATTTTCGCTGTTTGATTTTTTCCTACTGTTACATTTTTTGCTGTTATACTTGTTACTTTTTGTATTATACTTACTTTACATGTTGCTTCATATTCTGTTCCTTCTACTTTTGCTGTTATTGTTGTGCTTCCTGTTGTTCCTACTACTGTTATTTTTCCATTTTCTACTGTTGCTACATTCTTATCTTCACTTTCCCATGTTATTGTCCCTGTTACTCCTTCTGTTAATGTTGCTGTTATTGTTTCACTCTGTCCATTAAATAGTTTTAATTCTTTTTTCGACAAGCCTATTCCTGAGATTTCTTCTACTGTATAATCTTCATTTATTCTAAATAAATATTTGTCTAATACTACTTCCCAAGGTAAATCATCTCCGTCTGTTTTTACTGTCATTCCTGCTTTTGTTATTTCATCTCTTAATACTGTTTTGTCCACTTGTCCTAATCCTTCTGTTCTTGCTGTTATTATTGCTAAATTAATCTGTTCTAATGCATTTGATCTTCCTGTTTTACTTTTTGCTTGTGTTGCTCTTTTTAGTATTCCGTTTTCTCCACTTAATGCATTAATTGTTATTCCTGCTAGTATCAACATATCATTTTTTCACATATTCATTTTTTATTGATACTTATAGCTTTTGCTGTTATAGCAACAAATTCACAGTTTTTCAATATCTTTATCAGTTGCTATAAATTTCAATGCGTTAATAACAAATTAATAACAATTGCTGTTGTCTTCAAATTCACTAATCATCTTTTTTATTTCATCGACATCGCATCCATTATTTATTCCTAATTCAAACATCTTTAAAATTACTTTTTCTTTTTTATTATATTTTTTGCTTAATTTTTTTGTTTCATCTAATACTACATTATTACACATTAATATTCCCTCTCTTTCGTAAATCAAATCATAATTCACTTTCAAGGGGTTGTAATCTTTTTCTATTATATTAGTTTTTTTTATTATTTTTAAGCAAATAAAAACCTCTCTTTCGTAAATATAATTTGACAATTTACTCTTAAGAGGTTATACTTAATTTACAGTTAACTCTTTTGAGTAAATTGTTTGTGTAAAAGAGATGTGTTAGATTTGCGGTCCTTGCATCTCTTTTTTCTTATTATAACAGATTTATTTTCTATGTCAAAACCCGTTTTCGACAAAAAAAGCCTGTAAGTATTGAAAATACTACAAACTTTTTTTATAATTTTCTGAATTTTTTTATTGGTCAAAGTTTATTGTTCTGTTTCTAAGCTCATGCCAATTTACTCCTGATATATATTTTATGCTTTCTGATGACAATAACTCATGTTTCTTTGCATATTTATTCCATTCCTGTATTGTAGGAAATCTTTCTTCTTTTCTTGCTATCTCTTTTAAATAATTTATTGATTCGTCATATTTTAAATATATAAGACTATTTTCTGGATATTGTACTTCTTTTTTATAATATTCATTTAATATTTTATCAAAATTTTTACTTATCTTTTTAGTTTCTTTTGAATTTAACCCATATTCTTCTATTACTATATGTAATTTTCTTCTTATTCTCTCTAATCTTTCTCTCATCTCTTTTTCTCCATCTTTTGTTTTTTTATATTATAACATATTATTATATAAATATGCATAGTGTAAAGCTGTATTGTTAAATTTTATGTCGAATTTTGTTATAAAACGTAATTTTTTAATAAACACTTGCCCTTTCACAATCAATTTTAAGCTATTTTATTTTTTATTTAATGTAGTTATATGCCTTTATTTTTCAATATTTTTGATAATTTTATCTCTGATGACAAATTTCGACAATGTTTTTATTTTTTATGTGATATAGTGTAGAAAAAAGGAGGGATTTATATGCAAATAGATTTTAAAAAAGAAGATTTGCCAAACATAAACAGCATAAAATACAATTATGTCTTTAATGGTAAAAAATGCAATTTTATGCTAGATAAAATATACTTGTCTAATTACGACAACAATAAAACTGTAGTTTTTAATCCTAGTATTATGCCGCCTTTCACTGAGGCATATTATACTTTTTGTTCAAACATTATTCATGAATTAATATATAAAATCTCTCGTAAAGAGATTGAACCTCTTGATACTATTTCTATAGAAGTACCTGATGATTATAGTACATTTTCTATTATAAACTCATAATATTAAGCGAGAAAAGGCAGAATACTATCTGCCTTTTACTTTACATCTTTGTACAATAGCCTAATGCAATCCATCCACTTGGAGTTAGGCCAAATCCGTTTTGAATTTTAGTAACTGTTGTTATTACTCCTCGTTTTAGTCCATTAGTATATTGATTTCCTAGTTTTTTGTTCTGATATCTTGCATTATATGTTAATTGTTTATACTCTTTTATTATATATTTTGTACTAGGACCAGTGCGAACATTTAATACATTTGCATTAACTTTATATGTTCCTGTAGTGTATTTTTGAAGTTTTTCATTTTTTGCAACAGTTATATACTTAGTTGTATAAGCTAGTGAGATCCATCCTAAATTTGTCTTTCCAAAGTTGTTTGACTCTGCTAATATAGTTACTATTGAGCCTTTTGCATATCCACCAACTCTTGAATATGAGGTACTAGCTCCACTTCTTATATTTAAACCACCATTTGCTGTTACTTTAACTTGATAATTTACTTTGTTTATATTAGATTCTACTTTATCTGTCACTGTTGTTGTAGTTGTATTTTCTTTTATGTCTGTTCTATCATTTTTGAAACAGAAGAATTTTTGATAATTTGCATATTCTCTAAAGTTTTCTATTGATACATATACTGTATTACCTTTTACTGTTGCTAATCCTCTACGGCTAGATACATCAAATTTTCCATTATACAAATATGGATCATATACTTTTATATAATCTCCTTCTATTCCTATAAGAACAATGAAATGTCCTCCGTATGTAAATAAACCTTGATTACAACTTGCTATTATGTAATTATTATCTTTTAATTTCTCTACTGCGTCATCTAATTTGTAACATTCACTGTACTCAATATCAAATATATCAGCTGTCCACTTAAAAGCACTCCAGTATGTTCCTTGATTTGCACTTCTATAACCGTATTTTGTATATAATTCTGCCATTTTATCTGGTGTTATATTTCCCTTTATGCTAGACACTACCATTGCTGCTGATGTTGGTCCACAGCCACTTGAACCTATTGTTTGAGATTTATTTTCTATACTAGAATACATTTTACTAGACCATCTGCTATCTAATTGAGAATAGTATGTTAATCCTACATATTCTCCAATTTCTACACTTGGTGTTTTTTCTGAACCTTCATAAGCAATAATTCCTTGTTCTTCAAACCCCTCTGATTCTGTTTCTTGAACTTCTAGACTTTGCTCGTCTGTTTCTGTTAGATTTGGTATCTCTGTACTAGATTTATTTATTTCATCTACTACTGTGTTTATTGCCTCTGATATCTTATTTGTATCAACTTGTCCAGTTTCATTATATTCTAAATAAACATTTAACAATATAGATACTGATACCAATATTGCTACTATCAAGCTTATTGTTTTTGTTTTACTTTTAAATATTTCTTTTAATTTATTTTTCAATTTTCTTCCCTCCTAATCAGTTATTTCAAATTCTTTTACTTTTTCCATTAATGCTTCTATAAATGAATTACCTTTTAGTTTAAAATAAATTTCTGCACTATGCTGTATGCTCTCTAATTCATAATGTGTTATCTTTTTATCTTCTTTGCATCTATCATATATAGTCAATATGTCATTTCTTAAGCTACACTTTGTTGCTTCTATCATTGACATGCAAAAACTAAACATTCCAATCGAAAATGTACCCAGAAATGTAATTAGAAACCAATAATCTTTTAAAAACTCTAATACTTGCATTATTCTTCCTCCTTTGTAATATTTAATACTTTTTGTATATCTGCCATTGCAGTTACATCAAAAATTGTACTTACTTCATCTGTTGAATAAATGTGTGTTGTATCTTCATAACTAGTTGCTTTTTGTATTTTATTTGCTATTACTTTTTGTTCATCTGTAAACGCTATTCTTTTTTCTGTTGCTGTTTTATAATAAATAGTAATGTTATTAGTAGATAAGTATTTCTTAAATGCTGCTACTGTGCTTTCTTCTAATCTCGAAGATTGCATATATATAACAACGTTATTCGGATAATTAGAACTTGCATTTCTTATATGTTCTGTATTAGAAGTATCTCCATATTTTGAAACTAACTTATCACATAATATCTTATCTTCGTCTACTCTTTTTCCATTTTCTAAAATATTTAAGCAATTTATTACTGTATATTCCCCACTATTTTCTACACTAAAATTAGAGTCGTTTTCGGTACCATTTAAAACTAATTTACTCCAATTATGTACTTCTTCTTCATTAATCCAATCGAAGCAGTCATCTGTTAGCATTTCTTGCTGCACTGGTATAATATACTCTTGTTTTTGTGTCTTATCAGAATTTTCTATTATAGCCTTAGATGATCCTTGGTCATATTGACTATGTTCCCCTACTTCTGTGCCTTCTACTATTTTCAATGTATAATCCACATAATCATTTGTATTACACTCGCTTCCTCTAGTCGCATAAAACCAAGCAAACAAATATCTATTACTATCATTTATAATATTTGACACTTTATAGTTTAACATGATCACACCGTCTGTTGTGTTTTGAGTTTCATCATACTTTTCATTTGATTTTGTTCCAGTATAATCTGTATTATTTTGCCTTAATACTAAAAATCCCTTATTTGTGCTTGTACTAGATTTTACTTTTGCTTTTATGGTTAGTGTTTTACCTGCATATTCCGTTAAATCCATTATTTTAAAACCTGCTGCATTATTAGAATTTTTTGAAGTTGTTGCAATTATTCTAAAATTAGTGCCATCTGTAATCTGTTCGCTAGCTTCATTATAATTTCTATAAGGGTATTTTAAAATATTAAATAGATTTACATTGCTACCAACAGTTTTTATTTTGACTGAATTTTCTAAATTTGCTTCTCCATCTCGTTTTACATTTCCATAAATTGCAAATTTTCTGAATTGCACATCTTTTACTGTGTTATTTAATGTTATGTCCTCACCTTTTTGGCTAACAACTGATATTGTATTGATTATATTTTTTAGATTTTCTAAGTCCTCTTGCATTTTTGATATACTATTATCTTGTTCCGAATTTTTTATTGTTACTTCTTCAATGCTTTGTTTTATCTCTGTATCATCATAGTTCTCTAAATTTTCTAATTTTTCTTTATAATTACTTGTAAAATCATTTGTTGATAATTCTTTTCCTTCTACTTTATCTATTTTGCCATTTACTTGTTTTTCTATTTCTTTTGCATTATTGTCTATTTTATCCCAATTCTCATTCAATGTTTTTTCAATATCAAAATTGCTATTTAGATCCACTTGATCTAACATATCCCATTTGAATAATTTTAGTTTTTCTGTTTGATTTGACATTACTTCCTCCTATCTCTAGCTTGCTGCAACATATACAAGAGTTGCTAGCACTTGTGCTACATTTTGAGTACTACCAGAGTTTTGATACATTTCAACTGCTCCTGTTGGTCGAATTTGTATATATGAATTATTTAGTGGCTTATATGCAGTATCCTTTATTACTGCTTGTCCTACTATTAATTTTCCTGGTCTATATGCTTCTGCTAGTGTTATTAAAGTTTTTGCTGTGTTACTTGCTATATTAGATATACTAGCCGTATAGCTTATACTTAATACAACTAGACGTCCTATTTTATAAATTGTTCCTATGCTTATGTCTGATGAATTTACTGTTAATTTTTTAGCTATATTATTTTGAAATGTATCAAACATTGCTTTATTTAACTTTGTTATTCCATTTTGAAAATCAATTTTGTCCATTTATTTTCTCCTCCATTTCCTCAATTTTGTTTTGAAGTTTTTCTATTATTTTTTGTTGTTCTTGTATTGCCTTACAACATAAACTTGTAAATGAATAGTTGTCTACACCCGTATTATCTAGTGATGTTACTTCTTTTGAATAGTTATAATTATCTCCTATTACAAATCCTATATGTTTTTTATCTGTATCTTTTTCACTTTTTAAGTTATATTTATAGATATCTATATTTTTTATTATTTCTATTGCTTTATCTTGCAGCATCTCAAAATTTTTCTTTTGAAGCTCAAGTGATGTTTGAGTTAGTACTGGTGTTTGTATTCCTGTATTTTTTATAGTTGTACTTCCTAAGGTTCCATATAACTCTATGGTAGGTTGACCTGAATTTATTTGACCAGAAATTCTATTATTATTGTTTAAAATTGAAAAACCTTCAGAAAACAAACTTGTTGATGTTTCTTGTTCATTTTCTAATGTTATATTTTCTGCTCTTAACTGTCTAAAATATGATTGAAACATTCCTAATGCTAATATATATTTATTCTTCTTATTATCATATATTGAAACCGCTCTAGTAGAAGAATATGGATCTATTTCAAAAACACCATTTTTTTCTAAAGTTCCTCCAGATGATACTGCATTAAGAACATATATATAATCAAGTCCTGTTATTCTTCCATCTTTATCAATATCATACTTATCATAATCGGACTGAGTAGCAGAAATCTCTCCCATTATAATTTTTTGTATTCTCTCATTGTCACCCTTAGTAAATGTTCCAAAATTCTGGTTTATTTGTGTTTTAAATTTAGCTGCTTTTCCATTAATATCTATCTTATCCGCACTTATGCAAACTTTTTCTGCACTTTGATTAATTTGCGAAATTATTTCATCTTTTCCTACTTTTTTACTAACAGTACTTGTGATATTGTCTGTTGTTTGTTTTATCTCTGATTTTGCTGTTGTTAACTCTCCTTTTGTTGCATAACTTTTTGATACAGAGCTCGTTATTTCATCTGCTTTCATATTAATAGCACTATTCATTTCTGTTGTTGTACTATAATCTTCCAATTTCTTATTTACAGATAAATCAATTTCTTGTGCTGTCTGTTTTATTTCACTATCCATTTTTACATTAGTTGCAAATACTTCTGAATATTCACTTTTTATTGCCCATTTTGCTGATATTTCCGCAGTATAATTTTTTATTGATAAAGTATTATTTCCTTCTTCTAGCATTATTGAAACTGTTCCCAAACTTTCTGTAACTGCTTTATCTTTTATTGTTCCATCTGCATTTATTCTTCTAATAACTTGTGCTTTTCCTTCTTTTAAAATATATTCATCATATACTGTTCCATTTTGCCTTAATGTATCTTGTATATTTAACTCATACTCCTTGCTTTTACCATTTTGGTCTTTTATTACTATTAAACTATCTCCTTTTAGATATAAATCATCACTTAAATATAAATTGTCACTTAATTTTAAAGATTCAAATACTGTATTATTCCCTTTTATGTGTAATTCTAATAAATTTCCTTTTATACAGTTTTCTAATGATATTGTTCTTATTCCTTCTATACTTCTAGTTAAATCTGCCATGTTAGATACTTTATCTGTTATACTATCCATTGTTTGCTCATGTTTAGTTAGTTTTTCTTCATGCTCTGTTGTTTCTTGTATTAAATCTTGTATTAATCCTTCATTTTTCTTTGCTAGTCTTTCTACTTTTAATGTCTTTTTTTCTTCTTTTGTTGTAACTTTATATTCTGTTTCTGTTGTTTCTGGTATTTCCGCTTCTATATCACTTGTTATCCCTGTATTAATTGTTATATTTGCTTTTAAATAATATGATTTATATAAATTATCTTCTCTATCTCCAAGTTCAATACAAGCACATGGATTTAACCACATTATTCCTACATCAGAGGCTTCAAATGAATAATATTCTAATCCTTTTATTTGTTCAAACATACCTTCAATAACTTTTTCTCTTTGAAATTCTATAAACTCATTTTCGTCAAATCTAATCTCGCATCTTCCATTTTGCTTTATACTATCTTGGTCTTTTTCTTCTACATTATCTTCTACATCTCCACGTCCTAAAACCAGAGCATTTACAGGTCCAAAATTTTCCTTTATTGTTAAATCTGTCAAATATGATTTATCTATCTTTTCTATAGCATTATCATTTACTTTATATAAGTTAAGTTTATTTTCTTCTATAAATGCTGTTGTTAAAGTTGCCTGAGCTATTTTTTCTAAAACATCTCTATATGTTAATTCTTGAACTGTAAAAAAATCTTCTGTAACATCTAAATCTGCATTATAAAAGTCTGCTGAAAATAACTCTACTCCACAAACTTCACACATTCTTTGCACTAGCTTTAACATTTTGCAAGGATATGTTAGTTGTAATTCTGATTGCTTAAAATTTTTCATAAATCTAATCATTCTGTCATATCCTGTTACTGTTATTTCATCTTTTTTCTTACTATCTTCTACATCTTTTATAAAAAAATTTCCTAAGTCTATATACTCATATTTATCATCCACAAGTAAACCATATTTAAAATTAATATCTTTTTCTTTTATCTCGTTAGCATTTTTTACAGTTATTTCTAT
The DNA here is from genome assembly GCA_001916035.1 of Clostridium sp. 27_14. Classification (GTDB taxonomy): domain Bacteria; phylum Bacillota; class Clostridia; order TANB77; family CAG-508; genus CAG-269. Next base: position 3,913 of record MNRQ01000045.1, on the reverse strand, counting down.
TTGTTTCATTATTGTTTTAAAGAGTTGGCCGTCAAAACTATACTTTAGTTCCTTTGCTATTACATCTTTTCTTTCTTTTAACTTATAAAGTGGTATTTCATTGAAAACCTTTACTGGTAGAAATTGTATTTCTTTTAATATTGTTCCTCCAGCACATATACTTAATTCTGCCTCTTGTTGTTTTATCTGCTTAGTTATCTGTTTAAATTTATTACTTACACTCATGTTTTTTGTGCCCTCCTGTCTATTGCTGTTAGTACTACTGAAAACTCACTCCAATAACCTCCACACACTAGTGGGCTAGATTTTATAGCTTGACCATTATAAAAATCTTCCTTATATAATTGTCCTTGTTTATAGTTTGCCATATCTCTTTCTAACGAAAATTGAACACCTGATAAAAATGGGTGTTCAAGCAATGTTTTTATTAAATTAAATTGTTCATCTGAAACTATTCCAAATTTTATTTCTAATGTAGTAAAATATCCTATAAATGTCCCACTATAATGCCCATCTAATGTATTTCTTCCAGTTCCGTCACCCCATAGAGGCTCTGGTCCAGGAATTAATTCTACAATTCCTGGAACCTGGACATTATTTACTATTAATTTTGGTTCATACATATTTAGCCTCCATTCGTTGCAAATTTATTTTTACTTCTTATTTTTTCTAGTTTCTTATTTAATTCATAAGCATCTATATATAAATTAAAGTCAAAACTTAAATTTACTAATATTTGTATTATTTTTTCTAATAGTTCTATTACTTTTTTATTATTTCCTAATCCCATTTCTTGATTAGCTTTTTTATATAATGACATTATTTTGTCTTCTGGTGCAACAACTTCCCCTTGATGTCTATTATCACCTATCATGGCTAGTTGTGGTGTATTTGCTTTTACATATCCACCTTGTGCAAGTCTTGGTAAACTTAATCTATTTATTTTACTAATATTTACACCTGGTATTAAATTTATTATACCTATTGCTCCATTTATCAGTTTTATTGCTTTATTTATTGTTTTTTCAATTAGTCCTATTACTCCATTAATTCCAGATTTTACTGAATCAGAAATTGCATTTCCTATATTTATTCCTAAATTAGAAAATGCATTTTTTACTCTTTCCCATATTCCACTAAAGAAATTACCAATATTACTAAATATTCTTGTTATTCCATTATATGCTTCCTGAAATATATTAGAAAACCAATTTCCTACATTACCAAATGCATTAGTAATATCATTTTTTCTATCCTGAAACCAGTTTCCGATATTTTGAAATGCATTTTGTATTCCATTTCTTGCACTTTGAAACTTATCTGAAAACCAATTTCCTATTCCTGAAAACACCTCTTTTATTCCTTGCCATGCCCCAGATGCCGTATTTTTTATATTATTCCACAAATTTCCAAAGAAATTTTTAATAGGAATAACAATCTTTTCATTAAACCATTGTCCTGCTTTATTCCAAGCATTCTTTATTCCTTCCCAACATTTTTTTGCAGTTTCTTTCACATTATCCCAATTTTTTATTAATGCTACAATTATTGCAATTAAAGCTGCCACAGCTATAACAACTAATGTGATGGGTGATGTTAAAACTGTTAATGCTGCATTAAATAACCATGTTGCTGCCGTAGCTGCTGTTGTTGCTGCTGTACTAGCAATAGTTGCTGCTGTATTTGCAATTTTAGCACCCGTATTCACAACCCATTGTACTGCTTGTTTTATTAAAGCCGCTGTTCCTGAAATAATATTTTTTACAAAGTCTTTTGCATATAATAAATTCAAATACATAGTCTCTGTCTTATCTTTTATTTTCGCAACTGTAGCGCCTGTAATAGCAAGTGTTATATTTTTTAATGCATTAATTACACCTCCTGATTGCGCAATAAAAGACATCAATTCAACTGTTTTCCATGCTCCAAAAAATGATAGTATAGCTATTTCCATTCCTGCAACAGTTTCCTGATTATTGCCCATCCAATCTCCAATTTTACTTAATGCACTTGCTATTAAATTAAGTGTATCTACTATCACTCCTCCTGTCCACTTTGCTATCGGTTCTAGAAAATTATTCCAAAACCATTGAAATACTGGTTCAAAAGCTGTTATTACTTGATTCAAAATCTTTAATGCTCCTGCTATCAGATCTAGAAATGCTGGTAATACATCGTTTATTGTCCAAGCAGCTAATTTTAAAAGAACATTATCATAAAACCATAACAAGCCATTTCCAACATTTTCAGTAAATGGTTCTAGAGATTTCCATAAATTATCAAATGAATTTTTTAGTTTATCAAAATTTATAGATTTCATTGCATTTGCTGTTGAATTTAAAAAGTGTGGTAATGCATCTGATATTACATAATTTCCTAATGGTTTTAAATAATTATTATAAAAACTATCAAGTATTTTTCCACATCCTTGTCCAAAATATGAAATAGCTTCCCTTAAATTATTAAAACTCTTTTTTAAAGGTTCTAAATTTACTCCATTTAATATATCTTCTATATTACTTGCTTGCTTCTTTATATTATCTGTTAAGTTCAGCCCACTTGTGTCTATCTTTCCTCCTGCTCCACTACCACTAGAAGACTTACTTTTGCTATCATCTTTTTTCAATATCTGTGCTGTATCAAATGAAGCCAAACTTTTTAGATCTTTAGCAGATTTTTTTGCACTATCTCCAATTCCACTCACAGCATCACTTGCATCAAACGCATCTGATGCTAAATTTGAAACAGTACTTGTACTATCATCTCCACCAGCATTTCCAAAAATCATTTCTGTAAATGATTTAAAAGCATTTGCTAATACTTGAAGCTTCGAAAGTACCCAGTTTATTCCTTTTACAATAGGTGTAAATATATTAATAAAGCCTTGTCCTAATGCCGCTTTTAATTCATTGAACCTTAAGCTTAGTACCCTTGTTTGGTTTGCCCAACTATCACTAGTTCTCGCAAAATCTCCATTAGCTATATTTAATTTATCTAATACAAATTTATATCTTAATGCCACTTTTTCTTGCTCTGACATTTTAGATGTTGTTTTCCCATAACCATTTGCCAATGCGTATCGGTCAAGTGCATTTTGTGTCATTACAACACCTAAGTCTTTCAATGTTTCTGTTTCTCCAGTGAATACTGACTTTAATTTTGTGTATGCTTCATCACTTGATAAATTATAGAATGAAGCAACATCACCTGTTAATCCTGTTAAAGTTTCTGACATTGCTAGAGCTTCTTTATTAGAAAAGTTAAATGCTTTTGCCATTGCTCCAAATGTACCAACATACTTTTTAGTTACAGTTTGACCCAAACCAAATTGAGTTATTGCATTTTCAGCAAATCTATTTACTTCTGTATTTAAACTTCCAAAAGTAACATCAACAACATTCTGTACTTCTGTCAAATCAGACCCTAAATTAATACATTCTTTGCCAAAATTTACTATTGCTTTAACAGAAAATGCTGCTACCGCTAATTTACCAATTTTCTTTAATGAGTTCTCTATTCCTGAACTTTTTATTGTATTTGTTGTATCTTTTAGTCCTTTATTAAATGGATTTGAATTTAATAATAATTCAAAATCAACAGAGCCCACATTCGTACTCATACCTACTCCTCCCCTCTTTTTTAGGATAAAAGCAGGTATTGGCTAACTACTCACCACTAATGGTCGTGTTGCTCACTCTGTCTTTTTCATCTATATCCATTTTAATTGTTTTCTTACATCTTATACATTTTATTTCACCCTTGCATTTTTCAACCTTTAATAAAAGTTGATTACAATTAGGGCATCTTACTTCTGTCATTTGTTATCACCAGCCATTTCTTTAAATGCTTTTTGAAATTCTGTAATAACTTTTTCATAATCTTCTTTGCTCATTTTCTTTGCTAATTTATTTCT
>MNRQ01000044.1:8732-15965 GCA_001916035.1 Clostridium sp. 27_14 | reverse complement strand
TTTTGCTATCATTGCATCATAATTTGCTGGTACTGTGTATCCTGCATAAATTGCTGTGTCTACTCTTATTCCATTTCCTCCTGGTAAATGTAATCCTGTTATTTTTCCAGGACATGGCATAAAATTTTTGTCTGAATTTTCTGCATTTATTCTTGCTTCCATTACATGTCCTGTGAATTTTATATCTTCTTGTTTTAATAGCATTTTTTGTCCAGATGCAATTTTTATTTGCTCTTCTGTAATTGGATGTTCTACTTGTACTCTTGTGTTCATTTCCATAAAGTAAAAGTCTTGATTTTTGTCTACTAAAAATTCTATTGTTCCCACATTTGTATATCCTATTTCTTTTACCGCTTTTACTGCTACTTGACCCATTTTTTTTCTTGTTTTATCATTAATTGCCATACTTGGTGTTTCTTCTATAATTTTTTGGTTTCTTCTTTGTATAGAACAGTCTCTTTCTCCTAAGTGAATGCAATTTCCATGTTCATCAGCTAATATTTGTATTTCTACATGACGTGGATTTTCTATAAATTTTTCTAAATAAATGCTATCATCTCCAAATGATATTTTTGCTTCTTGTTTTACTATGTCATAAGATTTTTCTAGTTCTTCTTTTGAATATGCAATTCTTATTCCTCTTCCTCCGCCACCTGCTGATGCTTTTAATATTACTGGATATTTTATTTTTTCTGCTAATTCTATTGCTTCTTCTTTGCTTTTTATTAATCCTTCTGAACCTGGTACTACTGGTACTCCAGCTTTTTTCATTGTTTCTTTGGCTTTTGATTTGTTTCCTAGTAAATTTATTAAATCTCCACTTGGTCCTATAAATTTTATTCCCATATCATTACAAATTTTGGCAAAACTTGCATTTTCAGATAAAAATCCAAAGCCTGGATGGATACTGTCTGCACCTGTTAAACAGGCTGCTTCTAATATTGCTTTCATATTCAAATAACTTTTGCTAGATGCTGCTGGCCCTATACAAATTGCTTCATCTGCCAATGTTTTGTGTAATGAGTTTTTGTCTGCTTCTGAATATACTGCTACTGTTCTTATTCCCATTTCTCTGCATGCTCTTATTATTCTTACTGCAATTTCCCCTCTATTTGCTATTAATATTTTCTGTAACATTTATTACTCCCTTCACTTATGTGTAGTTTTAACTACTTAAGTATTTATACATAATATTTTGCTCTATTTATACGATTGCAAATGTTAATTCTCCCTTTACTGCTGTTTTTCCATCAACTGTTGCTATTGCTTCTCCTATTCCTACTGGTCCTTTTTTCTTTATAATTTTTACTTCTAATTTTAATCTATCTCCTGGGACTACTTGTTTTTTAAATTTTAATTTGTCTATTCCTCCAAACAATGCATTTTTTCCTTTATTTTCTTCCATTGAAAGTATTGCAACTGCTCCTGTTTGTGCTAATGCTTCTACCATTAATACCCCTGGCATTATTGGGTTTCCTGGAAAATGTCCTTTAAAATAGTATTCTTCTTTATTTACATTTTTGTATGCTACTGCACTTTGACCAGGTTCAAAACTTTCTACTTCATCTATCATTAAAAATGGTTCTCTTTGTGGTATTATTTCTTTTATTTCTTCTTTATTTAACATTTTAATCACATTCCTTTTTTATTTTGAATAATGGTTTTCCATATTCAACCATTTCTTCATTTTTTGCACAAATTTCTACTACTTCTCCATCAAATTCTGATTCTATTTCATTCATTAATTTCATTGCTTCTACTATGCATACTACTTGACCTTTGTGAATTTTATCTCCTACTTTTACATAAGCTGGTTTGTCTGGTGCGTCACTTGCATAAAAGGTTCCTACCATTGGTGAAGTTATTGTTTCTAAACTTTCTTCTTTTTGTTTTTTGTCTTTTGTGCTGTCTATTTCTACGACTGTTGGCGTTATTCGCTCCGCTGTTACAACAGATATGTCATTTTGAACTGTTTTTGCCATACTTATTTTTATACCATCTGGAAATTCTATGTCTAATGATGATAGTTTTGAGTTTCCCATATCATCCATTAGTTTTTTTATTTCTTCATATTCCATTAAAATCACTTTCCTTTCAAAATTTTAATATTAAATTTTTATAATCTTCAATGTTTTAATGTTTTTATATCTTTTTTAATAAGATTGTACTATTATGTCCACCGAATCCTAATGAGTTTGACATTGCATATTTAACTTCTATATTTCTTCCTTCATTTGGAACTATGTCTAAATCACATTCTTCATCTGGTACTTTGTAGTTTATAGTTGCTGGTACAAAGCTATCTTGAATTGCTTTTGCACATACAACTGCTTCTACTCCTCCTGCTGCACCTAATAAATGTCCTGTGTGTCCTTTAGTAGAGCTTACCATTACTTTTTTTGCTGCTTTTTCTCCTAGTGCTGTTTTTATTGCCATTGTTTCACATAAGTCGTTTAGATGTGTTGATGTTCCATGTGCATTTATATAAGTTATTTCTTCAGGATTTATATTTGCTTCTTTTATGGCATTTTTCATAGCTCTTGCTCCACCTTCTCCATCCGGTGCTGGTGATGTTATATGATATGCATCAGATGTTACTCCATATCCTACTACTTCTGCATAAATTTTAGCTCCACGTTTTTTTGCGTGTTCATATTCTTCTAATATTAAAACACCTGCTCCTTCTCCCATAACAAAGCCACTTCTTTCTTTGTCAAATGGAATGCTTGCTCTTTGCGTGTTTTCTTCTTTTGTTAGTGCTTTTATATTTGTAAATCCTGCTATACTAAGTGGTGTAATACTCGCTTCTGTTCCTCCTGCAATAACAATATCTTGATATCCATGTCTTATCATTCTGTATCCTTCTCCTATACTGTGTGTTCCAGATGCACATGCTGTTACTATTGCCATAGATTCTCCTTTTGCTCCTAAATCTATTGCTACATTTCCTGTTGCCATATTTGATATTCCCATTGGTATATACATAGGTGATACTCTGTCTGGTCCTTTATTCACACATTTTTCATGCTCTGTTTCAATTGTTTCTATCCCACCTATTCCTGATCCTATTATTGTTCCTACTCTTTCCATGTTTTCTTTTTCTTTGTCTAATCCACTGTCTTTCCATGCTTGTCTTGAAGCTACTATTGCATATTGTGAAAATAAATCTAGTCTTTTTGCTTCTCTTCTTTCAAAATAATCTTCTGGGTTATATCCTTTTACTTCTCCTGCTATTTTTACTTTAAAGTCTGTTGTGTCAAATTTTGTAATTTTGTCTATTCCACATTTTCCTTCTTTTATGTTTTTCCAAAATTCTTCTACATCATTTCCTATTGGTGTAATCGCACCTAAACCTGTTATAACAACTCTTTTTTCCATTTTTATATCATACCTCCATCAACATTTATGACTTGCCCTGTAATATATGAGCTGGCATCTTCTCCTAAAAAATAAACTAGTTCTGCTACTTCTTTTGCACTTCCCATTCTTCTTAATGGTATTTGACTATTTATATTTTCTTTTATTTCTTCCTTTAAAACATTTGTCATATCTGTTTCTATAAATCCTGGTGCTACGGCATTTGCACGAATGTTACGTGATGCTAATTCTTTTGCAATACTTTTTGTAAATCCTATAATTCCTGCTTTTGATGCTGCATAATTGCATTGCCCTGCATTTCCTGCAACTCCTACAACTGATGCTAAATTTACGATACTTCCACTTCTTTTTTTCATCATATATTTAGTAACCTCTTTTGTTACTAAATATGTTCCTTTTAAATTGATTTGTATTACTTTGTCAAATTCTTCTTCACTCATTCTCATTAAAAGATTGTCTTTTGTTATACCTGCATTGTTGACTAATATATCTATTTTTTCAAATTTTTCTATTGATTCTTTTACCATGTTTTTTACATCTTCAGAATTTGAGACATCTGCTTTTATTAGTAATACGTCTTTTGCTCCTGCTTCTAATAATTCATTTTTTAATTTTTCTGTGTCTGTTTTTTCTGAAACATAGTTTATTATTATTTGATTTCCTTTTTCTGCAAATTTTATTGCTACTGCCTTTCCTATACCTCTTGAACCACCTGTTATTAATACTGTTTTCATTTTACATTCAATCCTTTCTATAGTTATGATTTTTTTATAAATCCTGTTAATGCTTTTCCTGGTCCTATTTCTAAATATTGTTCTATTCCTTCTGATTTCATTAATTCTATAGCTTTATCAAATCTAACTGGATTTATTATGTGACTTGCTAAAATTTGTTTTATATTGTCTGTTTTTTTATAAATTGTACCATCTATATTTTTTATGACTTTTATTTTTCCTTCTGCATTTTCCATATTAAATTTGACCTTTTCTAGTTCTTTTTCATAAGCTTCTTTTGCTTTTTCTAATTTTTTTGTATGGAATGGTCCACTAGTTTTTAATTTTATTGTTCTTTTTGCTCCAATTTCTTTTAATTCTGTCATTGCTTGGTCTATTGCTTGGTCATTTCCTGATATAACTGTTTGATTAGCATAATTATAATTTGCTGGAACTATGAATAGTCCTGTTTTTTCTGCAATTTCTTTGCATTTTTCTTCTATTTTTTTGGATTCTATTCCAATAATTGCTGCCATTGAGTATTGTTCTTTAGGTAGCAAATTAGCCATATAATATCCTCTTTTTTTTATTAATTTAATTCCATTTTCAATATCTAAAATTCCTGCATATACTAGTGCTGTATATTCTCCTAGGCTAAGTCCGGCTGCTATTTTTGCTTCAATATTTTTATTTTTTAATATTTCTAGCATTGCTAGACTTGTTATAAATATTGCCATTTGTGTGTTTTCTGTTTTATTCAAATCTTCTTCTGGTCCTTCAAAACATATTTTTCTTATTGGCATTTCTGATATCTTTTCTGCTTTGTCATATATTTTTTTGGCTTCTTCATATTTATTATATATTTCCTTTCCCATTCCTACATATTGGGCACCTTGGCCAGGAAATAAAAAAGCTCTTTTTTCTTTGTTGTTGTTTTCTTCTGCTATTTTTAAGATTTCACTTAATTCCATTATTTTTTCCTTTCTTTTTAATTTAAATATTTTATTATCTCTTATCTGTTTTAGTTATTTTTTGTATTTTTACTTCTCTTCTATTTTATATTTCTATTAGTATGCTTGCTGTGTTTAGTGCTCCTCCATATCCTAATAAAATTATTTTGTCACCTGGTTTTATAATCTTTTTTCTCATCATTTCATCTAATGCTATTGGAATACTTGCACAAAATGTGTTTCCAAATTTATCTATATTTATATACATTTTATTGATTATATCTGTTCCTAGTCTGTTTGCTATTGATTTTATTATTTTTAAATTTGATTGATGTGGAACTATATATTTAATATTTTCTAAAGTTTCATTGCTTTCTTTTAGTAGCTTTTCTAAATTTTTTACTGTTTCTGTTACTGCATATTTATATACTTCTTTTCCATTCATTTCTAGTTTTAGTTTTTTATCTTTCATATACGTTTTTAGAATATCTTTTTCATCTATTGTTGTTTCTATGTTTGAATAATACTTTTTGTTTTCTGATGTTTCCTCTAATAAAACAGCTCCTGCTCCGTCTGACAATATTATTGATGTTCCTGTGTCTGCTTTATTAATATATTTTGAAAGTTGTTCTATTCCTACTACTAATGCTTTTTTTGCTGTTGTTGTTTCTATGTATTTTTGTGCTATGTCTATTGCATTTATAAATCCTGCACATCCTGCTAATATGTCAAATGCTATACATGTTTTTATTCCTAATTCTTTTTGTATTATGTTTGATATTCCTGGCATTATGTTTGTTGGCGTAGTTGTTGCGGTTATTATTAAGTCTATATCTTTTTCATCTTTTAATGTATTTTTTACTAGTTTTTTTGCTATGTCTTTTTGCTCTTCTTCAGGTTTTAAGTAGTATCTTTCTTCTATTCCTGTTCTTTTTTTTATATATCCATTTTCAAGTTTTAGTTCTTTTTCTAGTTCTTCATTCTTCTTTTTTATTTCAGGTAGATATGCTCCTGTTTTTGTTATTTTTATAGATTTCATTTCTATTTTTCCTTTCAATTATTTATACACTATTTTTTGTTTTTTTTCTATTAGAATGAGCGGTCAAGTCAAAAAAAGTGTTTACGTGGTCTGACTCAAAAAAACACCAAAACAAAAATGAACTCTCCTTATTAAACTTTTGGCCTAATAAGGAGAGTTCACTTTATTTAAAATATAAATTGTGTTTTTATTTTTCTTTTATTTTATATTGACTTATATCTGGTTCTGCAAATATAGAATCTTCTATATTATTAAATGTATATTCTCTTTCTACAATATCTTCTGAGTTATTTGATTTTAAAAATAGTCCTGTTTCTTTTTCAATAATAACTTCACTATTTTTTTCTGTTAATGATGTTGAAGATAAAAATCCTTTTATTGTGTAACATTCTTTTTCATTATATTTCGTCTTTTTTACACTGGCAATTGCACTGCTAAAAAGAGTTTGCCATTTGTTGTCATTTTCTAAAAAATTGTATAAGTTTATTTGCATTATTGAGGCTTTTGAATTAATATCACAACTTTTTCCTTCGGAACTTTCAGTAAATACATCTATTCGTTCTCCATTATCATACATTGATACTTTTAGTGTTTCTCCATTTATGTTTCTTTCCATAAATATGGCTTTTTTTTTTTTTTTTTTTTTTTATTNNNNACTTTTGTTCCTTCTTTTGATGTTGATATGGATTTTATTGAATAATTTGTATTGCTTGAGTATTTTGCTATTTTGTTTTGTAAGTCTGTAATTATTATGTAATTTCTTATTGTATGTATTATAAATATTGCAATAATTATTAATAGTATTATTCCTATAATTTTTAAGATTTTTTTCTTACTCATATATACCACTCCCTTTTCTTTTGTTCAACCTGGCTATCATGAGTTTTATTAAAACTTTTAGATCATGGCTTTGCGTCATAAACTTTCGTTTATTTTGCTTTTTTACAATATTTATTTATATTTTAACACATTTAGGCATTTTTTGCAAATGGCTTTGTTTCTTTTAATTTCTACTTATCAATTTTATCATTGTTTAGTTTGGTCTGAAAACACTTTATACTATTTCTTCTACATAAATGTCATTTGTGGCAACTACTATTGTATATTTTCTTAGACCTTGTATGTCTTTTATGTCTTCAAAACTGCTGTATCT
>MNRQ01000044.1:0-8604 GCA_001916035.1 Clostridium sp. 27_14 | reverse complement strand
TTGTTGAGTATGCTTTTATGTTCATTGCTATACAATAAAATATTAGTTTTATATATTTTTCGTCAAATTTTATTAAGTCTCTGTTTGATAAATTGTTTAGATATATTTTTAGCACTTCTACAATTTTGGCTATTTTTCATTCTAATGCAATTTCTCTTAAAATTTCTTCTTCACCTCTTATTTTCTTTTTATATTCTACTAAAAAATAAGAAAATAGCATCGCTTTTTGCTACTTTCTTAAAATATTTTATATGTACATTTCATCTATTTTTATATAACATCTTTTATTTTAATGAAATATGTATATTTTCTATTTTTGCATTAAGTTCACGTGATAAAATGTTTTGAATTTGAGATATTTCTTCTTGTTTTAATTCTTGTGCTCCTATAATAGCACTTACACTTTCTCCATTTACAAACACTATACATTTATCAAATCCTTTAGTTGCTATTAAATTTTCGCAAATCATTATGCTATTCTTTGTGTTATTTATTTTTTTTATTTCTTCAGATGCTGATTGTTTTTGTGTTTCTAATGCATTTATTCCATTTAATACATTTTCATAAGATTCTAACATTTGTGAATACATTGTGTCTCTTTCTAATTTTGATTTTGAAAAATAGTCATTATCTGATACTTTAGCTGTTGTTTGTTTAGTTTCTTCGTTATTTTCAATGTTGTTGTTGCTATTTTCGCTTGTTGTTTTTGTGGCGTTTCCACCTTCACTTGTGTTTTCATTTGTACTTGTGCTTTCTTCTGCTGATGTGCTGTTTGTTCCTTCTTCTGTACTATTGGTGCTTGCTGTGTCGCTTGTTGTTGCAAGTGTGTTATCTGTGTTTGAGTTTTGGTTAGGGTTTATTTCATTGGTTGTGTTTGAGTTATTTTGTTCTGTTGTTTCATTTACTTGGCTACTTACCAATCGTGCATCTCCTATATTTTCAGTTCCTGCTAATTCTTCTGCTTTTGTAGTTGTTTGTAAAATATCACTTACATTATGGTCTTTTGTTGTGTAATTTAGATACCCTGCTGTTACAAGCATAAATGCTATTACATAAAGTAAAATTTGGTTTTTCTTTAAAAAATTCATCTATACCTCTTTTCTGTTTTCTTTTTTAGAAAACCTTTTTATTATTTTTATTGTATTAAATTTTTATTGCATTTCAAATACTTGTATTTTATGTGTTGCTAAGCCTGTTGCCGCTTCTACTGCTTGGATTATATTAGTTTTTACATCAATATTGTTTGCTCCTTTGGCTGTTATTATTGCTCCTTCTATTTTTGGTTCTATTACTTTTTTAGTCATTGGTGTTTTTGTTCCATTATTTTCTTGATATATTATATCTTTTTGTGAGTCTGTTTCTTGTACTTTTCTTATTCCTCCTGATGTGTCTGTTTCTTCTGTTGTACTACTTTTCGAGTTTTCATTGTACATTGCTACTACTTCACTAGATTCTGAATAATTGATAAAAACTTTTACTTCTCCAACTCCTTGTATTTGACTAAGTATTGCTTCTAACTTTTGGGAGAGTGTGTCTTCTTTTGATACTTGTTCTACTTGAACTTGATTTGTTGTTGCTAATTTTTTGTTTGTGTCTACTTCTTTAACATTTTTTGATGTGTTTTTATCATTCCATATTATATTTATGATTACTATTGTTATTATTAAAATTATAATAAAAAATACTAAATTTTCTATTTTCTTTTTGTTGTTCCCTTCTTCTTTATCTTTCTCGACAAGTTTATTTAATTTATCTTTAAACATTTTTCGTTCACCTCATATTCTTTAATTAAAAAATTTTTTATATTTGATATGTCTTGTGTTGATAAATTTTGTTCATTACTATTTTTCTTTGTTTCTCCTATCTGCACTTTTTTTATTTTTTGAACTTCTTTTACAAGTTTTTGCTGTATGTCATTTTGTTTTTCTTGCTCTTCTTTGTTGTTTTCCTTTTCTTCGTTTGTTTTATTCTCTTTTTTTACTTTTAATGTTATTTTTTCTATATCTGTTTGTTCTTCTATTTTTATATCTACTTTGCAACTTTCTACTATATACCCTTGTCCTTCTATCTTTTGCTTAATATCTTTTTCTAATTCTTCTTTACAGATTTGTTTTAGTCTAGTATCCATTGATGTTTGGTCAACTGCTTCTGTTGATGTTGTTTGGCTTTTGCTGTTTTCTACTATATTTTCTAATTGGATTGAAAAATCGTTTTTTACAAATGGTGATATTATATTAAATAAAATGTATAATCCCATAACAACTTTTATATATTTTTTTGTTTTGTTATTTGGTAACAACATTTCAAATAAAGAAACTATGACTATAGCTAAAGTTAAATTTTGGGCCCATTCGCTAAAATAATCTATCATTAGTCCCCCTCTTTCTATTATGTATTATATTGCTATTAACTTATCTATTTGCTCTACAACTACCTGATATTTGTGTTTTTTACCTATACATCATTCCACTGTTAGATATTTTTATAACTAATGTTGTTCCTACTATAACCATAACTGATATTGAGCATAAAATTGCTAATAGTACTTTGAATATATCTCCTATTTGTTCTAATAGTTTTATTATTTTAGTGTCTGCAATTGGTTCACTTATGCTTGCTAATATTTTATATGATATTGTTAATATTGCTATTTTTATAATTGGCATTATGCATATTCCTATAATAATTACTACTCCTATGACTCCTATTGCATTTTTTAATATTATTCCACAACCTAAAACAGTGTCTACTGCGTCACCTAATATTTTTCCTACAATTGGTATGCTACTACTAACTATTGCTTTTGCTGTTTTTGCTGTGATTCCATCTATACTGCTTGATAATGTTCCTTCTAAAGAAATAACTCCAACAAATGTTGTTAGTATAACTCCTAAGATCCATATTATTCCTGAATTAAATGTTTTTGATATTTTATCTATTTGTACTTTGTCTCCTATTTTTGATACAATACTTAGTGTTGCTGCAATTAATACTGCTGGTATTAAAAAACTTTGTATTATATTTCCTATAAAATTTATCATAAATAAAATGGCTGGTTCTAATATACTACTTGTTGTTATGCTTCCTGTATATAGCATTAATGATACTAGTATTGGTACTAGTGAATTCATAAATCCTACTAAATTTGTTGCTGTTTCTTTTACCATTGTTATTACATTTGAAAAATTATTCATAATTACTGTTACTATAGCTATGTATTGGACATAATAAATCATTTTTGAAACATTGTCGTTTTGAAGATTTTCGCTTATTGATTTTAATATACTATGTATTACTATTATAATTAAAATACTTACTAAACTTTTTATACCTGTTTTTACTTCTTTTCCTAATAAATTTATTATTTTTTTGTATATTGTTTTATTATCAATTTTTCCTTTTATTGCACTATTTAACATTGAGTTTATATCTATTCCTTCAAAAAATTCTCCTGTGTATTTATTAGCATTTTCTATAAAACTATTAATTCCAAATGTTTCTTTTTGTGAATTTATCATTTCTTCTTCTGTGCTTGTTGCAAATGTTTTTATGCTAAAAATTTGTATAAATAAAATTGTTAATATTATTATTTTTAAAATTTTTGATCTCACATTTACAATTCCTCCTATTTGTATTTTTAATTTATGAATTTCTAAAATGTGTTTTTACTTATTTTGCTTTTTTTGATTTTATTCTTTTTATGGTAATATTTTTAAGATGATTTCTAATAAGCTTGATATTATTGGTATGGACATTGATATTATTATAATTTTTGTTCCTAATTCTATTTTACTACTTATTGCTGATTCTCCTGCATCTTTACAAATACTTACTGCAAATTCGGATAAAAATGCTATTCCTGTTATTTTTATTAGTATTGTTATAAATTGATTGTTGATATTTGCTTTGTTTGAAATTGATTGTATTAGCTGTATAATTCCTGTTAGCTTGTCCATTACAAGTATTAGTATTAAAACGCCTGTTAATAAACTTATATATAGTGCAAATTCTGGTTTATATTGTTTTAATAAAATTATGAGGATAAGTGCTATTAATCCAATTGCTATAATTTTTATAACTTCCATTTTATTCATTCCTTTCTGACTTTACCTCAAATCACATTTTTTTAGAAAAATTTATTGTTTTTTAATTATGAAAATTATATTGTTGTGACTTACAAGTTAAATAGTGTTCTAACTGTATCAAATAATCCACTTATCTCTTTTATTACCATGGTTAATACTATTACTAGTCCTGCCAATGTAGTCATCATTGCTTGATCTTCTCTTCCTGCTCTTACTAATACTTGATGTAATACAGCTACTAAAATTCCTATTGCAGCTATTTTGAATAATAGATTTATGTCCATTTTTAATCATTCCTTTCTTAATTTTTCATAATTAGATGATTTTTATGCCTTTCTAAAACAATATAATTACTATAGCTAATCCTCCTATTGTTCCTAGCTTTTGGTATAATTTTTCATTCTTTTTTCTTTCTTGTATTGCTTCTTGTATTTGAATTTCTAAAAATTCTTCTGTGAGTTCTATTTGACTTATTTGTCCTTCTGCGTCTGAACTTCCGTAATAATTTTGATAGGTTTTTTAATTTTTTTATATCTTCTTCTTTCATGTTTGTGTTTATTTCTTCTAACGATTTATCCCATGCTTCACTTGCTGTTTGATTATTCATATTGTTTTTTGCTTGTGTAAATATATTTGCTATATTTTTTATTGATGTGTTTTGACTTATTTCTTCAAAGATTTCTCCTATTGGTGAATATGTGAATTTTATTTTGTTTTTAAAAATATTTAGTGCATTTTTCATTTCTTCTAATTCTTCTACTCTATAACTATACTTCTTTGCAATTATTTTTCCTATTAAACTCATTGATATCCATAAGATTAATAACATTATATATTTTATTATATTCATATTTAACTACCCTTCCTTTCTATACTTTTTGGTTATATCTATATTTTATAAATTCTATGCATATTTCTAATATGTTAAATTCTGTAAATGTTTTCTTAGCTTAAGAAAATAATTTTCTCTATTAGTTTTGATTCTATTATTTTATTAATTTCAGAATTTGATTTTACACTTGTCATGTTACTTCCATGCATTGTAAATATTCCTTTTACTCCTGAATTTATGGCATATTGTATAGCTTCTATATCTTCTTTTGTTCCTATTTCATCGCATGCTATTACTTCTGGTCCCATTGCTCTTATTAGAATTTGCATTCCATTATATTTAGATACATTTTCTATAACATCTGTTCTTATTCCTATGTCATTTTGTGGAATTCCTTTATACATTGCTGCAATTTCCCCTCTTTCGTCTACTACTCCACATATTTTTCCTCTAAAATTCATTTCGGGTATTCCATTACTTATGTTTCTTATGGTGTCTCTTAATATTGTTGTTTTGCCTTTTCCTGGTGGTGATACTATTAATGTATTGTATATTGTGTTGTGTTCTTGATCTATGATGTCTTTTAATATTTTTTGACTGCATCCTTTTACTTCTCTTGCTATTCTGAAGTTTAGGCTTGATATGTATTTTATGTTGCTTATTTTTTGATTTTCTATAACACAGGTTCCTGTTATTCCTATTCTGTGTCCTCCTTTTATTGTTATATATCCCTGTGATATTTGTTCTTTATATGCATATATTGAATTTTCGCATATTTTTTGTATTATGTACTGCATGTCCTTTTCTGTGACTTGGTATTGAATGATTATATCTATATCTCTTAGTTTTATGATTATTGGTTTTTGTGTTTTTATTCGTATTTCTATTGCTTTTTTGTATATCTCTATTTGTGGATTTTGCTTTATTGCTTCTTCTATTATTTTTACAATATTTATTGGAAAGTATAATAGTATTTGTTCCATTTTTATCACGTTCCTTTCTAAAAGGCATTGTCTGATTAAAAAAAAGAAAGCACAAATACTTTTTTAGTATTATATGCTTTCTTTTTTTATTTAGAACTTTTTTATTCTAAAAAATTTTATTTAATTTGTTACTTAATTGTTCTTATTTTTAATTTGTTTTTATTATTCTTCCCAGTTATGATATACATTTGCTACATCATCTAGTTCGTCAAGTCTTTCTAATAGTCTTTCCATTTTTTCTATTCCTTTTTCGTCTAATTGTACTGTTGTTGTTGGTACCATTTGTACTCCTGCTTCTAAAAATTCTAGACCTGCTTCTTCTAGTTTTTCACTTACTTGTGTGAAGTTTGATGGTTCTGTGGTTATTTCATATACTTCGTCTTCTGCTGAAAAGTCTTCTGCTCCGGCATCTAAAGCTAACATCATTATATCGTCTTCTGACATGTCTGTTGATTCTTTTTCTATTACAATAATTCCTTTTTTGTTAAACATGTATGATACACATCCAGATGTTCCTAAGTTTCCTCCTGCTTTGTCAAATACGTGTCTTACATCCGCTGCTGTTCTGTTTTTGTTGTCTGTAGATGTTTCTACTATTACTGCTACTCCGCATGGTCCATATCCTTCATATACTATTTCTTCATAGTTTTCGTTACTTGTTGATGCTTTTTTTATAGCATTATTTATTGTGTCATTTGGCATATTTGCTGCTTTGCATTTTGCTATTACTGCTTTTAGCTTTGAGTTTCCTGCTGGGTCTGGTCCTCCTTCTTTTGTTGCTATTAGTAATTCTCTTCCTAATTTTGTGAATATTTTTCCTCTTGCTGCATCTGCTTTTCCTTTTTTGGCTTGTATGTTATGCCATTTGCTGTGTCCTGACATATTTTTCTCCTCCTCTTTGTTTTTTATCGTATTTTCAAGGCTTTCTATCCTTTATCTTATAATTTTCGTCTTTTATTGTATCACATTATTTCTTATTTGTGTAGTATTTTCTTAATAATATTTTGCTTTATCTTAGTTTTTTCTATATTATTCATTAAAAAATCATACTCATGTTATGCATTCAAGCAGATTGTGAGTATGATTTTTTGTTATTCCTCTTCTTTAATGATATTTTTGCTACCTAAATATGTAGCTAAGAAATATGCTCCATAAATTATCCCTATAATGATAACTGTTGCAATTGCTGATGGTAATAAATCTTTTTTGTTTGCTAAACCTGACATTACTGATAATGCAAATTGTATTCCAAATATAGAATGTATAATTGCAAGAATAAGTGGAACTCCAAAGAATATTCCAATTTGTCTATATAATGCTTTATTGATCATCTTTTCATCACAACCAATTTTTCTTAAAATAGTATATCTTTGTTTATTATCTGAACTGTCAGTTAATTGTTTTAAAGCTAAAATAGCTGAACTTGCAATTAAAAATATAATTCCTAAATAAATTGCTATGAATGTTACAATAGTTGCTAATCCTATACTTGCTTCTCGAATTGATATTTTAGTTTTTCCTTCAATGTCTATACCTTTTTTATATAAATTTTGTACAAATTCTGAATTATCATCAACAAATATTTTTTCTACCTCTTCTTTTCCCTCTTTAGTATCTGCATTATAATTTGCAGCTAATAAATATTGTTCTTTCATACCTTCTGTTAAATTACAATCATCTGGAACTAATATAATTCCTGTATTTGTATGATTAGGAGACATTTGAATATATCCTGTTTTACATTCATTATATTTTGATTTATATTGTTTTCCAACTATATTTAAAACATTATTTCCATCTTTTAATGCTTCATCTCGTAATTCTTTTTGTAAATCAAAATCACAAAGTACAATATATTCATCATTATTTAATTCATATTATTTGTCTCCGAAAAAATCTTTCCAAGTCAAATCATCAGTGGAATATACTGTTATTTCCACAATGTCTTTTAGGACATTCATATCTAAACCATTATTTTTTAAAGTTTCAGTAATAGGTATTTTTGAATCTGCTCTTGCTTCAGGTGTTGATGTTATCTCTTTTCCATAAGTTCCATATTGTAAATATTTTTCTGGTAAATTAGCTGTTTTATACAAATTCAAATCTACAGGTGTCATCTCAATTAATTCTCTTTGCATTGTATTTCTTAATGCTAAACTTGAAGAAAGTATTGAAATCGTCATAAATAGCATTAAACATATTACACTCATGCTTATAACCATTGTATTGATCTTGTTGTTTATCTGTCTTAATACAAACATATTGGTATTTTTAAAATAAATATTCTTCATTTTTTGAACTATTTGTATTATAAATCCTGATAATGACCAAAAAACTGCTACTGTTCCAACTATTCCCATTAAAATAGGTGGTAAAATTTTATCAGCCGTTGTTAAACTCCAAACATCTCCTGTTACCTTCCAATAAGCATATCCAAGTATAGTTACAGCTTCTAAAAATACTAAAATACATATAATAGGATTTTTTATTTTTACATTTTCATTTCTCTTACTTGCATTTAGCAGATTAATTAATTTGTATCTTGAAACTGTAAATGTATTAAAAAACATTACAGCTACATACATTACGGCAAAATAGATACAAGTTTTTATACAAGCATCTTTTGAAAATACAAATTGAAATTTACTCATATCTGATTCAAACATTTTAGCAACTAATATTGACATGAATTGTGATGCAAATA
>MNRQ01000043.1 GCA_001916035.1 Clostridium sp. 27_14 | reverse complement strand
TGTTGCTCCTGTTAAGTCTGCGTTTTCTCCGTATTTTGTAGCTTTTGTTGGTTGTGTGTTTACATTTATGTTTGTTACTGTGTCTGTTACTGTGTATGTAAATGTTGTTGTTTTTGTTATTCCGTTTTCTGTGTATGTTATTGTTGCTATTCTTGTACCTTCTGTTGCTGTACTGAAGTTTGTTAACATACTACTTGTTACTGTTATTGCTTCTGGTACTCCAGATGCTCTTGTTACTAGGATTGATAATCCTGGTTGTAATGGATCATTTACATTGTATTGTGATTTTGCTGTTCCTTGTATTGCTATTTGTTTTATGTCATTTATTATCTCTATTGGATAATTTTCTTGTGATGATATTCCATCTTCTTCATATTTTATTAATAATGTTTTGCTTTCTTTGTTTGTGTTTCCATATAATGATGGTGACATGTTTACTGTACTTCCATTACTTTCTGTTATCATGCTTGCATCTAATGGTTTGTCTTGTGTTGTTCCACTTGCATATTGTATTGTTATTTTTCCTCCTGTTAAGTCTAATGCTTCTCCATGATTGTATTGTGATTTTGTTGGTGGTGTGATTGTTATACTTGTTATGTTGTCTTTTACGTTGTATGTGTATGTTGTTGTTTTTGTTATACCATCATCTGTGTATGTTACTGTTGCTGTTTTTCCTGTTCCTGCTACTGATGTTGTTAATCCACTTACCATTGAATCTAATATGTTTATTGTTTCGTAATTTCCTGCTTTTCTTGTTACTTTTAATGTTCCTCCAACTCCTGTTGTTGAATCATTTAAGTTATATTGTGTTTTTGGCGATGTTACTATTGTGATTTGGTCTATTGGATTTTTTATTGTTATTGTGTAATATGCAGTTTCTGTTACTCCATCTTCTGTATATTCTATTTTTAGTGTTTTTGTTAGTTTGTTGTTTGTGTATTCTGCTGCTGCTGGACTCATGTTTACTGCTGTTCCTGTTGCGTTGTCTGTTACCATTGCATTTGTTATTTGTACATTTGATGTTGTGCTGTCTGCATATTTTACTTCGATTTTTCCTCCTGTGAAGTCTAGTGTGTCTCCATGTTCATATTCTGTTTTTGTTGGAGCTGTTATGTTTATATTTTTTACTCCATTTTTTATTGTTATATTAAATGTTGTTGTTTTTCCTTCATAAGTAACTGTTACTGGTTTTGTTCCTTTATTTGTTGTTAGTGTGCTTAAGTTTGTTAGTGTTATTCCTTGATCTGTTAATGCTACTGTTTCTGTGTTTCCTGCTTTTCTTGTTACTTTGATTGTTCCTCCTGCTAAGTTGTATGTTGTGTCTCCTATGTTGTATGTTTTGCTTGTTGGTTCTGTTGACATTGATATTTGACTTACAACATTTTTTATTTTGATTGGATAATTTACTGTTCCTGTTGCATTGTCTTCTTTATATTTGATTACTAATGTTTTTGATATTTCATTATTTATGTAATCAGATGCTGTTGGTGCCATGTTTACTTGACTTCCGTTACTCTCTCTTACCATATTTGATGTAATTTGTTTTTGCTGTGTTGTTCCATCTGCATATATTATTTTGATATTTCCTCCTGTGAAGTCTAGTGTGTCTCCATGTTCATATTCTGTTTTTGTTGGTGGTGTGATTGTTATTGTTTTTGCTTGGTTTGTGACTTCTACTTCATAGGTCATTGTTTTTGGGTCTTGTATTTGTGTTCCATTTGATAATGTGTATTCAAATGTATTTGATATTGTTAGTGTTTGTACTCCTAGTTGTGTTTGGTTATATCCTGTTACCATATTTGTTGTTAAATTTACATTTGATACTGTTCCATTTGCCCATGTTACTTTTATTCTTCCTCCTGTTACATCTAATGCTTCATTATATGCATAGTCTACTTTTGTTGGTTCTGTTAGTGTTGTTTCTTTTACATAGTTATATGCTTCTACATCTATTGTTTCTGGTGCTGTTTTGTTGTTTATTGTTACTGTTAATTTTTGCTTGCTTCCTATTTGTTTGTTATTAAATGCTGATATTGTTGCACTTCCATCTGGTAGACTTATGTTTGTTGTGTCTCCACTTGCTAGTGTTATTTTTACTGTTGCTCCTGTTAAATCTAATGCTTCTCCATATTTGATTGCTGTTTTGTTTGGTTGTGTTACAATATTTACGCTTGATATTCTATCATTTACTATTATTGTTTGTTGTGCTGTTTTTCCGTCATATGTAAATTTGATTATTTGTGTTCCTTTTACTTCTACATTACTGGTTCCTGTTATTTTTGTGAAGTTTGGTGAATTTACATCTGCTTGTGTTTCACTTATTGCTAAACCTGGTGTTGTATTTGTTATTGTTTTTGTTGCTCCACTTTTTGTTACTGCTGCTAATGTTAATCCTGCAAAATTTAGTGTATCTCCATGATCATATTCTCCTTGTGTCATTGGTGTTGCTACTGATAGTGATTGGATTGGATCATTTACTGTTATATTAAAGGTTGTTTCTTGGCTTTTGTATTCTAATTTTACATTTGGATTATTTACATCTGCTGGTGATCCTGTTTTTATTGTTACTGCTGGGTCTGTCATGTCTATGTCTTCTGTTGTGTTGTCATCATACGTTACTTGTATTACTCCTCCTGTTAGGTCTATTGTGTCTCCATGGTCATACGCTGTTTTTGTTGGATTTGTTTTTACTGATATTGATGTTATTTGTTTTTCTGCTTGTGTAAATCCGTGTGTTGCTAATGTTAGGTCTTTACTTATTTTTACTCCTGATTCATTTGTGTAGTTTACTTTTAATCCAGTTGGTAGTCCTACTCCTGATGGTACTAGTGAAAATAGGTCTGATGGTAAATTTGCTTCGTCTACTGAACTGTCTAGTTTGAATGATAGTTTTAGTATTGGATAATATACTGAAAAGTCTTTTCCGTTTACATCTATTGCATCATCTCCTACTTGACCTGGTATGTATCCATTGTCTGCTATGTCTGTTCCTCCTGATGGCTCTGTTGCTAAGAAATGGAATGTGTTTGAGTTTTTGTCATAGTTTTTTACTTGTAGTGTTCCTAGGAAATAATCACTTTGTGCCATTATCATTCCTAATGATGTTGTTGATGCTCCTGTGTTTTTGTTACATGGTGTTATTTTGCTTTTGTCTATTTTGAATTGGAAGTCGAATCCATTTAGGATTGCTTCTGTTACTGCAGCGATTTCTACTGTTAGGATTTTGTTTGATCCTTTTTTCGTTACTCCTAAGTTGTTTATTATGATTGGGTTCTCTCCTAACACTCCTGTTGCTGCTTTTGAGATGTTATTAAATAGTATACTGTATGGTGAGAACATATTTAATATCATCACTAATAGGGTTATGAGTGCTATTTTCTTTTCTTTCTTCATATTTCTTTCTCCTTCTTTTATTTTCTTTTTTACTTTTCTTTTGTTGTTTTTTATTTTTTTGACTGTTTTTTTATTTTTTTGACTGTTTTTGCCTTGCTTTTTTTGTTTGGAGTGCCTTTTGGGTTATTGACACTTTTTTGTGTTTATTTGTCGTTTGAATTATTGATTCCTTTTTTGTTTATTTGTCGTTTTGTTCATTGACTCTTTATCCTGTGTATTTTTTTATTTTTATTGTTTTATATAGGTTTCCTACTACACTTACCATATCATCTAATGATACATATCCTTTTTGTCCAAAGTCATATTTTTCTGAATATATACTGTCTCCTTTGCTTGCTCCCATGCTGTTTACTATTTCTATTGTGTCATTTAAGTCTATAATTCCGCTTCTGTCTGCGTCTCCTTCGTATAGTATTTTTGTTCCTAAATCTATTTCGTCATTTTCGTTTATTGTTATTTTGCTTGTTATATCTGCTAGGAATCCTTGTCTTTCTGCATAGAAATCATATTTTCCTGGGATTACATATATTTCGTAGTTTCCTTCATCATCTGATTTTGTTGTTTTTTCTGTTTGTTCGCTGTCTACATCATCTAATGAAAGATTTCCTTGTATGATGTCGTCCCAATTTATTTGGTCTTGTTTGTATATTCTTAAGTCTGCTACATAATTCATTGTTATTCCATATGAGCCATCCATACTTTCTTTTAGTCCGTTTCCTAGTTGTATTTTTCCTTTTATTTTTCCATATGGTCTTTTTATATGTATTTTGTATGTTTTTTGTATTTCTTGCTTTTCTGCTGTTACTGTGATTTCTATTATTGTGTCTTCTTCTCCTAATTTGTTTAGTTCTATTTTTTCTTGTATTTCTTGACTTGTGTCTGTTATTTTCTTTTCTTCATATACTATATTTCCATTATTGTCTCTTTCTGTTTTTCCGTTTTTATCTTTTTTGGGATATTTTATTTTTATTGTTGATTTTGCGTCTTCTGCTTGTGTTTTTAAATTTACACTGTCTATATATTCTACTATTTTTGTTTCATATTCTAATGTGTCTTTGTCAAATGTTGGATTTAGGTCGTAACTTCTGTAGTTTCCTTCTTCATTGTTTCCATTACTTATTTCTATCTTTTTTAGATTTGCGTTTTTTGATTTTAAATCTAATGTAAATTCAAATAGTGATTGTGCTTGATAGTTGTTTGATTCGCTTGTTACTACTTTTATTCCTGTTGTTGGTGATGTGCTTCCTGTTTTTAATTTGATGTCGTCTGTTGTTATGGCTGTTTCGTCTTCCATTTGGAAACTTATTTTTCCTATTATTGCTTCGTCTGCTACTTCTACTATTGGTTGATTTGCTGTTTCTTCTTTATAATAGTTGTTTGTTCCTGTTCTTTCGTCTTCTCCTAGTATTGAGTATACCATTCTTAGTTCTCCTGTTGTTCCTTCTATTTCTAACATGTCCATATATTTTTCGAATCCGTTTATATATGTGTAGTTGCTTGGTATCCCGTCTGCATCATTTACGTCTATTGCTGCGTTTGTTTCTATGTTTGATGGTGTTAAGAGGGCTGTATTATATTGTAATCTTAAGTCTATTCCTTTGAATTTTAGTTTTCTTATTCTTACTTCTATTATTAGTTGCTTTTTTCCGTTTACAACTTCTTGTGATATTGCTCTGTATTCTATTTTTTGGTCGTTTGCTGGTTCTAGAGTGCTTGCATATACTTTTCCTGCTGGTATACTTATTATTGTTACTGTTGCTATTGCTATTATTAGTAGTATTTGTGCTATTGCTTTTTTTAGCTTTCTTTCTAGCATTTGCTTTTCCTCCTTTTCCCAGATTTTTTGTTTCTTTTGTTTGTTTTTTGCTGTATTATGGCTTTTATTATTTTTTACTTTTTTGTGTTTTTGTTTACTTTTTGTGTTTTTGTTTACTTTTTGTGTTTTTGTTTACTTTTTGTGTTTTTGTTTGGCGTTTTTTTTTGTTTTTACTTTTTTTCTGTGTTTTGACTTGGCGGATCTTCTTTGTTTTTTCTGTGTTTTGACGCATTTCTTCCTTTTGTCTTATATTTTTACTTTATCTTATTTGTCATTTCGTGTCAATTTGTGCCTTTTTGCTTTTTTTGCTTTTCTTTTTACGGATTTTTTGCTTTTACTTTGTTTTTGTCATTTTGTTTACATCTTTGTTACATTTGTTTTATTTTTTTCTGGCTTTTCTTAGGGGTTTTTTGCTTTTGTTTACTTTTTATTTTTTGTTTTTTAGATCAAAAAGCAGTTATTAATAATATTAGCATTTATTAGAACTTTTTTAAGTTCGAGTCTTTGTTTGGGTGCGAAATTTGTAAAGCAAATTTCTGTGCATTGTTATTTTTAATATTATAGGAAGTTCAGAGAGCTTTCCTAGAACACAAAAAAAGTAGCATTTTCTGCTACTTTAATTATATTTATATACTTATTTCTTTACCTTTTTGGATTAGTTTTTGCTTGATTTGGAATTGTATTTACTGGTTGCATATATTATTATTTTATTAGTTCTCCGTTACAACGTAATCACAACTTTTTGATTGCATATATATTATTCTACTGGTACGCTGTTTACTCTTGTTATTTTGTTGTCTGTTATTCTTATTTCTACTGTATTATCTTTTGCTGATATATAGTAATAGTATTCGCCTTTTCTTTTGATTTTTAATACTTCTAGTTCTTCTTTTTTGGCTTTTTCTCCTAGTTCTTTAAATTTCTTTTGGGCTACTTTTACTGCTTTTTCTTTTTCCTTTTTTTCTTCTTTGCTTTCTTGTTTTTCTTTTGCTTCTTCTGTTTTTTGTTCTGTTATTCCTACTATTTTTAATACTTGGCCATTAAATGTGTTTTGGCTTTTATCTAGTATTAACACTAATATAAAGATTATTATTATTGCTATTATTACTATTCCTGCATTTCTTATTCCTTTTTTGGCTTTGATTTTCTTTATTTTTGCTATTTTTTCTTTGATGCTTTCTTCTTTTTCTGCATTTTGGACTGTTTCTTTTAAATTTTCTTTGTATTCTTTTTTTGTCTCTTTAGATTTTTCTTGTGTTTCTTTTATGTCTTTTTTTTCCTTTTCTGCTTTTGTTTGTTCTTTGTATTCTTTTTCCGTTGTGTTGTTTTCTTTAGTTGCTTTTTCTATACTTGTTTTTGCTTCTTCTTTTGCTTCTTCTTTTTGCTTACGGATTTCTTGCTTTTGCTCGTTTTGATTTTCTTCTTTTTTTGTTGTGTCCGTTTCTTGATTATTGTTTTCTATTTTGCTTTGTTTTTGATTATTGTTTTTTGCTTGGCTATTGTTTTTTTCTTCCCATTTTGTGTCTTCTATCTTTTCTTTTTTATCCATCTTTAGTCTCTCCTTTTCTTTTATTTTTTCTTTTTCTTTATTTTTGCCATTTTTTGTTTTTTTATTCATTTTTATTTGTTTTTATTTTTAGTTATTTTTAGTTTTAGTTGTTTTTATTTGGGGCCTTTTACTAGATGTTTCTTTTGTTACTTTTTGGACTTTTTTGCTTTAGTTTTGTTCGTTTATTTGTTCTTCTGTTATTGGAGTATATCTTATTAGATCTTTGCTGTTTAAGTTTTCTTTATGCATATATATTGCTGTTATTTGATGGTTGTCATACGTTGTGTAGTAATATATTCCTTTGCTTGCATTGCAACATGATGTATAAATTGTTATTTCATATTTTTGGTTTTCTACTTCACAACTTCCTCTTGGTTGTTCTACTGAGTTTAATATGTGAAAGAATTGGCTTACACTTTTCTTTTCACTTTCTGCTGATATTGAGTTCATTTTTACAAAGGCTGCTCTTATAAATCTTGATTCTGAAGTTAGATCTCCTGGTAATCCTAGCGTTCCCATGCCTCTGCTATATTCTTTTAGTTCTATTCCTTTTCCAAATGTGTTTTCTTTGCTTTTGGCTGATAAGTTTCTGTATTTACTTAGCGTAAACATTTGCTTGTCAAATGTTGGATTGTTGGTTAGGATTCCTATTGGATTTTCATATATCTTGATTCCTTCTTGTACTGCTTCTACTGTTATGGTTTCTTTGCTGTCTGCTATTATCCAGTGTAATTGTGCTACTGGTAATTGACTGTTAAATTGTGTGTCTGTGATGTTTATTTCTTCTATTTTCTTTTTTGCTTCTTCTACTGTTGCACTTTGGCTTAATATCCATGGTATGAATTCATATTGTGCTATATTTGTTTTTCCGTTTTTGCTCTTGTTGTATTTTGCGTTTCCGACAAAGTTTAATCCTGCTATCCCTAATCCTTTTTCGTTTATTGCGTCATAATATAGTGGATAGTTTTCTGCTACATGTGCCATTCCTATTATTGCATAGTGACTTTTTATTGACCCTTGTTCACTGAATTTTATTTCGTAATTTCTTGGCGTTATTGTTATTTCGTTTTTATATGATTTTTCGTAGTCTAATGTTCTTCCAAAGTAGAAGTCTTTGGTTTTGTATGTTGCTGCTGTGCACATTTTTTCCTCCTTTTTTTCTTTTATTTTTTGTTTGTCTTTGTTCTTATTTTGCTTTTGCTTAAATTTGTTTTTTTCTTATTGTTAGTTTTTCTTTTTCTCTTGGTTTTTCTTTTTTTGTTTTTATGTTTAGGCTGCTTTTTTATTTTTCTTTTGTTTTTGCTTTTCTTTTACTTTAATCTTTCTTCTTTTTTCTATCTTAGCCTTTTTTCTAAGTCTTTTTTTATTTCTTTTTTTATTTCTTCTATTGTTGTGTTTTTTACTTTTTTTGCGTATTCTTCTATGTCTTTTTCTTTTGGCATGTTGCTTTTGGCTATTCCCCATTCTTTTAGTATTGGTAGTATTTGTTTTTCTAGCTCTGGATAGTATTTGTATAGCGTGTCATATGCGTTTAGTGGCTTGTCTTCTTTTGTGTATCTTGCACTTTCCCAGTCTAATGCCATTTCTTCATAGTCTACTTCTGTTTTTTCTTTTTCGTTTTGGTGGTGTTTTGATATTTTTCTGTGTATTCTTGATACTTCTTTTTTTTCGTATATTAAGTACATGTATATTTTGTCGATGTCGTGTTCTTCTATTTGCTTTATTTTTTCTTTTTTGTTTTTTTGTATGTATTTTTCTGCTAGGTATTTTACTATTTTTCTGTGTTTGTATGTGTATTCTATGTTTTCTTGGTTCTTCATTGTTCTTTTCTTTCCTTTTTTATTTTTTATTTTTTTATGTTGCTTTTGTTTTTCTTTTTTTCTTTTTATTTATATCATATTTATTTTTTTTTCTCAATATTTTTTTGTTATTTTTTGCGTTTCTTTTGTGTCTTTTTTTTTTTGTTTTGTTGTTTTCTAATAATGGTTCTTATTATTTTATTTATTGCTTTTTTTCTTTTGTTTTGTGTTCTTTGTTTTGGCCTTCGGGTTATGAGAATTTGATTGTGATTTTTGAGAAATTTTGTTAACTTGAGTTTTTATTAGTTTTAATAGGGTTAGAGCAAATTGGTGTGATTA
>MNRQ01000042.1:8870-13430 GCA_001916035.1 Clostridium sp. 27_14 | reverse complement strand
AGAACTAAAGCTGGAGTTGCACCATTAACTTATAATACCACTATGGAAAAATATGCTAGAATTAAATCTCAAGATATGGGAGACAATAATTATTTTAGCCATACTGATTTAAATGGTAATAATATAACTGCAAAAATGAAAGCTGATGGAGTTACATATAAGGCTTGGGGAGAAAATATTGCATATATAGGTGGAGTTACAGATCCTACAGCATTAGCAAATCAATTTATGACAAATTGGATGAATTCTCAAGGACATAAAGAAAATATATTATCAACAAAGTTCAGCAGCATAGGTGTAGGAGTATATAAGATAGGAAATAAAGTATACGCAACTCAAGAGTTTTATAGATAGAAAATAAGTTTTTGATATATTCATAAATAGTATAATAATTGGAAGCTATAAGATGATTTAAGAATAATTCATCCTATAGCTTCTTTTATTTAAATGTAAAAAATACTTAGAAGCTCCCACTTCTATAAGTGGAGAGTAGTTCACGAAAATAGCCCTTTAGGTTATAATAAAAGAAATGAAGAAAGATAGTAAGGAGAGGGAAAATGGATATTATTAAGGGTTATATATACTCTGAAGAAGAATTTGAAGAAATTCAAAAAAACTTCAATGGTAAAGCAGAATTTGATAATGGTTCAATATTTCTAACTTCAAGTACATCTATTGAACATAATAGAATAAAGAGAAAAATATTAGCTAAATTAGATAGCTTCTTTAATGGATCAAAATGTGAACCTTTTGATGAGCAAATAGAAGTAATATTTCAAAATAAAGATGAACTATATAAATATAAACCAGATATTTTTGTTATGTGTGAGAATGCTACTAGAAAAGGTGAAAGTTTTACTTCAGTTCCCAAAATTATATTTGAAGTAGTTTCTAAGAGCACTGCATCTCATGATTATATAACTAAACTTGCAGTATATCAAAAGTTTAAGGTAGAAGAATATAATATTGTAGAGCAAAGTGGTAAGATTATACAATATTCGTTGGTAGATAACCAATATATTATTGCAGATGTATATAAAAATGATGATGAATATGTAAGTACTGTTTTTAATGATTTAAAAATAAGTTTAAATGAAATATATTAATCAAGAGTATAAAGCAGTTGCAAAATAAATTTTTATAACTGCTTTATATTTTTTACATTTAACAAATATAGGAAAGTGAAGATGGTAGGTGATAAACATGTTAGATATTACTTCAAAAGCAACTAAGAAAATTACAGAAGCATCATATTTATGTATGGGAAACTCCTTTAGATATAGAGCAATAATAAGAATTGCATATAAAAAATATGAAAAAATGAAGTATTCACTGTATAAAGAAGAAATCTTTGATGATATTAAAAAAATTAATGGATTTGATGAATATACATTAGATGATTTAAAGCAAGATTTAGATGCACTAGAAGCCTGGGGAAACTTTATTACCATGCAGGATACAGCTAAAACCAGAACTTTAGAGGAATTTAAAAATAGAAGATTTAGATATCAATTATCCACAACAACTATTGAATTAGAAAGAACTTTAATAAAAATTGAAAATATTAAGGAAACATCTAGAGGGTCATTGGAAATTTCATTAATTGAAAGATTTAAAGAAACATTAGAGCAAATAAAAGTTCTTGAAGAATTTGATAGTAGCAAAATATATTCATGGTGGGAAATGCTAAATAGAGATTTTAAGCATTTAAATGAAAACTATCAAGATTATATTAGCAAATTTTATTCACCTAAAACAGAGGAGTTACTAAAAACTAATGAATTTTTAATATTTAAAGAAAGCTTTATAAAATACTTAAGAGAGTTTATTAAGGGATTACAAATAAATGTACCTAATATAAAGTATTTATTAAATCATATTAATGATGAAGAAGCTAAAATTAGATGGATTGTTCAAAATATTATAAAGTATGAAAAAGAAAATATTGCTTTAGAGACTGATTATGATGAAAAGGAAAGCTATGAATTACATTATGGAAGATACTTAAGCATGAGAGAATGGTTTATTGGAGCTTCAGGTAATATTTCTATGGCTGATAATCTTTTAGAAAGCACTAGTGAAATTATTAGAAAAATAACAAGGTATGCTTTGCAAATAGTAGAAATGCAAACTTCAGGGGGAAGTAGGAAGGGAGAATATAAAGCTTTAATAGAGATGTTTAATAAGTGTATAGATATTAATGAAGCACATAAATTATCATCAGTAGTTTTGGGAGTAATGTCATCAAAACATATAGGTTGTGATATTGAAAGAGAAACAGAAAATATTAATAGTGGAATATATGAAGAAAAAGCTACAACTGTAATAGTGCAGCCAAGTAATAGATATAGAGCAAAAACAGCTAATAGAAATTCAGTTAAGGAAAAAACGGAAGCTAAAAAAGTTATGGCTAAGCAAATATTAGAAAAGAGACAAAGAGAAAAAGAAATTATTGAAAGTAAGATTATAAATAATAGATTATCATTTAAAGAATTAGATAATATTACTGCAGAAGAAAGAAGAATATTTTTAACTTGGTTATCTTATAGCTTAAACAAAAAAGGTCAAGAATGGATAAGGAATGAGTATGGAAGATATTATAAGATAGCAAATAAGAATGAAACAGAAAAAATAACTCTAAAGTGTGAAGATGGAGACTTTATTATGCCTGCTTATGAGATTATTTTTAAA
The DNA here is from genome assembly GCA_001916035.1 of Clostridium sp. 27_14. GTDB lineage: Bacteria > Bacillota > Clostridia > TANB77 > CAG-508 > CAG-269. The sequence continues at coordinate 10,739 of MNRQ01000042.1, read as the reverse complement.
GAAGAGGTTTAAAAAATGAATTTTGTTGATTTATTAGAAAACTATTTAATATTAAAAGAGAGAGATAAAGATCTATATTATGATGTTAAAGATAATATAGATAAATATAAAAGCTTTATTTATGATAATCTTGCTTATGACATAATTATAAAAGATGATTTTATAAAACTTGAAAAAATTCCAGGAATTCCAGAAGAATGGATGGGGATAAATGAATTTACAGAAATTAAGGAATACATATTTTTTATTTTATTAATTACATTTTTAGAAGATAAGAATAAGGAAGAACAATTTATTTTATCTAGCATTACAGAATATATAGAGCATAATTATCCAGATGAAAAGATAGAATGGACTATATTTAAAAATAGAAAAAGTTTAATAAAGGTTATGAAATTTGCCATAGATATTGGAATAATTAAAAAGAATGATGGTAGTGAAGAAGAATTTTCAAAAAGTGAAACTGGAGATGTTTTATATGAAAGTACAGGATTATCAAGATATATAGTAAGAAGATTTAGTAAAAATATTGAAGATAGTGAAAGCTATGAAGATTTATTAGGTGCTGAGTTTTCGGGAATAAGTAAAGATTTAGGAACAGTTAGAAAAAATAGAGTTTTTAGAAGATTGCTTTTATCTCCTGTTGTATATAATGATGAAAATGATAATGGAGATTATGATTATATTAAAAGCAAGAGAAGTTTTATTAGAAATACTTTTGAAGAAAATTTAGGTTGGGATATTCATATTCATAAAAATGGGGCATTAGCAGCTTTAGAAAATTCAAATGAAGTTAAAGATATTTTTCCAAATAAAAAAGGTGAAAGTGCAGCAGTTTTATTTATTAATAAGGAAGTAAGAAGAAATATCAATTCAGGCAATTTAAAAAAGGAAGATAATGATACTGTTGTTATGAGCAATTCAGAATTTGATGAATTTATTATTGAAGTAAGAAGAACTCATGGTCATGGATTTACAAAGACATTAAGAGATGTAAGTGAACAAGTTTTTATAAATATAATAAGAAATTTTATGAAAGATTTTTCTATGATAAGGGAAGAAAAAGATTTTACTATACTTATGCCTATTATTGGGAAAGTTTTAGGTGAATATCCAGAAGATTATAAAGGAGAGGCTAAAGATGAGTGATAGATGGATTGCAAATAAGTTTGGATTATTTGATTTTTGGTATTATGATGAAGAAGAATTTGAGTTATCAAATGGCAAAATTATTTTTAGAGGAACTAATGGTAGTGGCAAATCAGTAACTACTCAAAGCTTTATTCCATTATTATTAGATGGAGATAAAAGACCAAATAGATTAGATCCATTTGGATCAAGTGCTAGAAAAATAGAAAATTATTTACTATTAAATGAAGAGGAAAATGATAAGATAGCATATCTTTATATGGAATTTGTAAAACCATCATCCAATACATATTTAACTATTGGAATAGGATTTAGAGCTAGACGGGGCAAAAAATTAGATTGTTGGCATTTCATATTAAAAGATGGAAGAAGAATTAATAAGGAGCTTAAACTTTATAAAAAAAGAGAAGGAAAAAAGTTTGCCTTAACAGATAAAGAATTTAAGAATGCTTTAGGGGAAGGAAATATATATACAACAAGTCCTAAAGAATATATGGAAAAGGTTAATGAACATTTATTTGGGTATTCAGATATAGATAGTTATAAAGATTTATTAAATTTATTAATACAAGTAAGAAGTCCTAAATTATCTAAAGACTTTAAGCCAACAGTAATATATGAAATATTAAAAAGTTCATTAAGTTTATTATCAGAAGATGATTTAAGAACTATGTCTGAGGCTATGGATAATATGGATAGTCTTAATAATAAGCTTGAAGA
>MNRQ01000042.1:0-8852 GCA_001916035.1 Clostridium sp. 27_14 | reverse complement strand
GAGATTCTTTTAATAGATATAATTTAAGTGAGTTATATAATAAAAGTAGAAATTATTATAGTAAAAGAACTCAAGTTAAAAAATTAAATATAGATTTAGAAAATTTAAATTTGGAAAAAGAAGAAATATTAAAAGATATTGAAAAAAATAAAAGTGAGCTTGAGACATATATAAATAAATTAAATGCAGCAAAAATAAAAGAAGAAGTTTTAAAAAATAGTGAAGGATTTAATGCTAGAGATAAGCTGTGCAAAGCTGAAGAAGAATTAAAAGAATTAGTAAATAATCGTGATAAAAATCAAGAAAAATATAATAAGAAAAATGATGATAAAATAAAAAAAGATAAAGAAATAAAAAATTTAGACTTAGAAGTTAGTCATATAATAAATGAAGTAAAGATGTTATTAGATGATGAAGAATACTTTAGAGAAGAAAGTTATATTCAAGAAGATTTTGAGTTTAAAGATATTTTAAATAATGATAATTTTATTTTTGAAGATATAAGAAGTAGTGTTAATGAGTATGACAAATTAGTTAGAGATGCATATAGTTTAATTTTACAGTTTGATAATTGTAAAAAAGAATTTAATACAGTAGAAGAGCAAAGAGATCTCCAAAAAGGAGAAGTTGAATCTGTAGAAAATAAGTTGAAAGAATCAATTGAATATTTAACAAATTTAAAAAGTGAATATATAGAAGAAGTTAATGAATATTTAGGAAAAGTTACAGAATTTAATATAGATGAAAAAGAATTAGTAAATTTATTTAAAGAAATTAATGATATTAAAGAAATAGCTAATTGTAGCAATATATTAAATACTATTAAAGAAATTAGTGAGCCCATTAGACATAATATTTTTGAAAATAAAATTACACTGAAAAATAAGAAAAAATCATTACAAGAAGATATTAATAATATAAATAATGAAATTTTATCAATAGAAAATTCTAAAGAATTAATAGAAGATACAGAAGATATAGCAAATTGTAAAAAGATTTTAAGCAATAATAATATACCATTTGAAAGCTTTTATAAATGCATAAACTTTAATGATGGAATATCAGAGGAAAGAAAAATTAATATTGAAGGCAGCTTATTTAATATGGGAATATTAAATAGTCTTATTATACCATTAGAATATAAAGAAAAATCATTAGAATGTTTAAAGGGGCATGAATATAAAATAATATTTGCTGAAAAATCAGAAGAAATATCTAATATTAAAGATGATTTAATATTAGAAAATAATGATTTTGTTGAAGAATATAAAAGTCAAATAGAAAAAATATTAAAAAGTATATCAATAGATAATAATAATAAAAATAATACATTTATTAAAAATGATTTAAGTTTTGGAATAGGAATAATAAATGGTGGTTCATATAAAGACTATGATTTAAAATATATAGGTTTAGAATCAAGAGAGAATTTTAGAAAATTAAAAATAGATCAGTTAAATATTAAAAAAGAAGATATAGAAAATGAACTAAATAATACTGAAAAATTAATATTATTTACAGAAGAAAAGTTAAATAAACTTCAAGAGGAAATAGATAATTTCTCTAAAACAAATGATATTGAAGTTGGAATTAAAATTATAAATGAAACAAAAAATCAATTAGAAGTTTTAGAAAAAACTTTAAATTCATTAGAAGAAAAATTATTAAAAGTAAAAAATGAATTAGATCAATTAAACATTAAAGTTTTTAATGCAACTGAATATATAAAAATTCCTAAAAATAAGGAAAGTTATGATAATGCTATTAAAAATATTACAGAATATAGCAAGGTTATAGGAGATTTATCAGAAAAAGTAACAAATTTAAGACATAAAAAATCTGATATAAAAAGAATTATGGAAATTATAGATGAATTAAATGAAGATATGGATTCAATTTATGGTGACTTATTAATAGTAAAAGATAAGATAGATTATACGAATAATACTGTAAATTCATTAAAAGAAACTTTATTAAAGCTAAATTTAGGTGAGCTTGAAAAAGAATATGCTGAAGTTACAAACATAATTAATTTATATCCAGATAAAATTTCTAATATAAAAGAAAATATTGTAAGATCAGATGAAAAAATAAAAAGCTTAGATAATAATTTTTCAATTCTTCAAAAGAAAATTACAAGAGAAAATAATATATTAGATGTTTATACTAAAGTTTTAGAAAATGAATTAAATTTAAAATATATAAAAGAATTAGATAACCTTACAGTGGAAGAATCTGTAGCATATATTATGAAAAATTACGAAAGCTTTAATATATCTCAAAAAGAAAATACATTATCAAAATTATTTGATGTTTATAATAAATTTAAAGGTGATTTAGGAGATTATTCTTTAAGTTCTGGAGATATTTTTGATAATTATGATGAAAGTGAAGATGAAGAGATAAATGAGATATTATCAGAAGCAGTAAGAACAGATATAAAAGTTAAATTTAATAGAAAAGTAGTTAGTATATATTCTTTAGTTGAAGAATTAAATGATACTATAGAAGTGCAAAATTTATTAATTAGCAATAAAGAAAGAGAAGTGTTTGAAGATACATTAATTAATACATTAAGCACTAAAATAAATGCTAAAATACATTTGGCAACTTCATGGGTTAATCAAATTAATAAATTAATGGAAGATATGAATACATCAAATAAATTCAAGTTAAGTTTAAAGTGGATACCTAAGAAATCAAGCAGTGAGGAAGAATTAGATATTAGAGAGCTTACTAAGATATTAGGAACACCAGATTTTATGAGTGATGAACAAAGAGAGAAGGTATCAAATCACTTTAAGGAAAGCTTAAAGAAACAAAAAAGAATTGCTGAGGAAGATGGAACTATAAGAAGTTATCAAGGAATAATAAGTGATGTCTTAGATTATAGGCAGTGGTTTGATTTTCAGTTATGGTATTCAAAATCATCAGAAACTAAAAAAGAATTAACAGATAATGCCTTCTTTAGATTATCAGGTGGAGAAAAGGCAATGGCAATGTATATTCCATTATTTGCAGCTGTTAATGCTAGATATAATGGTGCAGATAAGAAGGATTGTCCTAGAATAATAGCACTAGATGAAGCTTTTGCAGGTGTTGATGATCAAAATATTGCATATATGTTTGAACTTATTGAAAGCTTAAAGCTAGATTATGTACTTAACTCACAAGTTCTTTGGGGAACTTATGAAAGTGTCAAGAGTTTAGCTATTTATGAGCTTATTAGGCAGGGGGAAGAGGTAGTACTTCCTATAAAATATCATTGGAATGGAAAAGTTAAATCAATGGAAACTAAGATAGAAATATAACAAAATTATATAACTAAAAAAATAGGAAGATTTATATGAAAGAATCATTAGATTTAATAAATAGTAATAAGATTTATAAAAAAATATTTTTAGAAGTATATAGTAAATATAAAAAGTATGGAAAAATAACAGGCAGCTTTACTTTAAAAGCTACCACTACTGAAGAAAGACAAATATTATTTAATTTTGACTCTAAGGCATTGACTGAGGGAAAAGCTAAGATAAAGTGTAGTACAGTAAGAGATTTATTTAATAGAAAATTAAAAGAGTATAGTTTTGAAGAGTTGTTAGTTAAAGTAGTTGGAAAAGAGCTAAAGACTAATAAAGAAGTTAAAGATGAGGAAAAAGAGCAAGAAGAAAAGTTTTATGATGATATATTAAAAGATAGTGATGATGGTGTTGGTAAACAGTGGTTTATTGAGATTTTAGATAAGAAAAAATATGGATATAATATTATTGTAAGGAAATATAAAAGTGAAATAAGAAATTTAAAAGAATTAAAGAGAAAAATAATTTTAATAATTAATTCACTAAATAAACTTCCATATTTAAATAATGAATATGAAAATATAGCAGTATTTTCAGCAGTAAATACAAAGGATTCTCATTTTTTTGATAGTGATAAATTTACAGGAAGACTATTTATAAAGGCTATATCATTTATTCTTAACAAAGATGATCCTAAAGATATAAATGAAATTAATGAGTTATATTATGAAGTTGGTATATTAAAAGATGAAATATCAAATCATACAACTATTTATGGATTAAATGCTTTTAACATGGATAGTAGTGAAGTTAAAGCAGTTAATAGTTTTAATCTATGGAAGGAACCATTACAAATATCTATAAGTAATTTATTGAAAATTGATTATTTGGAAGCTATAAATAATACAGTTTTTATATTTGAAAATCCTGCAGTTTTTCATAAAATATTAAAGGTGAATGGTGACAATATTTCATTAATTTGTACTAGTGGACAATTAAATTTATCTTCATATATACTTCTTAATAAAATTAGAAATTTAAAAAATATATATTATGCAGGAGATTTTGATCCAGAAGGATTAATGATTGCATATAAGATTAAGAAAAGATACAAAGATAAGGTTAAGTTTTTAAATTACACTAGGGAAAGTTATATAAATACCATGTCTAATAATATTATTGAAGAAAAGAGTATGAGTCAATTAAATAAAATTAATTGTAGTGAGTTAGATGAAGTAATTAATGAATTAAGAATAAATAAAAGAGCAGCATATCAAGAATTATTAATAGATGAATATTTGGATTTAATAAAAAAAGTAATAAATTATGACTTTAGCAAACATGATACTACAAAGAGAACAAGCCAAGGTAATAGGTAAATAAGATGAAAATATATACAATTTTTGCAGGTGTGAACGGGGCAGGAAAAACTTCAATATACGAATCTATTTATTATACTGAAAATAAAGAAGAAAAAAGAATAAATGCAGATGAGATGGTAGCATTAATTCTTGTGTATTTTTTATATTTAGGCTCTGTTAGATTAAATTGTTGATATACGGTAATAAATAAGGTTGTCCAAATGGAACAACCTTATTTGTTATTTTTTACATGTCCAAAAGAAATGATAACACGATAATAATAATCCCATTAATAGAGTAATAGTTTGAGTTATAATCATAGCATAGTAATATTTATTGTTTAAAAATATACTAATTATTGCAATTAAAATTATACCTAATCCTGTATAGAATATATCATTTCCAACAATTTTAGATACCTTGTTTTTATCATGTATTTTTTCATCATAAAAATTCAAAACATCCCCAGCATTAAAAAACTTTATTATTGATCCAATAAATGTAACTATTCCCCCACCTAAAAATGCAAACATCAAAATTCCCGTTAAATCTGGTTTCAAAATAAACCCACCCTTTTATATAAGTTTTTAATTCTTTAATCTATTATATAGTGTTATCAAGAAAAATTAAATGCACATATCAACATTATTGTTTAACACAGCCTATTTAAAAATAATAATTAAAAAATCTATTTTAAGGAATGTAAAGACAATATATGATTTTAGGGATATATATAAGATGTTTTCTATTAATCTACTATTATAAAATTTAAATATTCATGTTACTATTAGGTGCACAAGTTGTTAAAGATGTAAAAGTACAAGCTCATGGAGAAACTATTGATAATAGTTCAAATTCTAAAGCAGTAAGTACAGCTAGTGGATATAAATATAATAAACATTATTGGCATACTAATAATCAAAATAAACCATCTACTGGTAATGATGTATTATTAAATGAAGGAAATACTAGTAATAATACTGATGCAACTATAAATAATAAATTCATGGCAGAAGTTGAACAAGCCATATTTAATAAGGTAAATGAAGAAAGAACTAAAGCTGGGGTTGCACCATTAACTTATAATACAACTATGGAAAAATATGCTAGAATTAAATCTCAAGATATGGGAGATAATAATTATTTTAGCCATACTGATTTAAATGGTAATAATATAACTGCAAAAATGAAAGCTGATGGAGTTACATATAAGGCTTGGGGAGAAAATATTGCTTATATAAGTGGTGTTACAGATCCTACAGCATTAGCAAATCAATTTATGACAAATTGGATTAATTCTCAAGGACATAAAGAAAACATATTATCAACAAAGTTCAGCAGCATAGGTGTAGGAGTATATAAGATAGGAAATAAAGTATATGCAACTCAAGAGTTTTATAGATAGAAAATAATTTTTGATATATTCATAAATAGTATAATAATTGGAAGCTATAAGATGAATTATTCTTAAATCATCTTATAGCTTCTTTTATTTAAATGAAAAGCTCTGTCAGACAATAAAATCAATAACATTTATATATTTGATATATGATTACTCTTAAAGCTTTGATCTATGAATTCTTTATCCATTTTAACGATACCATCTACATCTAACACAGCTAAAAATTATTATTTAGGATTATACCATAATTTTATATAATATATACGAAACAATAAAAGGGTAAAACTCACTTAGTATAGGGGGAAGAGAATGTATAACATTGGAGAAGTATCCAAATACTTAGGTATTTCTAGAGATACGCTGAAATTTTATGAGAGTAAAGGATTAATAAATCCTAAGAAAAATTCGGGAAATGGATATAGAGAATATGATCATTTTGATATATATGATATTACAACAATAAACTTTTATAGGGAAATTGATATTGAGATAAAAAAATTCAAGAGATAAAGAAAAATATGAGTATAGAGGATTTAGAGTTTTTACTACAAGAAAAAGAACAAGTTATATTAGATGAAATAGAATATAAAAAGCTTCTTTTAAAAAAGATTAGATTAATTAAGGAGAATTGTGAGAAAATTAAACAATACTTAGGGAAGTATACAGTTAAAGAAATGAAACCTTTAGAAGTAAAAGGTGAAATAAAAAATATAACTGATTATAATGAATATGAGATTTTAAGAGATAACTCAGAGAATTTAAAGAAAGCAGTTACATTAACAGCTTTAAGAAGAGTAATAAGTTTTAATGAAGAAGGTATGATAGGAGATAAGTTTATAATTATAAGAGAAGTAGAAGACTTTCATAAGGATATAGATGGTGAAATTATTGTTCATGAAAATTGTCTTTATACTATTATTGAAGATGGAAGAAGGTCTACTGATGGAAAAAATATTGATAATAAAGTAGAAGCTAGTTTAAGAAAAATAGCAATAAAAAAAGGATATGAACTCCTTGGAGTAGTTTATGTTAACATATTACTTACTACTTATGAAGAAAATCTTGAACGTGTATTTTTAGAAATTTATGCACCTATAAAATAATATAAATAATAGTTGACTAGGGTCTTACTCATAGGTTTAAGCTCATTATATAAGCAGTTATAACTTAGATTATAGCAATTAAATATTAATTGAAATGAGGGATACTTATGAAAGCAAAGAAAGAATTGAAAAGGCCTATAGCAAGTTTTATTATTTTAACAAATTTAATTTTTTTACCACTTTTTTTATTAGTAGCAGTAACTAAAATATTAGGATTACCAACAATAGTATTTAATATTGCGCTATGTATATCATCTTGGTCATCAACATTTGCATTTATGATACTATTTAAAAGAATTTATCCAGGGCAAAGTTTTATAGCATATATAAAAGATAAATTTAAAAATAAATTGAAATATACAATAATATTTGTTGCAATTGGTGTACAGGCTTTAATAGCAATAATAGTCATATTTATAATAGCATTTAAGAATAATGGAATGATGCCTAGTTTTACAATCTCATCATTAGGAATGTTTATATATTTATTTGCAAAAAACTTATTTGCAGGACCATTAGGTGAAGAATTAGGTTGGAGAGGATTTGCCTTAAATGAACTTCAAAAGAAGCATTCGCCTATAAAGTCATCAATAATAATAGGATTTTGGTGGGGATTATGGCATTTACCAATATGGTTTACAACAGGATTTACAGGAATTAATTTAATAAAATATATTACATTTTTTATGATTGCCATTATATCGGTTAGTATTATAATTACAGTTTTTTATAATTTAAATAAGAATTTATTAGTTCCTATTATGATACATCAACTATTTAATTTTTTAATTGGAATAATTAGCTGGGATTTAATAGAGCTTATAAAATATTATGCAATATTATATTTATTAGTTGCAATTATATTAGTTATTATGAATCAAAGGAAAGTTCTATATAGAAATATTTCCATTTAGATAAAATGAATTTCTTTAGAGGTGTAACGGAGAATTATAGTATAAGTAAATATAAGAAATGGTATTATATCAAAAAACATTTAATATTGGATTAAATAAATGGGATGCGTTAGGTGTAGAAGTAGATAATTTCTATACATTAAAAGAAGTTCATTGGTTAGTTAGAAATATTTATACAGATGGAGATGAATGAAGGAATTTTTAAAATAGTAAATAGAATTAAAAAATTTGTAGATATATGGATAGAGTTAAATTTGGATATTATATTTCACTTGTAATTATTTTAACAATACTGAGATTTTTAGTTAACAAACTAGTAGAGGTTATACTTAATACACATAATCATAGGATGAATGTTATTGATACATTAATAATCATACTATTTACTGAGTTTATTATGGAAGTATTTAGAGGAAAAGAGAATTGTAATAAATTTAGATAGATGTTTATGGGATATATATGATATAACATATGTAAGTAATTATAATACTGAAGATGCTTTCAGAATGTTTACTATATTAAATAATATGGGAATACCATTAACAAGTGCTGATATTATCAAATCTCAAAATATAGGAGAATTAAGTACTGAAAGAGAAGTAAAAAATATGATGAAATATGGGAAGATATTGAAGGAAGGTATGGAGAAAGATTTAATAGATTCATTCAATTTATGTATTTTATACTTAACTTGTGTGCCAAATTTTCATTAAAAAGTCAGCCATCAATATATGGTAAATATGGAAAATGGATTTTATGATTCTTTTAGCCAT
>MNRQ01000041.1 GCA_001916035.1 Clostridium sp. 27_14 | reverse complement strand
ACTGTCTTTTTTTGTGCAGTCAAAATAGTATCTTAACATACTCATATTTAATGTTTTTCCGAATCTTCTTGGTCGTGTTATTAATAGTACTTTGCTTCTATTGTCTATTATGTCTTTTATATATTTTGTTTTGTCTATATAATAATCTTTTTTTATTCTTAATATCTTGAAGTCACTTTCTCCTATTCCTATTCCATACATATCTTTTCACGCTCCTTACTTTGATGTCTTTATTTTACTATATTATTTTTTAAATATCAATACTTTTTTCTTTATTCTTCTTTTGCATTTTGCATGTCAAATTTTCTTTATTGTAATTTAAAACTTCCTCTCCATAGTATTGCTCTGCCATTATTTCTGCTGCTGTTATAAATTCTGTTGAGCTCTTTACCATTACCCCTGCCAGTATTAACATTATTACTGTAATTACTAATGCTATTAATGTAATCCCTCCTGTTTTCTTTTTTTCTTGGTACATTTTTAAATTTCTCCTTTGATTTTTTTAATTTTTTTAATTTTTTAAGAAATAACATTTTACATATTTCGTATAAAAATCACTCAAAACTCACATATTAAAATATATAAAAAATTCTTAGAAAGGATTTTTAAAATGAACCAAATTTTAATAAGTGCAGATTCAAAAAACAAAAAAAGCAATAAGATAAACTCTACCCCCCATATTTCTACAATTAAAAATTTCAAAAACAATCTCAGACAAAAATCCAGTAGCAATATCCATACACATAACATCAATTATAATAACCAAAATCAAGAGTTTAATGATACTCAAACACACACCGAAAAAAAACAACACACAAAACTTATTGCTAAAAAAATGACATATCTCTTTAGTTTTTCTACTTGTTTTGCTTTTATATTATTTTCATTTTATATGCATCATTTATATATTTTAAACCAAAACAAAAAAAGTAGTAATCGTATTGCTTATAACTACCAAACTCTAAAATTATATTCAAATGATTCTCTTTTCACAAACTATAAAGATTTATCACAAAAAAATTATTACACTAAAAAATACGTTATTGGTGAAATTAAAATTCCAAGCCTAAACATTTCCTATCCTATCTTCTCCATTCTTGATGATGAAACTCTAAAAATAGCTCCATGCATTTTCAGTGGCAAAATGCCTCCAGAAAAAAACAATTTATGCATTGCTGGACATAATTATAATAATAATCTTTTTTTTAGCAATATTTCTAAACTAAAAAAAGAAGATAAAATATATATTTACGATAATAAAAAACATGAATATATATACTCTGTTTTTGCCAACTATGAAGTAAAAACAGATGATTTATCTCCCATATCTTCTAACAATTTTAATGAATTGACTTTAATTACTTGTAACAATATCAATAATAATCGCATTATTATTAAAGGCTCATTCTAAAGTTAAATAAAATTATATAAACTTTCATTTATATAATAAAAATATATAATATATTTATTTAGTTCAAACTAAAATAAGAGTTAAAAATTAACCTTTAATCTTTAACTCTTATTTTTTATATACCCTTATTTTTATATACTATTATATATTTCTCCAAAACCATTCCATACTATCATCTACACTCTTGATTCCCTTTTCTTTTGCTTCTATATCATCTACCCATAAATATCCAAAAAATGATATCCCTACAAATAAAAAGTCTACGACTAAACATCTTGATAATACTGGTATTAAATCTTGATATTCTTTTGGTAATGTAAATAAGTGTATTCCATGCACTAATATTAATATTAATGATGCAAATAGAGGTATTGCTGCTATATAACTTTTCTTAACTTCCTGTGCTAAAAAAATCAATAAAATCATTATTACTAGCATTAGTACTAATGTTAGTGGATTTGATATGTCAAAAACAAACATGCTAAAATTCCCCCTTCTCTTTTGTTCCTCTTTTTATAATATAACATTTATTATACTTTTCTTCAAGTTTTTTTTATTACTTTTTGTTTACATTTTTATTTCAGTATTGTTACAAAAAACTACATCATATTTTCTTCTATTAAACTCGCCATATCTTTAGCTTTTTTTGTAATATCTTGCTGATTTTCTCCTTCTATCATAACTCTAACTAATGGCTCTGTACCAGATGGTCTTATTAATACTCTTCCATTACCGGCAAATTCTTTTTCCAATTTTTTAATAGCTTCTTGTATTTTTTCGTTTTTATCATAATCATATTTTTTTTCTGAATTTACTTTAGCATTTACCAATACTTGTGGATATAGCTTTATTATTTCTGCCATTTCAGAAGCTTTTTTGTTTGCTTCTAATACTGCTTGAATTAACATCACTGACGTTAATATTCCATCACCTGTTGGATTATAATCTAATAAAATAATATGTCCTGATTGTTCTCCACCGAGATTATATCCATTTTTTAACATTTCTTCTAATACATATCTATCTCCAACTTGTGTTTGTTGTAAATGTAAATTTGATTGTTCTGCATATTTATGCAATCCTAGATTGCTCATTACTGTTGCAACTATTGTATCTTGTGATAGCCTTCCTTTTTCTTTCAAATATCTTGATATTATTGCAATTATTTTATCACCATCTATTATATTTCCATTTTCATCAACAGCTAAACATCTATCACCATCACCATCATAAGCAAATCCCATACTTAAATTATTTTCCACTACATATTTCTGTAAAAATTCTATATGTGTTGAACCACATTTATCATTTATATTTATTCCATTTGGATTGTTATTAATTATTTTATATCTTATCCCTAATGATGTGAATATCTTTTCTACTACCTTATATGTTGCCCCATTTGCTGTATCTATTCCTATTACAAAATCATCTTTATATATTTTTTCCATATTTGTGTCAAAATTTTTTCTAAAAAAATATACATATTCATCTATTAAATCTTCACAATTTTCATAAATACCTATTTTATCTCTTACAGCTGTTAATTCCTCAATTTTTCCAGATTCCATTACTTCTTCAATCTCTTCTTCTAATGAATCTGGTATTTTCATTCCTTTGTTACTAAAAAATTTTATACCATTAAATTCATAAGTGTTATGTGATGCTGATATTACCACACTTGCATCTGCTTTTAATTTTCTTGTTAAATATGCCACTGCTGGTGTTGGTATTACTCCTAATAACTTTACATTTGCACCATAACTTAAAAATCCTGCTACCATTGCACTTTCTATTAATGTACCTGACAATCTTGTATCTCTCCCTATTAGTATCGTTGGTACATGGTCTGTGTGTTTTGATAAAACATAAGCTCCTGATTTTGCAACTTTATATACTAACTCTGGAGTTAGTTCTGTGTTTGCTATCCTTCTGATTCCATCTGTTCCAAAATATTTTCTCATAGCTTTTCATTCCTTTCATTACACCCATTTTAGTAACTTTTTATATACATTTTTATTTTTTCTTTAAAAGATAATTTTGATTCATAAGGTGTGTCAATATCTATCCTTTTATTTCCTAATGCTAATTTTGGATTTATTGTTGTTAACTCTTTTAATTTATCTTTTCCTATTATATTTTCTATTTCTAGCAAAGCTTCAGACATTTTTGGATATATTGTTCCTTGCCTATGAACATCACTTCCTAAAAAATGTATAGAATGATTTTCCAAAAGTTTTTTTACTATTAATTGTGATTTTCTTCCATATTGCCCTAAAATACTACCATAGTTTGCTTGCATATAACAGCCTTTTTCTATTAATTCATATACAAATTCTGGTTCTTTTTGGATAAATTCATATCTTTCTGGGTGTGCTATTACTGGTATTAGTTTATTCTCTTGTAATGAATATATTACTTGGTATAAATTCATTGGTTCTTCATCTAATGGTAAATCTATTAATACATAACATGTATTGTTTATTGTTGAAGCTTTTCCCGCTTCTAATAATTCCATCATGTTATCTGTTATATATATTTCATTTGCTAAATATACTTTTATATCTATTCCTTTTGCTCGTAAATTTTCTGTTATTGCATTTACCCATACTTCTCTTTCTGGTGTATCTGTTTCATAATATCCTTCTTTATAATGTGATGTTAATACTATACCTTCAAAACCTGCTTCTTTTGCTTCTTTTATTAGATTAAATGTTTCTTCTATATTCCTAGACCCATTATCTATATTTGGTAATATATGTGTATGAAAATCTATCATCTTTGGTCTTCCCTTTCTTCTTTCTTTTAATGTTACCGTTATAGTATATATGTTTGAAAAAGTTTTTTCAATACTTTTTTAGAATTTTTTGACGCTTTTTGTATTTTTTTGAAACTAAAAATATTTTTATATTCTAGGAAAGTTCTCCGAACTTCCTAGAATATAAAAAATAACAAGGCCGCGATATTTGCTTTGCAAATTTCGCGCACGAACAAAGACGCGGACTTTAAAATGTTCTAATAAGTGCCAATGTTATTAATGTCCGCTTTTGTTATATTGTAGGAAAGTTCTTCCACAGAAAATTTATTTCATAAATTTTCGCGCACGAACAAAGACGCGGACTTTAAAATGTTCTAATAAGTGCCAATGTTATTAATGTCCGCTTTTGTTCTTCTTTTATATAAAATTATCTTTAGAAAAGTATTAAAATTCTATATCAATTTTCGAAAATATCTTAATTTTTTCTGTCAATTATTTTCAAAATTACCTTAAATATTCATTATAATCTAAACTGAGAATTTTTATTTATTTTTTCTAAAGTTTATGCTATAATTATTTTAGAGGTGGACCTAATATGAATGATTTATTAGTAAAAATCGAAAACGACAAAGATTTTATAAATATTATTAAAGATATAATTGAAAATAAAACAGTTCAAAAAATGAAAAATTATAGGCAACACTATCAAACATCTTGCTTTGAACATTGCTTGGTTGCTTCTTATTTTTGCTATCTTTACTGTAAAAAACATCACTTAGACTATTTTTCTTGTGCAAGAGCAGCAATGCTTCATGACCTTTTCTTATATGATTGGAGAAAACGTCTTAATGGACGTAAAGGTTTACATGCTTTTACTCACCCTGTTACTGCTTATGAAAATGCCAGCAAACTTTTTAATCTAAATGATAAAGAAAAAGATATTATTTTAAAACACATGTGGCCTGTTACTTTTTTTCATTTTCCTAAATATAGAGAAAGCTTTATTTTAACTATTGTTGATAAACGTTGTGCTTTAAATGAAGCAGCTTTTCAGCTACGTAAATATTTTTATAAAAAACGCTTACTTCGTTTTGCTTATTTATTCTTTGGATTATTTATTTTAAAACTATAAAAAAACTCATTTTTTATATTATATAAATTCTCTGAATTCTCTATAATGTATAATAAAATGAACCCAAATTATTAGACAAAAAGTTTAATAGTTTGGGTTTATTTTATTTATAATTTTTATTAATCCTCAATATTTTTATTTTAAATATTCATACTTTTTCATAAATTATTTTATTACATTACAATAATTGCTCAACATTGCTGCCGCTTCTGCCCTTGTTGCAGTTCCTTGTGGATTTAATTTTCCATTTGAACCATTTATTATTTTGTTTCCTATAGCCCAATTCATTCCCCATTTTGCATAAGTAGAAATTTTGTTGCTATCTTTAAATTTTGTAAAATTTGCATGTATTGCCTTATATTTTCCTTTATATCTACAATAATTATTTAATATTACTGCCAATTGCTCTCTTGTAATTGGATCATTTGGTCCAAATTTCCCATTACTATATCCACTTACTATATTATTTTTTGCTGCCCATTTTACTGCCACATAATAATATTCCTTTGTATTTTTTACATCTGAAAATTTGCTTGTTCCTGCCACATAAGGCTTATTTTCCATATTGTGTAACATTGTTACTAACATTCCTCTTGTTATTTTGCTATTTGGTGCAAAAGTATATGAATTTGAACCTGACATTATTTTATTTTCATATACATATTTTACTGCTGAATAACTCCAATCATTTCTTGAAACATCTGTAAAAGGTATTCCATTTGATAATTTTACTGTATCTTTTATTTTAAATGAATTTAACACCGTACTCTCAGTATTAGCTGATATTGGATTTGAGTCAAAAGCAATAAATGTTATTGTATACAAATAGTTATCTGATAAGAATTGATATTCTGTCATATACATACCCATTCCAGAGTAAGTCATTTCAAGCCCTACTCTAGCCCCTTTAGATCCATCATGCTCTACTAATTTTTTACTTTTAACATCAAAACCCAATTCACTAAGTGTTCCTGCTAAAATATCCAAATAATTATTATCAATTACAATATCCCAATCATATTTTTCAGATTCGAATGATATTTCTTTAGTATAATCTGATGTTCTCTTATCTATTTCACTTGCACTATCTGTTATTACAGTATCATATTCATCTGGCAAAGTCACACTAAAACCATCTTTATAATATGTAGCAGCCTTTGAAGTATTAATATTTAAAATTATAAACGCTACAGCTATTATCGCTGTAATTAAAAATTTCTTTCTCATTTTTATCCCCCTTCTCAAATGTTTTTTAAGTCCGTCCCCAAAAGCACCTCCTTTCTATTTATTCTTTAGTTTTTCATTAACAATTTTCTTTATATAAGTCACACTATTTTTATTTATAATAATTGCAAATAATACCACTATCAAAAGCATTACTATAGATATTGTAGAGTTTTTTAAATAATATGTTAAAATTGTTCCTGAATATATTAATATTAATAACATAATTAAAATTTTATTTACCTTAAAGTCTACATATTTTTTTACATCTATCCATCTATATATAAACATTGCCGCATAAGCTACTAATGTTGATATTGATGCTGCATATAATCCTATTTGTTTTATTAATACTACATTTACTGCTATATTTATTACTGCAGCTATTACTGAAGTTTTTGCTATTTCCTTTGTTAGTTTTTTTGCTACATATACTGAACCTAAAAAACTTACCAAAATATTAAACATTGAACCAACTATTAAAATTGGTATTTGGAAATAAGCATCATTAAATTTTTCATTTATTAATATATTAAATACATAAGGCATTATTGCTATTGTTCCTAAACATAAACTCCCAAAAAATCTTAATACAAAATCTAAAATTCTACTAAAAAATTCATTTTTATCTTCTGAATTTATATTTATAGATGCTGATTCTGTCCATGTTAAATTAAATACACTATACAATGTTGTAAATACTCCTGAAAACTTATTAGCTGCTGAATATATTCCATTTTGTGCTACACCTAACACTGTAGAAATTATTGTTCTATCAGATGCACTTACAATCCACCAAGATATCATATTTGGTATTAGTGGTACCGAATATTTTATTATTTCTTTTAATACTTTTTTATCATATTTTTTTGGTTCTATATACTTGTTTAGTTTTTTAGTTATAAAAATGTACATTGCACACAACAAATTTGATATTGCTGTTGCTGCTAACATTCCATAAGCTCCCCAATGAAATGCTACTATAAATAAAACGTTTAGTACTACAGTTATTGCTCCTGTTATAAAACTTCCTATTGCATATTTTGTATTATCACCAAGACCTCTACATATTTGTAATAATATTGTAGAAAATATTCCCATTAATAAGTTTGCCATTAAATAGTATTTATATTGATTATGTATAAATGGACTTATACATAAAAATATTAAAATACATATCACAGTTTGAATAATAGTAAATCTTATAATTGTTGTTATTAATGTTGTTTGCTTTTCTTTATCTTCTCTACAATCTATTAAATATCTAAATATTCCTTGTTCTATTTGTAATGTTGCTATTGGCAATAATAAACTTGTTAAAGTATTTAATAAATCTACAACTCCATATTCCTCATTACTTAGTACTGCTGTATATACTGGTAATAAAAAAAATGTTATTAATTGTGTACATATTTTTCCAATAGAAACTATTGCTGTATTTTTTAATAGTTCTTTTCCTTTACTCATTATCAGGTTTTCATTCCTTTCCTAATGTCACATTTAGCTTAGCCAAAGTTTCATTATTTTCTGCCCCTTTGTTTTAAAAAAATTCTATTTTCAATTTATTAACTGTATATCTAATTTTTCAAAATGTCTTTGTGCATCTTCTTTTTGCTTTTCTATATTGTAATGTCTTGTTAAATCTTCATCTTTTATTGATTCTATATTAAAATTTTCTAATTTTCTTATATCTATTATTGGTGTGTTTATTTGCATATCTTCTAATACATGTAAGGTTTTGTCACTGTATAATACTGGCAATATGCTTTTTCCTAAACACAATCCTATAATATTTGCATGGAATCTGCCTCCTACTACTAATTGTGAATCTGCTATTGTATTTAAAGCTTCTTCTATATTTCCATTATAATAGTATTTTTCTACTTTTTTCTTTTGATTTTCTGGTATTTGGCTGTATATTTTTTCTATTTCTTCTTCATCATTTTCGTTTTTGCAAAAAGACATTAAACAAATTTCGTATTCTTTTTTTATTAAAAATGTTATTAATTCTAACATTTTTTCTTCATATTTTTCTTCATATTTCTCATCTATTTTGTCTTTTGGTGATATTATAGATATTATTGCTCTTTTTCTGTTTGTGATTTTTATATTAGATGTATCCATTGAGAACACTATGTCTGCTGCTTGTCTTGCATTTGGTAATTCTTTAAATAAATTATAAGAATATTTGTCTCTAAAACATACATCTTCAACATCACTTAACATATTATAAATATTATTATAATATTCTTGAGTTTTATATGGTCCAAAATTTATTCCTAACACATATCTTTTATTTTTACCCATTGAAAAATCTCTGTTTGTGTCTCCTCTTTCCATAAACATGCTTCCACCTATTGTTACAACTGTGTCATAATGATTTGCTAAATATTTTTCCCATTGAAACTTTTTTAATATTTTAAATATATACGTATTTGAGTATACTTTGAAATTTTTAGTGTTATATCCTTTTTCACCTTTTGATATTGCATAAAATTTGTGTTGTGGATATCTTTTTGTTAATATGTTTATAAATAAATCGTCACCTAAATTTTTAGATAAATATGCATCTACATATATTTTCATTTTTATCATTCCTCCATTAAAACTATGAAATCTATTTAAAAATGTTTATTTTATATGGTTGGTTCAAATTGCTATAATTTATTTAACATATTTTGAATAATCATTTTATTTTTTTCTTATATTATTTAAAAATACAAATAATTTTATCATTGTCTTTCCTTTTAAGAAAAAATATTTTATAGCTATTTTCATTTTTTTGTCTGTTACATTTTTTTCTAATTTTTTTAATTCTTCTTTATATTCCTTTTTTGATATAATTTCTTGCAGTTGCTGGTTTTTTTCTTTTTTATTTGCTGGATTATTTGGTTTATATATATCTATTATTTGATTGTAATAAACTCTTGCATATCTATTATATATATAATTCATATCCCAGTTTTTTTCTTTATAAATTTTTTCTAAATATTGTGTTAATTCATATTCTATATTAAATTTATTTGGTCTGTATTTTAGTTTTAACCCTGTTTCTCCTTCTGTGTATATATATAATGGGTTATTTATATAGCTTGCTTTTTCAATATATTTTATATAGTCTAAGTTAAATAAAAAATCTTCGCCTAATTCATATTTTTGGTTAAATCTTATATTATTTTCTTTTATTATTTTAGAAATATACATTTTATTCCAAAGTTCATTAAATAAATAATTTTCTTTTAATGTTTCTAAATATTCTTTTATATTTGTTGTATTTTCTATGTTTTTGCATTGTTTTATTAAAATTTGTTTTTTGTCATATACTCTTTTATATCCACAAGTTACTAATTGTGTTTTATTTATTGATATATTTTTTATCATGTTTTCTAAAAAGTCTTTTCCATATTTGTCATCTGAATCTAAAAATGCTATATATTCTCCACTTGCATTATTCAATCCTGTGTTTCTTGCTTCACTTACATTTGCCACTTCTTGATAAATATATTTTATTCTATTGTCATTTATTTTTTTTATTATTTCTTCTGCTTGTCCTTTTTTTCCATTTTCTATTATTAATAATTCCCAATTCTCATAAGTTTGATATTTCACAGATTCTATAGCATTTTTCAAGACTGAGTCTGAATTGTAAGTTGGCAATATTATTGAAACTTTTTCCATTTTTTTCTTTTTTTCCTTTCTAGTTTGAAAAGAACAAAAGCGGACATTAATAGTTTTATAACTTTTAAATTATTCTTAAGTCCGCGTTTTTGTTCGTGTACGAAATTTGCTTTAGCAAATTTCTGTATATTATATATTTTTAAAATTCTATAATTTTATTTATTTTGGGTATTTTCTTTATTATTAAAGTTAATCCTAAACTTACTAAGAATATAAATATCACTTTAATTATCCTTATCCCTATTGGTAATGTTTCTGTAATAACACTATTTAATATTCTTATAATAATAATGTGTATTAAATAAATTCCTAAAGAATTTTTTGAAACTGTTTCTATAAATTTGTTGTACCAATGATTTTTATCTTTATAATTAAATGTTAGTGCAAAAATTCCTATTAATATAAATGGCATAAATATACTTTCATAATTAAAGCTGCCTATATAAGTTTTATTTTGTAATTTAGATATAATAATTGCATATATGTATGACATTATCCATGCTGCTAATCCAATTATAATCCATTTTATTCTAACTTTTTTAGTTTCAAATTTTTCTTTATTTTCAAATAAATATCCTCCAAGCATAAAGAATATTAAAAAATTTCTGTTATACAGTATTTGAAATTTTGATATATATGTTATGATTATTTTTATACCTTCAAATTTAATTTCTGTGTTTATTAAATTTGATATTAAACTTAACAAGTTTGTGAACATTGTAAATATTAATAGTATTATAAAAAAGTAATTATATACTTTTTTGTCATTATCATGTACTATTTTTAACACAGGATATATTAAATATAGTGCTATTAAATTCTGTAAAAACCATAATACTCCTGTATATTTGTTATTAATATCTGTTATAAATATATTTTTTATTATTCCTATTATTTTTAATGGTTCTTTGTATATTAATTGTATTGATATTGTTAATATAATTGACCATATTACTAATATTGCAAATATTTTTAATGTTTTTAATAAATGTTTTTTAAAATCAAATTGTTTTTTATTAATTAGTAAAAATCCATTTACTAAAATAAATATTGCAACTCCTTCACATAATATTCTTATAAAATATTGAATATAAGTTGATATTTTATTATCTTTTATAAAGTCTGTTATAAATAGTTGTGAGTGTAAGGCTATAACCATTATTATGGCTATTGTTTTTAGTAAATCTATATTTGCATACCTCTTTTTTTCCATTTTTTTAACCTTTTCCTTCTTATATATTGCTAAAATTATTTTTTGTCTCTTTCAAAAATTGTCTTATATGGTAAAACTCCATTATCATTATGCAAAATATTTGTATATATAAGCATACCACTAAAAGCTAGTACTATACATGCATAAGTTATTGTTTTTATTGCTTTTCCTGATATATTTTTATTAATTTTTGTTTTTATTTTTTCTGCTATTTCTTCATAATTTGTTATATTAAAGAAATATGGTATTGATAATATTTGGAATGCACTAAAATATATCATTATTCTCATAAATTGTGTATGTACAACTCCTGACACACTAAGTAATAATGTTATCCCTTGTATATTTAAAAAAGTAATTCCCTCTTTTTCTAATTTTCTGTTTTGCCTTTTTTCATAATAATAAATAATACTAAACCATAAATACACTATTAAATTTTCCGCTATTGTTATTATTGATAAATCTCCTTGTGCAAATTTTCCTGTTAAATAAATATTAAATCTAGTATTTTTTATTATTGGTGCAAGTATTGTCATTATATTTTTATTCAATATTAAAATCAATACACTTACTGGTAAAACCCATTTTATATTTATAATATTTTTTCTAGTTAAAAACATTATTGCAAAACATACTATACTTGATGAATGCATTAAAAACGCTAATATTCCACACAAACCAAACAAACTATATGCTTTTTTTCTATTTTCAAACATCAAAAATTGATATCCAAGCAATATAAAAGCTACTGCTATATATTGTCTTACTAAATTTAATGTTCCAAAGAAATATCCTCCTAAGAAAAATATTATTACACTTAAAATCGAATTTGATGATTTTTTATATATAACTTCAAAAAATATTGACAATATTATTAATGAAGTTACTATAAATAATAAATACGCATCTTTTGTAAAAAATAAGCAAACATAATCTATTGCTTTAAATCCTATTTCTAAATCCTCTACATCTATTCCTTTTTGTAACATCCTGTAATTTTCTACATATCTTTTTGTATAATCTGTTCCCACCTGATATCTTAATGCTGATACTAACAGCATTGGTATTACCGCTAGTACTAATAATATTACTTTAATTTTTGTATTTTTTACTTTTGTCTTTGCTAAGTATATTAATAATATTGTAATTAAAAAACTTATTATATATATGTACATTACATCCATTCCTTTCTATTTTCCTTCAAATACTTTTTAATTAATTCTATTAGTTTTTTTGCTATATATATACCATGACATTTTAAAAATATTTAATCCAAAAAATGACAAAAGTATTGCTATTTTATCTCTTTTAGGAGTATCTGTATATTTCAGAACATCACTTCTTTTTTCTTTTATTTTTTTATATGTTTCTTTTTCTCTCTTTTTATCTCTTGGATTTGTAAATAACAACAATCTTAATATTCTAAAATTTGCATATAAATCAAATCTGTTAACAGCCTCTTTTAAGTCTGGATACTTTTCTTTTATATATGCTAACATCTCATCAGTATTTTTTATATAGTCTAATTCATTTTTATTAAACCCTTTCATCTTTGAAATCGAATCTGGTCTTGTACAATAAAAATAACATTTTTTATTACCTGTTGCTATTTTATCGCATTTTTCAATTAATTTATATGTAGTTGCTGTATCCTCATATACCACACCTTTTGGATATCTAATATCTTTAAACAATTCTGTTTCATATAATTTTGAATATGCAGATACATCACTTTTTTGTGCAAATAATATTTTGTAAAATAAATCTCTTTTTGTAAGTATTTCTATATTCTCTACAAATTGTGTTTCCATCTCAGTTTCTTTTTCTATATTTACTACTTGAGTTTCACAAGTTGACATTTTTGTATTATTTTGCTTTAACAAATTATACATATATTCAACATAATCTTCTGAAACATAATCATCTGAATCAATAAATGTTATATATTTTCCTTTAGCTATATCAATTCCCGCATTTCTTGCATCAGATAATCCTCCATTTTTCTTGTGTATTACTTTTATTCTGGTATCATTTTTTTCATATTCATCACACTTTTTAGGACAATTATCTGGTGATCCATCATCTACTAATATAATTTCTAGATTTTTATAAGTTTGATTAATCACACTTTTTACACATTTATCTAAATATTTTTCTACCTTATAAATTGGTATTACTATTGTTATTAAATCTTCCTCCATTTTTGCTATCCTTTCTTATATAAAAAAGCAAAAAAAATTTAAAAATCTTATATTTTTTTCATTTTGTATAAATTATTACAATCTTTAATTATATTAATTTCTAAAAACTTTTTTCATATTTTTAAAATGAAAATCCTTTTTTAAACCAGTTTATTTTTTGCATATCTATAACTTTTACTTCTTCATATTTAAAATTATTTTTATTTATCCATACATCTAGTAATAATTCAGATATTCTTCCATAAAATCTTGCATGAAAATTATCAAATTTACTTACATCTACTCTTTTTTCTAATTCAAATAAAATATCAAATAACCATTCACAATATTGATTTAATATTTCTTTTTTCATTATAAACATATTAAACATGTGTGCAGATGTTCTTTTATGTAATTTATCAAATTCTTCTAAATATTCAGGATATTTTTCTTTTATTATTTTTTGTGTTTCTGCTAATGGCTCTATATACATAGTATGTTCATAGTGTGAATACAAGTTTTCTATATAATACTTTCTTTTTTTAGGTAATATTATATCTACATTTTTTAATTTTTCTTTTATCTGTTTTTCTGTTAAAACTACTTTAAATTTTTCATCTTCCTCTTTTGGTATTTTTTTACTTTCTGTAAAATATCTTCTATAATGCACCAATCCTATATATTTAGCATTTAAATTTTTCCATGCCCAATATAACCCTGTTAATTCACAATAATTTGGATTTTTTATTGATATATTTTCTCCTGTATTATCTTGTGTATATCCATCTATTTTTTCTTTTCCTTCAGCACCTACCTGTACTGGTAAATATATATTTTCCGCAGGTTTTTGATACTTTTTATGTGATGCTATAATTATTTTTATTTCTTCCAATTCTATCTCCCCATCTTGTTTTATTTTTACCTTTTTTATATCATATTTCTACAAAAAATGCAATAATAAAAATCCTCCGGCTTAGCCGGAGGTATTTTACTCATAACGCCCATAGGGCTATGTTACAAGCAGAGCCTCAAGGCTCATAGCTGTTCCGACGCAT
>MNRQ01000040.1:9954-12445 GCA_001916035.1 Clostridium sp. 27_14 | reverse complement strand
GAAAACGGATTTAAAAAATGATTACAAAGTAGTTATTACTTCTGATGAAAAGGCAGATATTTCTGTCGGATATAATAAAGAAAAAGATGGTACATATACTAAATTTGCTTATTCACCATTTGTTATGGCTTATAATGATGATAAAGACATATTTAAAAGTTTGAAAGCTTCGAAAATAGTCAAAAAATCTAAATATAGTGATGATGAATATAATTTTAACATGTTAAAATTAATAAATACTGTTGTTGAGGGCAAGCACCTGAAAGACTTAGGTTTTCCAACAGAAGCTACCATATTTGTACCGGCAGAAAATTCAGATTATTGGACTAGTTTTTATGATTTTATGCTTATTACGTTAAATGATGGAAGCTATCCACAAGATGATACAGAAATTGAAAAATTGAAATCAAAAATAGAGCAGTTTTTAGATAGTAAAACTGTAGAACAAGTCAGTGATTTTGATTCTCAATTAATAAGCACAAATTATTTTTCTGAAGGTGCTATATATATTTTACCAGAGCAAGAAGCATGTAGACTCTCTTATAAGGCATATACATCCTCTAAAGACCAAGCAAGGATTTTTTATTTAACTTCTACTGTAAATTTGAATTTTTATGTAAGAGCCAATACTGAAAATGGTAAAAAGGTACTTTCAAAAATGAATTCAAGTAAATTTTTTGAAAAATTACATTTAGAATTTTATAGAAGTGAAGCTAGTAAAGAAATTTTTAATCATGATTGTGTTCTTGATGAACGAGATTCTTATAATAGTGTTGTAGCTCCTTATTAAAAACATACAGTAATGTATATATTAAAATTGCTTATGTGAATTTTATAATCTATTTATCCCACAGGTACAATGTGCTTGTGGGAATTTTTTTGCTTTTAAATATAATTATGCATATTTGATATTTTTAATTTGCTTAGAAAATATATTTTACCAAACTATTGTTTTTATTTGTGATTTATAGTATAATGAAATTTGCTAATAGTGAAGTAAGAATATGAAGTGTAAAATTTTTCATGTTTTTATGTGCTTTTGTTAAGCAGAGAAAGGAATGTATTTTAGTATGAATGATAAAATAATAATAAAAGGTGCAAAAGAACATAATTTAAAAAATATAAATATAGAAATACCAAGAGATAAATTAGTAGTAATAACAGGATTATCAGGTTCTGGAAAATCATCATTGGCATTTGATACTTTATATGCTGAAGGACAAAGGAGATATGTAGAAAGTTTATCTTCTTATGCAAGACAATTTTTAGGAATAATGGAAAAACCTGCGGTAGAATCAATAGAAGGATTGTCTCCAGCAATATCAATAGATCAAAAGACAACTTCAAAAAATCCACGTTCTACAGTAGGGACTGTTACAGAAATTTATGATTATATAAGACTTTTGTATGCTAGAATTGGAACACCATATTGCCCACATTGTGGTATAAAAATAGAAAAACAGTCTATAGATCAAATTGTTGATAATATAATGGCATTAGAAGCGGGTACAAAGATACAAGTTTTGGCACCTGTAATACGAAGCAAAAAAGGTGAATTTATTAAGCAGTTAGAAGAATATCAAAAAGAAGGTTTTGTAAGAGTTAGAATAGATGGACAAGTATATGAGCTGTCAGATGATATAGAGTTAGATAGGAAGAAAAAACATGAAATAGAATTAGTAGTAGATAGATTGGTAATAAAAGAAGATATTAGAAGTAGACTAACAGAATCTGTAGAAACTGCTTTAAAGCATGCTGATAATTTGGTATTAATAGATGTAGTTGGTCAAAAAACAATACTATATAGTACAAATTATGCGTGTCCACATTGCGGATTTAGTTTTCCAGAATTATCTCCAAGAATGTTTTCTTTTAATAATCCATTTGGTGCATGTCCAGAGTGTTCTGGTATAGGATATTTGATGAAAATGGATCCAGATTTAATAATTCCTGATAAAAATAAGACTTTATATGATGGAGTAAAGGCATTTGGCTCTAGTGTTATGAAAAGGGCAGATACAATGGCTAAAATGTATTTTGAAAGTATAGGTAGACATTATGGTGTAGATATTAGTGTACCAATTAAAAAGTTACCAAGTTACCAAAAGACTTTTTAGATAAAATTTTATATGGTACAGGTAGTGAAGTAATAGATTTTCAATTTGAGTCATCAGCTGGGACAAGAAGATTTTCAACACCATTTGAAGGAGTTTTACCAACATTAGATAGACGTCATAATGAAACTAAATCTCAAGGAATGAGAGATTTTTATGAAATGTATATGAGTAATTCAGAATGTCCTGCTTGTAAAGGTGCAAGGTTGAGACCAGAAATACTTTCTATAAAAATTGGAGATAAAAATATAAATGATTTAACAGATATGTCTATAAATAAAATTAAAGACTTTTTAAATAATTTAGAGTTAACAAAAACTCAAGCAATGATTGCTGATATGATTTTAAAAGAAATAGATAAAAGATTACAATTTTTA
>MNRQ01000040.1:0-9921 GCA_001916035.1 Clostridium sp. 27_14 | reverse complement strand
AGAAGTGCAGGAACATTATCAGGTGGGGAAGCTCAGAGAATACGTTTAGCAACTCAAATTGGTTCAGGTTTAACAGGTGTATTATATATATTAGATGAACCAAGTATTGGATTACATCAAAGGGATAATGATAAACTTTTAGCAACATTAAAGAAATTAAGAGATTTGGGAAATACATTAATAGTGGTTGAGCATGATGAAGATACTATGTATGCTGCAGATCAAATTATCGATATTGGTCCTGGTGCTGGTTCACATGGTGGAAACGTTATGGCACAAGGAACAGCAGAAGAAATTAAAAATGTTAAGAATTCTGTAACTGGTCAATATTTAAGTGGCAGAAAAAGAATACCAGTACCTAAAAAACGTAGAAAAATGGTAAAAGGCAAAGTTATAGAGGTACAAGGTGCTACAGAAAATAACTTAAAAAATATAAGAGGATTATTTACATGCGTTACAGGTGTGTCAGGTTCTGGAAAATCAACTTTAATAAATGAAGTACTTTATAAAACAATTGCTAAAGAATTAAATGGTGCAAATGAAAAACCTGGAAAGTGTAAAGGGGTAAAAGGGCTAGAACAAATAGATAAGATTATAAATATAGATCAGTCACCTATAGGGAGAACTCCACGTTCTAATCCAGCAACTTATACAGGATTATTTGATTTAATAAGAGATATTTTCGCAGGAACAAATGAAGCAAAATTGCGTGGTTATCAAAAAGGAAGATTTAGTTTTAATGTTGCGGGTGGAAGATGTGAGAGTTGTAATGGAGATGGCGTTCATAAAATAGAAATGCACTTTTTACCAGATGTATTTGTTCCTTGTGAAGTATGTAAGGGCAAAAGATATAATCATGAAACTTTAGAGGTAAAATATAAAGGTAAAAGCATAGCTGATGTATTGGATATGACTGTAGAAGAAGCTTTAGAATTCTTTGATAAAATTCCTAAAATAAAACAAAAATTACAAACTTTATATGATGTAGGATTAAGTTATATAAAATTAGGTCAGCCTTCTACAACTCTTTCAGGTGGTGAAGCACAAAGAGTTAAACTTGCTACAGAATTGTCAAAAAGAGCAACTGGAAAAACTTTATATATTTTAGATGAACCAACTACGGGATTACATATTGCAGATGTTCATAAATTAGTTGATATTTTGCATAGATTGGTTGATACAGGTAATACTATTTTAGTTATAGAACATAATTTGGATTTGATAAAGACTTGTGATTATATTGTTGATTTAGGTCCTGAAGGTGGAGATAATGGGGGAGAGGTTATTGCTGTTGGTACACCTGAACAAATTTGTAAAAATGATAGGAGTTATACTGGTAAATTTTTAAAAAAATATCTTGAACAATAAACATATATATTAAAGTTTTTATATATAGAAAAAAATTTGCAAAAATAAAAATGTTTAAAAGTTTATTTATATTACTAAACCGAAAAAAGTGGAAAAATCTTTTGGAAGCGGAATATATTGAAAATGCTTTATTTGCATATAAAAAAGAAAAGAATTACTTGATTAAATTTTAAGTAATTCTTTTCTTTTTTATATTTTAGTATATATTTGATATTGAACTATTTATTGTCTTGTTTATTTTGTTTTTCATTTTCCTGAGTTGGATTATTTTTATTACTATTTTTTTTACTTTCTTTATTTTTCTTTGCCATAAAAGCACCTCCATTCATAATTTATAATTATTTTAACACTAATTTCAAAAAATATACATAAAATAGATTGAATAAAAAAGAAAAAAGTGATATATTAAAAATGTTGTAATAACAAATTTATTTGCTTAACATTATTGTTTTAGTATTTGTAATTTGTTATTTGAATGAAATATAAAATATTGATAAATTTCAAGTTTATAGGTATAACTTTAAAACCTAAATATCCAATAAGGAATGATTGTAATATGTATATAAATGAAAAATTAAATGAGTTTAATGAGTATATAAAATTTAGAAAAGTTGCAGTAATAGGCTTGGGAGTAAGTAATTTACCATTATTAGATTATTTACATGATAAAAAAGCAAATGTAACTATATTTGATGATAGAACAATAGATGAATTACCAAAAGAAACAATAGATAAAATAACAAATTATGGATTTGAGTTTTCATTTGGAAAAAATTCACTTGAAAAATTAAATAATTTTGATTTAATTTTTAGATCTCCAAGCTGTTTACCAACAAAACCAGAATTAGAAAAAGAAGCACAAAAAGGTGCAATAGTAACAACAGAAATAGAGCTTTTGATGAAAATGTGTCCATCTAAAATAATTGGTGTAACAGGAAGTGATGGTAAAACAACAACAACAAGTCTTATAAATGCAATATTAC
This sequence comes from Clostridium sp. 27_14, assembly GCA_001916035.1. Lineage (GTDB taxonomy): Bacteria > Bacillota > Clostridia > TANB77 > CAG-508 > CAG-269. The sequence continues at coordinate 7,570 of MNRQ01000040.1, read as the reverse complement.
AGGGAAGTGGATATAAGACTTTTTTAGGAGGGAATATAGGGACGCCTTTATTTACTAAATTAGATGAAATGCAACCTGATGATATTGTGGTCCTTGAATTAAGTAGTTTTCAATTAATGGGAATGGAGGTAAGTCCTAATATTTCTGTTATAACTAATATAACACCAAATCATCTAAACATACATAAAGATTATGAAGAATATATAGATGCTAAAAAAAATATATTTAAGTATCAAAATGAAAATGATATAGTAGTACTAAATTATGATAATGAGATTACTAGAGCATGTGCTAAAGAGGCAAAAGGAAAAGTGATATTTTTTAGTGATAAAGAAAAATTGGATAATGGTTACATTATTGATGAAGATATTATAAAGATATGTACAGATAAAATAAGAAAACATCTTTTAAATGTAAATGATGTTATTTTGAGAGGTAAACATAATTATGAGAATATTGCAACAGCATTGGCTGCAACAAGTACACTAGTAGATATAGATAAAGCTATAGAAGTTATTAAAAATTTTAAGCCTGTTGCACATAGATTAGAATTTGTAAGAGAGTTAAATGGTGTAAAATGGTATAATGATTCCGCAAGCTCTTCTCCAACTAGAACATTAGCTGGTATAAATGCATTTAAAGAACCTATTGTTTTAATAGCTGGTGGATATGATAAAAATTTAGATTATAAACCTATTGCAAAACCTATTTTAGAAAAAGTATCAACACTTATATTAATGGGGCAGACATCTGGAAAAATATTTGATTGTGTAAAAGAAGAAATGGAAAAAGAAAATAAAGTATTACCTATTTATGTAGTAGATAATTTAGATGATGCTATAAAAACAGCTAGAAAATATGCAAAACCTTCTCAAATCGTTTTATTTTCTCCTGCAAGTGCAAGTTTTGATATGTTTAAAAACGCTGTTCAAAGAGGTGAATTGTTTAAGGAAAAAGTAAATTTATTATAATGTAAAGTGCTTATTATTAATATAGTTATTTTTAAAATATGTATTTATTAATTTGCGTACTTTTTTAGAATCTTTTTTGTAAAAAGTTGAGGTGGAAAACTGTAAAAGTTTTTTTACTTCAACTTTTTTTAAATTATATTAGCAATATTGCCTGTGCTTTTAATAACTCTAATTTTTGTATTAAAGAAAGTATACTAACTTCCTTTATATTGTTCTAAAAAAGACAACCTATGAATATTATATAAAAGAATTATATAAAGATAATAATAAATAATTTTTGTATAGAAAGGGTTGAGGTTTAATATGCCAATTGAAGAAAGAAAAACAATAAATACAGGAGTTATTCAAAATTTAATATTAGAAAATAGGGGAAAACTAAGCATTTCAGGTGTAAATGATGTTTTGAGTTTTGATGATCAAGTTGTAATTGTTGAAACTGAATTAGGATTGCTTACAGTTAAAGGCGAAAATATTAGAGTAAATAAATTAAGTTTAGATACATCAGAAGTAGTATTAGAAGGAACAATTTCATATTTAGCATATAGTGATAAAGATTTAGAAAAAAACAAAAATAGTAGCTTGTTAAGCAAAATTTTTAAGTAGAAAGGCGTAGAAAATGATAACTAATCAAGCATATATATTTATTATATTTGTAATTGTTGGCTTTGTTATAGGTTTACTTTTTGATTTTTTTAGAATACTACGAAGAAGTATAGAAACTAAAGATTTTATAACTTATATAGAAGATATTTTGTTTTGCTTAATTACAGGATCCATCATACTTTATTCTATTTTTTATTTTAATAATGGTGAATTTAGAATGTATATGTTTATTGGAATTTTAATAGGTGCTTTATTTTATTTGATAACAATAAGTAATTATGTTATTAAAATAAATGTGTATATATTGACAAAAATTATTTTTATTTGTAAAAAAGTAGTTAATTTTATATGTATGCCTTTAAAATTTATATTTAAAAATGTAATGAAAATGTTTAAACCTATTAAATTTATTATTATTAATATAAGAAAAAAAGTGTCTAAAAAAGGAAAAAAGAATAAAAAAATACAAAAAATTCCAAAAATAAAAAGGATTTTTAATAAAAAAGTAGAATAATATAGTTGTATGATATTTCTTAGGGAGGAATATACTTATGAAAAAGTTTAAAAAAATAGCGAAAATTATTATCTTAATAATACTTATTATTTATGTAGGACTAACATTTATAAATCAACAAAAAACATTAAATCAATATTCAAAAAATTATGAGGATTTAACATCACAAATAGAAAAACAAAAGGAATATAATGAACAACTTTCAAAAAAGAAACAAGATATTGAATCAACAGATTTTATAGAAGATATGGCTAGAGAAAAGTTGGATATGTATTTGCCTAATGAGAAGGTATATATGGATACAGGATATTAATTTATAGAAAAATAATAGGGTATACGATTTAGATATTTGATATATTTTATGTGTTAAGTATTAATATAGTATATCTTTTTTTGTTTTATTTTTCTGAATAGTTTTATAGAATAAATTCAATATTGTTCAAATATAAAACTTATTTATATTTAGTGTTTTTTTCGATTTGTTCTATAAAGCTATTCCAATTTTTTTATAATTATGTTATAATAATTGTCATATAAAGGAGGAAACTATGCCAGATTTAGAAAAAATGACTTTATCTGATTTGAAGATATTAGCTAAAGAAAATAATATAAAAAATATATCTAAATTAAAAAAAGAGGATTTGATAGGAATTTTACAGCAAATTTCTGTGGGAGACAGTAAATCTATTGAAGAGAATAAAGTTCTTAGTAAAGATATTACTAAAAAATCTATTGAATCTAATGTTGATACAGAGTCTACAAAGTATAATGCAAATGGTGAACCTATTGTAGACTATAAACTAACTAATGAAGGTGATGAAATTGTAGAAGGAATTTTGGATATTTTACCAGATGGATATGGTTTTTTAAGAGGTGAAAACTATTTATCTACAGCTAAGGATGTTTATGTTTCTGTTGTTCAAATAAAGAGATTTAAGTTAGATACAGGTGATATGATAAAAGGTATCTCAAGATTTCGTGATGGTGAGAAATTTCCATCTTTGATATTTGTTGGAGAAGTAAATGGTGAACATCCTGAGAAAGCTGCTAAGAGAAAGAGATTTGATGAACTTACACCAATATATCCTGATCATAAATTAAAATTAGAAACATCAACAAATGAATATGCAATGAGAATTATAGATTTAATGTGTCCAATAGGAAAAGGCCAAAGAGGATTAATTGTAGCACCTCCTAAAGTTGGAAAAACAACACTTTTAAAAAAGATTGCAAATAGTATAACAAAAAACAATTCAGATGTGGAACTAATAATGTTATTAATAGATGAAAGACCAGAAGAAGTAACAGATATGAAACGTTCTATAGATGGACAAGTAATTTATTCTACATTTGATGAATTACCTGAGCACCATGTAAAAGTAGCTGAAATGGTTTTAGAAAGAGCTAAAAGAGTTGTAGAACAGGGAAAAGATGTTGTAATATTATTAGATAGTATTACTAGACTTGCTAGAGCTTATAACCTTGTAATCCCATCATCTGGAAAAACATTATCAGGTGGTATAGATCCTGCAGCATTACATAAGCCAAAGAAATTTTTTGGAGCAGCAAGAAATATAGAATTTGGTGGAAGTCTTACAATATTAGCAACGGCTTTAATAGAAACTGGTAGTAGAATGGATGATGTAATATTTGAAGAATTTAAAGGAACAGGAAATATGGAAGTTCACCTAGATAGAAAACTATCTGAAAAGCGCATATTCCCAGCTATAGATATTAATAAATCAGGAACAAGAAGAGAAGATTTATTATTAACTGCAACTGAAAAAGAAACAGTTTTTGCATTAAGAAAGGCTATGAATAGTTTAACTGTTGCTGAAGTTACTGAACAAGTTATAAAGAGAATGACTCAAACAAAAAATAATGAAGAATTTGTTGATAAAATGGATATTTATTTACGAATGTTTAAATAAATATAATAGTATTTTATAAATAGAATTCTTAAAAAATGTTTTAGAGATTTTATAAGAATTCGAATAAAAATAGAAGTAATGAAACTATAGTAAATTAGTTTTGTTACTTTTTTATATTATAGGAAAAGGAATTAAACTAAATATTATTACAATATATCTCTAAAATTCCTGTAATATAGTAAATTACTAGTTCCTAGGCCTATTACTATAACTTTTATAAATTTTATATACTCATTTAATATTTTTCTCTTTTATTCGTTTTTTTTATTTAGTGTTTCTGCTGCTGCTATTGTTGATAATGTATCTCCAAGTTGAGCGAAAAAAGCTCCTAAAAATGTAATTTCATCAATATCTTTTCCTTGAGAAATAGTATATGCTATTGATGAAATTATATATATGTATTCACAAGAGTTCATTGATATCACCTTGACCCTTTTATATTAATTTATGTATTTATTTGAAAAATGTTGATAGATACTTAATATATAAAAATATAATTTTATTATTGTATAATAAAATTGAATAAGATTACTTTAAATGAAAAATATCTCATAAAAATAAAGTTTTAACATTGACAATATTTTATGCATATGATATAAAAAGATTAAAATCTTTGCACTGCATATAAATCTACAGTACAAACTGAGCAGACCGTGACAAAATAGTTATGGAGTCGGGTCACAAAAGTGACAGTGGAATATTCATCCATGGGACAGTAGTTGCTAATACTGATTCGTGGGTGTTTTTTGTGCTTTTATCAAAAAATACTCCCATTATATTAAGTGCTATAGACATATTTTGTTATGGAGGTAAAAAAATGAAAAAAGAAAGAGGTAATAGTCATTGTAAAGAATATAATTTTCAATCTGTAGCTAATAAAGTTTCAATTAATACAATTATTGGAAATATGCTTTTGGCTATATTAAAATTTTTATCTGGCGTTATAGCTCATTCTAATGCAATGATTAGTGATGCTATTCATTCTGCATCAGATGTATTTAGTACTTTTGTAGTTATTATAGGGATTAGGTTAGCATCTAAAAAACCGGATAAAGAACATCCTTATGGACATGAACGCTTAGAGTGTGTTGCAGCAATTATACTTTCAATGGTACTTTTTATTACTGGTCTTTGGATAGGAATTGAGGTATTACAAAATATTATTCAAAAAAATTATAGTAATTTGCAGGTTCCTGGAGTTTTGGCTTTAATTGCTGCAGGTATTTCAATTATTAGCAAAGAGGGAATGTACTGGTATACAAGATATTATGCCAAAAAAATTGATTCTAGTGCATTAATGGCAGATGCATGGCATCATCGTTCAGATGCTCTATCTTCAATAGGTGCGTTGATTGGTATTCTAGGTGCAAGGATTGGGTTTCCTATTATGGACTCTATAGCAAGTTTAGTGATTTTTATATTTATTGCTAAAGCTGCTTTTGATATTTTTAAAGATGCTATTGATAAGATGGTAGATCATTCTTGTGATAAAGATACTGAAAATAAAATTTATGATTGTATTATGGAAAATAAAGATGTGCTATGTGTAGATTTGTTGAAAACTCGTATTTTTGGTAATAAGATATATGTAGATTTAGAAATTCAAGTAAACGGATTATATCCTTTACAGAAGGCTCATAATATTGCAGAAGCTGTACATGATAATATTGAAAAGAATTTTTTAAATGTAAAACATATTATGGTTCATGTAAATCCTTCCAAAGTAGAATAATACAAATATTTTACAATAGTGGTGAATTGTTAAGTTTTTCATAAAATATATTAAAACTTTAAATTTTAGAAATGTTTAAATAAATATTTTAGTTTATTTAAACATTTTTGTTTGATTTTGTACAATTATTTAGAATTAGTAGATTTTTATATATTTTTATGATAATATATATTTATATATTAGTAGATAGGAGAAAAGCTATGTTAGAAAAATATTATCCATATGAATATGTTGAAGATGTTTTTTGTATTGATTATAAAAAAATTTTTGATAAAGGTTATAAAGGAATTATATTTGATTTAGATAATACGTTAGTACCACATGGAAAAGGTTCTACAAAAGAAGTAAATGATTTATTTAAACAAATACAAAGTATAGGGTTAAAAACTTTTATTTTATCTGATAATGGTAAAAAAAGAATAGATGAATTTTTAGAAAATATAAGTAATTGTCCATATATAGATAATGCAGGAAAGCCTAATCCTGAAAATTATTGTAAAGCTGTTAAAGAAATGAATTTAGAAAAAAGCGAAGTAGTCTATATTGGTGATCAAATTTTTACTGATATATTAGGTGCAAATAATGCAGGTATTGCAAATATTTTGGTAAAATTTATTGGTTATAAAACGGAAAAAAAGATTGGTATAAAACGTCATATTGAAAAAATAATATTAAAATTATATTCTTACAATAAAAAATATACCCATAGACTTGGCGATATATTAAAGGAGGAAAAAGTGAAAACTAATAAAAAATTATTAAGTCAAAGAAATCCACTATTTTTTAAATTAGCAGTTAGAAAAGGAATTATAAAAAGAGATATCCAAGATATTTTATCTAAAGATAAATTTGCACATGATAGGTCTAATGAAAAATTGCCTAATATAGTTTCATCATATAATTCTTATTTAATAAAAAAGGGTACTGAATTAGAGCTTCAAGAAAACAAAATAGTAAATGTAAAAATAGCTTCTAGTAAAATTACTAATATTGTAATTCATCCTAATGAGGTTTTTTCTTATTGGAAATTAATAGGAACTGTAAATAAAAGAAAAGGATATAAAGAAGGTCGTGTTTTAAGAAACGGTAAAATACAAGCGGGAATGGGTGGAGGCCTTTGTAATTTAGCTAATACTATTAATTTATTAGTATTACATAGTCCACTTGAAATAACAGAATTTCATACACATTCTGATGCATTAGCACCTGATGATGGAGAAAGAATCCCATTAAAAGATGGTACTTGTGTTGGCTATAATTACATTGATTATAGATTTAAAAATAATACTGATCAAGATATTCAATTACTTTTATGGGTTGAAAATAAAACTTTATATGGTGAATTGAGAAGTCAAAATTCATTTCCTTGGAAATATGAAATAATAGAAGAAAATCACCATTTTCAAAAAGAAGGAGAAAATTATTATAGAGTTTCAAAAATATATCAAAATAAGATATTAAAAGAAAATAATGAATTGTTAGAGAAAAAATTAATTTGGGATAATCATTCAAAGGTAATGTATGATTATAATTTAATTCCAAAAGAATATATTAAACAATAATAAGTAGGAGAGATAGAGGGGCGTTGTAAGTTCCTCTTAAATTTACCTATTAGAAACATTGCACAAAATCAAAGCAATACGACCAATTTAGAGCATTGAAAAGTGTAAAATTTTAAAATATATCTTGTATAATTTATAATAAAAGTGTTATACTATGCTTGAACGATTGAACGATATTTTGAACGATTGAACGATTGAAGATGGAGGTAAGTAGCATGAATGAGAATGAATCAATAGAATTTAAAGAAAATTATACA
>MNRQ01000039.1 GCA_001916035.1 Clostridium sp. 27_14 | reverse complement strand
ATGCGTCGAAACATATTGATATTATAACATGAAAGGAGTTGCTTTGCTACAAAGCTAAAGCCTATGTTACTACCGGCATAGCCGGAAGATTATTTACATAAAAAAACTAATTACAAATCTCTTTTTTAGTAATTAGTTTTTTATATAAATTTACAAATTTTTATATCAAATATTTTTAAAATCTGCTTCTTATAATATTTTTTTACTTAAATCTAATGCCTCTTGTATAACTTTATCCATATCATAATATTTATATTGTCCTAGTCTACCTCCAAATATAACTTTAGAATCTTTATCAGCTAATTCTTTATATTTTTCATATAATTTATTATTTTTCTCGTTATTTATTGGATAATATGGTTCCTTTTCTTTATTCCATGTATCTGGATATTCTCTTGTTATTATAGTCTTTTCCATGACTTGTCCTTCTGGCATTTTTCCTAAACTTGCACCATATTCAAAATGTTTATGTTCTATTATTCTTGTATATGGTATTTCATATTCTGTATAATTTACAACCGCATTTCCTTGATAATTTTCCTCTTCTAACTCTTCTGTTTCAAATCTTAAACTTCTATACTCTAGCTCTCCAAATTGATAATTATAATACTTATCAATTTGTCCTGTAAATATTATTTTTCCTGCAATGCTTTCTAATTCTTCTCTATTTTCAAAAAAATCACAATTTAATTTTACTTCTATACCATCTAGCATTTTTTCTATTATTTTTGTATACCCACCTACAGGTATCCCTTGATATAAATTATTAAAGTAATTATTATCATATATAAATCTAACAGGTAGTCTTTTAATTATAAAACTTGGTAATTCTGTTGCTTTTTGTCCCCATTGTTTTTCTGTATATCCCTTCACTAATTTTTCATATATAGTTTTTCCTACTAAACTTATCGCTTGCTCTTCCAAATTCTTAGGTTCTGTTATTCCTGCTTCTTTCTTTTCCTGTTCTATTTTTTCTTGTGCTTCCTTTGGTGTTACTACTCCCCAAAGTTTATTAAATGTATTCATATTAAAAGGCATATTATATAAGTCATTTTTGTATCTTGCTACTGGTGAATTTGTGTATCTATTAAATTCTGCAAATTGGTTTATATAATCCCATACTTCTTTATTACTTGTATGGAATATATGTGCTCCATATTTGTGTACATTTATTCCATTCTTGTTTTCTGTATAGATATTTCCTCCTATATGTGTTCTTTTATCTATTACTAATACTTTTTTTCCTTTTTTATTTGCTTCATAAGCAAATATAGCTCCAAATAATCCTGAACCCACTACTAAATAATCATACATTTTTTCTATTCCTCCAAATACTTTTAAATTTATTATATAATAATTTTAACATACTATTAAAGCAAATGTTATAAATAATTGCAATAATTATATTTAATACTAATAAAATTAGATTTGCCGTATAATAATTAAAAATAATCACTATTAAAAATACACATCCTATTAATATATCTATTTTATTATATTTTATACTTATACTTTTTCTAATTTCAAAAATTCTATATACAAGAATTACAAAAAAAGAAACAACTGTAGAAATAGAAGCAGCATATAATCCTATTTCTCTTATACACACTATATTTATCCCTGCATTTAAAAATGCACCTACAGTTGAAGATATCCCCACTTGTTTTGTCTTTTTTAAAGCTATATAAAGTCCTCCATAAAATGAGACTAAACAACTTAATATCACTCCTATAAACAATATAGGCATTTGATTATATCCACTACTAAACTTATCATCTATTAATATTTTAAATAATAGCGGTGAGAAAGCTATCAAAATTATAATAGCACCAAAACAAAACGAAAACAAACTATTTATTAACTTACTATAATAAACATTACTATCTTCTTCATCTATAGTTCTAGCAGCTAATTCAGTCCATGCCAAATTAAATGCATTATAAAACGTAACTAATAAATTTGGAATTTTAGCAGCCGCAGCATAAATTCCATTATATGCTGCACCAAGGAAATACGTTATTATCAATCTATCTGATAGATTTACAATCCATAAAGATATTGAACTTGGTATCATTGGAGCAGAATATTTAAGCATTTCCTTTAAAATATTAATAGAAAATTCTTTTATCTTTATAACTCTATTTAACTTTAAATTTAAAAAAATAAATATTGTTGCAATAAAATATGATATTGATAAAATTATTAATACTGATTTTATATTAACTAAATGCATATTAACTGCCAATAATAATATTATCATATTAATTGTAGAATATATTATTACCGCTATTGAATATATAAGATTTTTCCCATATCCTCTTGCAATTTGTCCAATTACATCATATATCGATTCAAAAAAATACAAAACCATTGCCAATATTAATAAATCTAATCTCTGATTTGCTTTTGCTCCAATAATAACTACTATAGCAAATATACATAATGAAAGTACAAATACAAAAAATACTGATGTCGATATATATTTTTTCTGCTTTTCTTGTCCTTCACTAATCATAAACCTAAATACTGCTTGTTGAACTAATAGTGTCATTATTGGTAGCAATAAACTTGCAAAAGATATTATTAAATCATATATTCCATAATCTTCAGTAGAAAATGCTTTTGTAAGTATTGGTAATGTAATTATTGCTATTAACTTTGGAATAAATTGGCCAATTGTTAAAATAATAGTGTTTTTAGCCAATATTTTATTCTTTGTCATTTTTTTATTTTTCACTCCTTAATAACTCTTTTTGTTTTATTGTTTCTTCTGATAATTTAAGGCACCTTTCTTTTATTCTTTTTCTTAAATCTTCACCTTTCTCAATATCTTCCTTAGCCTTTTTTATTATCTCATTAATTTCATCTTCATTTGGTAATACATTATATTCCTTAATTTCATCATATTTTAATAATTCTTGTACACTTCTTGTTTTATGAGAATTAGATGACATAAATATACATGGTGTTCCTCCTAAAGAAGATAAAATTGCAGGATGATATCTTCCAGAAATAAACACCCTCGAATTTGCTAAAATTTTGCCAACAGCTAATATTGGAGTATCAATTGCAATTATCGGTGTATTTGTAATTTTAGAAACATCATTCAAAAAAGCATCTCCTTCACATACTTCTACTAAAAATATATTATACTCATTAAATTCATTCTTTACCTTATTTACTAATTCAGAATACTTGTCTATAGCTTCTTTTTTATTTTTAGAGGCATTTCCAACAGCAGATGAGCCTGATATGCATATATATGGTTTTGAAAAATCAAATTCATAAAACGCCTCATCTGTTGCCCCTTGTATTCCCATAACATATTTTCCATTTGTAATCCTAAAATCATCATTTATCATTTTATACCAAGAAAATAATGCATCTGGATAATGCTTTAAATTTATATTCTCAAAATTTTGCTGTGCATATTTATATGAATATTGTTCTCTTACAGAAATAACCTCTGCTTTACTAAATATAGGTTTTAACAATTCTATAGTTTTTTTATTTTCATCAGAATATGGATCTTTAGATAACATACCATTTAAGAAATATACCTTTTTTCCCATTTTTTCTGCCCAATACATTAGCATTGATTCTATCATACATTCTCTCCATGGTGGAGTAGCAAAAATAAAAGAACCTTCTCCATTTACAACCAATGCATCAAAATCATATTGCCTTAAGTCAAAATCCTTTAAATGTGGATTTGCAGGAATACATTTTATTAAGTTTTTTATTGATTTATCAAAATCATAATTTATAAAATCTGCACTACTAAAATAATAATGACCTCTTCTAAAAAATCTATTAACAGTATATAAAACTTTTTTTAAATGTTCCCAATACTTAAATTTAGCTAATTTTTTATACATCCATGCTGGAATCCATCTTAAAAAAAACAATTCCCCTGTATCTACATTTGTATAATCTCCATATATTCTACCTACAATCTCATTTTCTTCTGAAATTATTTGAGATAATGCAGTACTAGTAGCTCTACAACCAAAGTTTCCTCTATGTCTATTATCTCCCACATAAACTATTTTCATTTTTTCTCTCCTCCCAAATTATTTTTCAAGTTTAAAATTAGATAAATATTGACTGTTTTTTCCAAGTTTTTCTTTCAAACCATCTCTTAATGCATCCTCATACATTTTTGAAACTTTACAATAATAATCATTTTTCTTTATTTTAGCCAAAATCTTTCCTCCTAAAATCATTTTTTTCATTTTTAAAATATTTTTAATCAAAACTAACCTCGAATAATATTTTTTTATTATCACTATTTGATTTCTCAATCCATAATATGATTTCCATGAAAATCCTGCATTTGTAACTAATTTTGTCTTATGATTTAATATTGCTGTATTAATATTTCTAATTTTACTATATTTTAATATTCTTAAAGAATATTCCGTATCATCAAACCATATAAAAAAGTCTTTTTCAGGTAACCCTATTTTTTTTATAATCTCCATAGATACATATAATCCACAAAATGTTGATAATTCATAATCAAAATATTCTTTTTTATATTCTTCTTCTTTACTATCTAAACATTTAAATCCTCTTTTTAAATGTTTTCTATGTTCTCCTTGAATTTTCCCATCTGTCATTACTGTTCCAGAAAATGCATATATATCTTTATCATTTTTTATATGTTTTGCTATTTCATCATTATAATTAGCATCCAAAATTGCATCATCATCAATTAACAATAAATAATCCAAATCATAATTTAAAGCTATTTTAATTCCCTCATAAAAGCCACCTGAACCACCTAAATTTTCTTTTGAGTTTATAACCATAATATTATCATAAGCTAAATTATTTAGAAATTCAGTTGTTCCATCTGTACTTGCATTATTTATTACAAATATTTTATCAAATTTTAATACTTGATTTATACAATTTGCTATACATTCTTTTAATAGTTCTATTCTATTATAAGTTACTATTACTACTCCTAATTTCATCTTTTCCCCTTCTTTTTCTTACATATTTACTTAACTCATTAAAATATAATGGTAATATTATACCTGAAACTGTATATACTATCCAAATATAATTATTTTTAAAAGCTACTGGAAATTCTGCTATTAAAGACCTATCTTGATTTAAAATTAGCACACCTATTATATTTATTACTTTAAACGCTATAAAATGTAATATTAGTATTGGCATTGTATTTTTACCAATATACTGTAAAATTTTAGCTATCTTATTATTTTTGGAAACAAAATATGCTAACTCATATACAAAATACCATCCTGCTATTGATACTGAAATGTAATATGCAATATTTGTATACTCATTTTTTGCCAATTCAATATTTCCACATTTATTCAAAATTACTAATATCACAAGTGATACAATAAATTTTATACAATTTATTATATCTTTTGATTTGATTTTATATTTATTAAAATTTCTTCCAAAATCAAAAAATATATAACAAGTAAAAATTTGTACACCTAAAAAATTTATATTTTTTTGTATTAGACCATAGCCCATTCCAAGAAATATTATAGATAATGCTATTTGAATATATTCTCTTGTTTTCTTTTTACAATTTCTAATTATAAATTCTATTATTGCATATATAATAGAAATAAAAAACAATATTGGTAAAAACCATGTTGCTCCCAGCATTTCTGTATTTCCTCTAAATAATATTATTTTTATTATATTAACTATTATATCTTTAAAGCCAAAATATTCATGATTTATATTATCATATAAATTCAAACTAATAAAAGTATTATTTAATAACACACAAATTATATTTCCTATTACAAATGGAACATACAATCTTTTTATCTTTAGTATAATAAATTTTTTCAAACTTTCCTTATCTTTTACATACTCTTCTTTAAAAAAGTAACCTGATAATATAAAAAATATTATTAAATGAAATAAATATAAAAAATGTGTATACGGAAAAGCAGCATGTCCTAGTACAATCAATATAATTCCCAAACCCCTTAAAACATCCATCTGTGTTTCTCTTACTTTCAACTGTTTTTCCTCCTCTTTTCAAATAAAACAATAATTGTTAACCAAAAAAGTGGAAATATATAATAATAATCAAACAATGGTGAAACTTCAACTGTTAAAAACATAGCAATACATATAAAAGCTTGTATTAATATTGATATTATTCCCTCCTTTTGTTTACCTAAAGTATTTATTTTTTCTACTAACATCCCTCCAAGTAATGAAATAAATAGTGTTCCAATTTTTCCAAAATCGTAAATTGAATATCCTATAGCTGTTTCCCAAAATACTTTTATTCCTGGTGTCCCTGCATTAGATGCAATCTGTTGTATTGCATTAGTCACATTCGTAAAATTCATTCCCATAAAGTCCGGTAAAAGCCTAGATATGTAATGTAATTGATAAAATCCAAATAGGTATGGTCCATTATATTTTTCAAAAATAAGTGAAAATTTACTTAATTGAGAAGAATAATAAAATACTATATTTAATATTAAACTACCAACTTTACCACCTTTATAATAAATATTTTCTAAATATTCTGGAAATTGACAATCTGTACTCCATTTAAACATTTGAATTGTTGCTTCTTGTGATGACCCATATCTACTATTAGATAAAAATATTAAATAATTAGATAAAAATATTAAATAAAACATCATTAGCAATAAACATACTCCAAGAAATCTCAATATTTTTTTATATATTTTTCCTTCTAGTCCTAATACCTTTTTACCATAATAACCACAATAAAAAAGTACAATAATTGTTGATACAAAGAAAATCATTAAAGCATCTCTACCAGAAATAACTATTCCTGGTATATTATATATTATACCAGACATTAAGCCATACCAAGTCATCTTTTTTTCACTTAATATTAAGTAACAAAATCGTTGCTATTCCATTTGTATTTATATTTCTAGTTACACCTATTTTTATATTATTTATTTTGATTATATATATTGTATATATCATCACACTAATAAAAGCGATAATAAATAATGGTAAAAAATTAGTTTTTCTATAAACTTCTATTTTATTTTTTTCATCTTTATCTATTTTATTTTCTTTTACATTCTTTTTTACAATATACTGTCCAACAAAAAAAATTGCTAAGCATAAAATAATATATCCAAAACTATATAGATTCAAATTAAACTTATACTTAATACCCGAAAAGAAATAAAGAATAAATATAGTTTTTTTAGATAAAAAAGATATATACCCAAAATAGCTAATATAATTAAAATAAATTTCATTATAATCTCTTGCATCTTTACATTTTTCCTTTTTTCATTTTTTTACAAAACATTATATACTTATATAGTGCCTTTGCTTTATTTATACTCTTAAATTTTAAAACTTTATATTGATTTTCATTTGTATTTTGTGTACTTCTTCCTTCAAGATGTCTAACTTTTAAGCCCTCCGAATATAACATTCGATATTTTTTTTGTTTTATATATATGCCTAACATATCTTCTTCCATATACATAAAAGTATCACTAACAAAAGCTCTTTCTTCATTTTTTATCCATTGATTTGTATATATTATAAATGCTCCAAATGGTATAAAGTTATCTAAACATATTTTGTTTTTTAATGTTTCTTTATAATAATTTTCAAACCATTTTTCTTCTCTTTTTTTTCTTCTATTAGCCACTATATTTCTTATTCCATACACATTCATTAATAAATAAAAAAGGAATTCATATAACATATTCTTATATGCTTTTCCAATATTCATTTCTTTTTCCTTCATAGGATTCTGATGTTCATCTTTTAAGTTAATTATATCTGGGCATATAATGTCATATTTTTTTGAATTTTTACATATTTTTGATAAATTTAATAAAAAATTATTATCTTCAAATATTATGTCATTATTTAAAACTAAAACAATTTCTGGATTATATTCTTTGGCCTTTTTAAATGCAATATTATTAGCTTTTGAAAAGCCATAATTTTTCTCTAACAAAACAGTTTCAATATTAGAATCATTTATATATTTCTTTTCAAGTTCTTTTCCGGTATTATTAG
The DNA here is from genome assembly GCA_001916035.1 of Clostridium sp. 27_14. Classification (GTDB taxonomy): domain Bacteria; phylum Bacillota; class Clostridia; order TANB77; family CAG-508; genus CAG-269. Next base: position 19,784 of record MNRQ01000039.1, on the reverse strand, counting down.
GCGATTTATTATCCACAAGAATAATTTTATAATTACTATCTAATCCTTGTAATTTTTTTATGCTATTTATACAATTTATTGTATCATCAATATTTTGATAATGTAAAATCACAAATATAACATTAAACATATTATTTAATTCCCCTATCTATTTTATTTTTTTCGCTGGAACTCCTGCTATTGTAATATTTGGTTCAAGAAATGATTTCGTAACAACTGAATTTGCTCCTATTTTTATTCCATCAGCTATTTTTATTTTTCCTATTATAACCGCCCCAAAACCAATTTCAACATTATTTCCTATTGTTGGTGCATCATCAATAAAATGCTTTGCTCCGGACGCAATTCATCCCATGTAGAATTACATTATCACCCAATTCACTATATCCATTAATTATAACCGGCATATGTGAGATTATTAAGTTTTTTCCGAATTTCCCATATAATTCAACAGAATTTTTAATAGAATTTTTATGTACTTTTTTGCAATAATATACAAATTTAATTTTTTGAAATATGTTTTTATGATTTTCTTTATAATATCTATATATTTTTGCATCTTTTATAATTTTATATATTTTTAAGTTCGGAGTTTTTATAAATAATCTTTTCATAATGTTTTTATCATAATAATTCTTTTTTTCTTGTTTTATCTCATCTTTTAATTCTTTATAATTCATCTATATCTCTCCATAAAGTTTCTTTAAATTATTTAAATACTTTTCAATGCCAAAATCGTTATTTAGCGTTACTTGCAAGCTTTGGCTTTCCAACTTCATCATATTTTCTTTCAATTGCTCAAAATTTTCAAATAAAAATCCATTTTTTCCTTCTTCTATAAATTCACTTGCTGCACAATTTTTACTAACTATAGCAGGAATTCCCAAAGTTTGTGCCTCTATAACAGTTAATCCTGCTGTTTCATACCATTTACTAGGAAATACTAAACACTTCGAATTTTTCATATATTTTTTTACATCTCTCTTATCTTTCCAACCTGTAAACTTAATATTAGGATATTTTTCTTCTAGTCTTGCCTTCTCATCTCCATCACCAACAATAACTCCCTCATACTTTAACTCTGTTATTGCCTCGCAGAACAAGTCCACACCTTTTTCCTTAGAAATTCTTCCTACATATAAGAAGTACTTATTTTTTGCTATATCATCTTTTTGCTCATCCTTTATTATTTCTATAGGATTATAAACTCTCGTTATTTTAGTTTTTAAATTTAAAGTTTTCTTCAATATTTTCTCACTAAACTCTGATATTGTTATAACATTTTCTAGTTTTTCATTCAGTTTAACAATTTTATTTTGAACAAACTGTCTTATTACTCTATATAATTTAAACATATAATTTCTTGAATCGCAATTACATTTTATGCATTTTTTTGATAAAGGACTTAACCCACATATTTCATTTTCTTTATAATTAAAATATCCACCATTAGGACATGCCGTAAAATAATCATGTAATGTTACTACTACTTTAAAATTCATCTTAAAAGCTATATCAAATATACTGCTAGACAATGCTTTCGTCCATCCATGTACATGAATTATTGTACTCTCTCTATCTAATTTTTTTAATAATTTTTTAAATTCTTTTCTTGCCTTAAAATTATATATACCGGTTTATTGCACCCTTTATTTTATTTTTTTCCTTTAATGCTTCATTTTGATTTGTAGTAACATATTCTATTCCTTCAATATTTTCACAATCTTTATTTACTGCGGAAAAAAAAATTACTCTCATTCCTTCTTTTTTTAATACGTTTGCCGTATCAATTGCAACTTTACTAGCACCACCTTGAATATAATTAAAGTCATTAACAACTATAACTGTTTTTACTTCCATAATTTCCCCTTTTTAAAATTTCTTACCCATTTTCATTCCCACATATCTAGCTATCATATTAGGTAAAAAATTCACAATAACTCTCCAATTTTTTTCCTGCCATGCTCTTTTCAAAACATATTTTGCTAAATTGCTCCCTGCCTTATTTACTTTATAATTGTTTAAAAACTTATTTTGTTTAAAAAATCTTCCTGTATCATAATATCTTTTATATTGTTGCTTAAATGTAAATTTATGTGAATGTATTACTTCTGAATCTGCACAATATTTTATCCTGTAACCATTTATTATCAATTTATATGCAATATACATATCTTCATTCGTTGGAAATTTTTTGCCATCATATCCATTTAATTTAACAAATACTTCTCTTTTTATTGCTGATGATGCATCTGAAAAAAAGAAAGCTTTTAGTCCTAATACATCTATATCTGCTTTTGAAACAATGCTAGAAATATTAGGATAATTGCTTTCCCTTGTATATTTTTCTATAGTATTATTATTACTTATTTGTCTACTATAGGATGCGTCACTTTCATTATCTATAATAGGTTGCAACAAATTAGAAAGCCAATCTTTTCTTTTAATAATAACATCTTGAGTAACAAAAACAATTATATCCGCATCACTTTCAAAAGCTGCTTGCTCTCTTGTACAACTATGCGAAAAATCCTTTGATTCTATAACTTTATATTTACAATTCAGATTTTTCACTTTTTCTATTGTACTATCTCTTCCTCTTGTTATTATATAATATATTTTATTTATATTGACATTCTCCTGCATTTCAAATGATTTATGCAAGTTTTCTATATAATTCTCTGCATTATATAATGGACAAATAATATCTACTGTCATTAAATTGCTCCTTCTTTTTTGATAACAGACTCTATAGTCTTAAAAAATATTTTGAAATCTAATTTAGGTGAAATATGATCTATGTAATATAATTCCATTTCCATTCTTTGTTCGTATGTTGTTGAGCTTCTACCATTTGCTTGCCAATATCCTGTAAGACCTGGTGTAACACTCAAAAATTTTTCTTTGTTTTCACCATATTTTTTTAATTCTTCTTCTATTACTGGTCTTGGTCCTATTATTGATAAATCACCTTTCATAATATTAACAATTTGTGGTAATTCATCTAAACTTGTTTTTCTTAAAAATTTTCCGACTTTTGTAATACGTGGATCATCTTGTAATTTAAAATTCTCTTTCCACTCTTTCATTTGTTCTGGTGTAAAATCATTTATCATATCTTGTGCATTTTCATACATTGTTCTAAATTTGTACATTTTGAATTTTTTTCCATTTTTTCCATATCTTGTATGTGCAAAAAATACAGGTCCTTTTGAATCTAATTTTACTATTATTGCAAGTATTAAAAAGATTGGCGACAATACAATTAGTCCTATTGTACTAATTACTAAATCAAATATTCTTTTTACATTTATGTAATTTATTTTGCTTGCTTTCTTTGCTATTTTTGGTACTATTACAATGTCTCTACTAAGAATTGCTTCTTGTGATTCAACATTAATATTCATTTATATTTTCCCCCTTAAAGTTTATATAAATATCACTTTTAATTATATCTATTATCATCATTATTGTCAACCATTTTTCGACATATTTTTTTGTTTTACATTAGTTATTTTTTCCAGCAAAAAACAAGAAGGAAAAGATAACTTTTTAAATTACTAATCTTGACTTTTTTAATTCAATTATTCAGATAATCATTTTTTATTGATAACCTGTTTTCTTTATAATTTGATTACTTATACTTTTAACTTTTTCTGAAGGTATATAATCCGTTTCTCCAAATGCTTCTTGGTGTAATTGTATAACATTTTTTTCTAATGTAACTGGTACTCCATACCATCTATCCTTTGTTATACCTTTTGTTGTATATGGCCAACCTATACTTTCTGTAATTTTATAACTCATTAAACTTGGTGTTAAAGCTAAAATGTCTCCTGCTGATATATTTGTATATACTTTTGGTAAAATATTATCTGCAAATTTATTTATTTCAGTCAAACTTTTTGTTTTTAATTTTGTAAGCATTGCTGTTAGTACATCTCTCATACGTTCTGTTCTTTTATAATCTCCACCAGATGTATAACGTATTCTTGAATACGATACTGCTTGAACACCATTTAATGTTTGCTTTCCAGTTCTTGTTACATTTGGTGTTGATTTTCCTGTTACTTTTGATGTTTCTACAATATAATCATTCAAATATTTCATTTCTTGTTGTGATTCTATGTTTATCTCTATTCCGCCTAATTCATCAACAGCATCTGCCACTACATCAAAATTTACTGTGGCAAATTCAGATATATTTAAGTCCAAATTTGTATTTAATGTGTTTAATGCTAATTGTGCTGAACCATAAGAATATGCATGTGTTATTTTATCTAATCCATGTCCTTGTATTTGAACATAAGTATCACGATATACTGATATTAATTTCACTTCTTTAGTTTTGTTATTGATACTAGCTATTATTATACAATCACTACGATTTCCTTTTTCCAAATTATGGTTTCTACTATCCACCCCAAATAATGCTATATTTCTATATTCTGTTAAACTTTCTGATGCTTCCTCAGATATCCCTAAGTCTTCTTTATTTATATCTACTTTTTGTATTTTTCCTAATTTATCTTGAATATAACCATATCCAGCACTTATTATTCCTATTAAAATAATCAATAATATTATTACTATATTTCTAAATATATGTCTTTTTTTCTTTCTGGGTTTTTCCACCTTTTCTCCTCTTTTCATATTTGGATTAAATTCCTCACTATTACTTTGTGATTCTTCTTCATTTATCCTTTGACCACTATATTGTGAATACCCTTTTCTTGTATTATTGTTGTCACTCTCAAAATTTTGAAAACTTTTCGGTAATTCTTGATTATATCTTAATGCCCTTGGTGTTTCATTATTTTCATCTTTTCTAAATGCTTTAGGTAATTCATCATTTTCTTTAGAGTGTTTACCTGACATATCCTTTGTCCTCCTCTTTTTCTAACTTTTTATATTTTCTACTATTTCGTGCCCAATATACTATTTTTGAAAAAATCATTATTAATATTGTTCCAAAAACAACACCACACGTATCGATTCCAACATCAAACACTCTAGCTGTCCTTCCTGCTGAAAACATTTGATGTATTTCATCACTCATTGCATACAACATTCCTAGCGCTATTGCCAATCCATACTTTAATATTTTTCCAAACTTGAATGTCAAAAAAAATCCCATCAAATTAAATCCTAATAGTGTATAAATAGTAAAATGTGCCATTTTTCTCACAAATGGCTGTAATTTCTCTACTATTTGTGCCTTTCTTTTATCACTCAATTTTTGATATTCTGGAAATTTTGCTAATATTTTTTTTATAACTTTTCCACTTGTGTTTCCTGAAATTTCTCCATTTTCACTAGAAAAGTGAAATATTGTTGCAGATGTTATTGCAATAAGAATTATGAACAGTGCTCTAAAAATTTTGCTTCCTTCCATTTTACTTCTGTTCCTTTCTCTTCTATGAAGCCCATCTAATCATTCTTATATCATTATATTTTTTTAGGACTTCTTTATACTTTTCATATTCTTCTTCCCATAATTCATTTGGTACTTTATCAAATGCTAAAAATATTTTTTCTGCTTCTGCTAAGTAAATTACTTGTTCTTGTGGAGACATATTTTGATACTGTTTAGCAAAATGATATAATTTGTCTAACATTTGGTTTGCTTCTATAAATCCCCAAAAATCTTTTACCTGCATACCTGCAAGTTTGATTTGCATTACTGCATACATTACTAATGCAAATACTAAAAATATTAATATATAGACAATTGTTAACAATCCCATTTTTTGCCACCTTTAGTTCTTTATCTTAGTTTCTTCTAATTTTTTCTCGTTTTCTATTATTGTCATTATTATTTGTACAGTTTTCTCTAAATTATCATTTTTTATAACATAATCATATAAACCTATTTTTGATTCTTCATATTCTAGTCTTCCTAACCTTAGTTGCATATCTGCTTCTGACAAATTATCTCCTCTATTTATAAGTCTATTTTTTAATTCTTCTTTATCCACTTTTAGGAATATTGTTACTAATTTTGTATCATTTCCCAATTTTTTTATCAAATTTTCTGTTCCATTTACTTCTATATCTTTTACTATTATTTTTCCACTATCTATTTTTTCGTTCATTAATTTTTTTGAAGTTCCATAATAGTTTTCATGGTGTAAATCATATTCATAAAATTCTTCATTTTTTATTTTTTCTTTAAATTGTTCTTTGGTTATAAAATGATATTGTATACCCTCTTCTTCGCCTTCTCTTGGTTCTCTTGATGTAAAAGATGGTAAAGATATTACATTTTTCATTCTTTTTATTATTTCTTTTTTTATTGTATCTTTTCCAGCTCCTGAAACACCTGATAATATTACTAACATTTCTATTCCCCTTTTTCATTTTCTTTAATATTTTCTGTATTCTCTAATATTTCTCCATTGAAGTCATCTTGTTCTTCTTCTGTTTTATCTACTATTTTCACTTCTCCTTCTGCTATTTCATCTGCTGCTAGTGTTACCATTGATTCTTCTTTTTTATTAGTCATCGGTTTTGCTCCCATTGATAATTGTCTTGCTCTTTTTGAAGTTGCTATTACTAAAGCATAGCGATTTTCTGCCTTTTCTAATAATTCATTTACTGTTGGTTTTACCATCATTTCACATTACCTACCTTTTTATTTTATTTTTCTTCCTTATCATCTTTTTCTTCTGGAATTTCTGTTGTAACTGGTGTTACACCAATATCTTTATCTACTCTTCCCGCCACTGTTTCTGGTTGCACAGCTGAAAGTATGATATGTCCTGAATCCATTATAAGTACTGCCCTAGTCCTTCTGCCATAAGTAGCATCTACTACTACTTTATTATCTTTTGCCTCTTGCACTAGCCTTTTTATTGGAGCTGATTCTGGACTAACAATTGCTATTATTCTTGATGCTGAAACTATGTTTCCAAAGCCTATATTTACTAATTGCATATCTAAAATCCTCCTATTCTATATTTTGTATTTGTTCCCTTATATTTTCTAATTCTGTTTTTATTTCTACTACTTCATTTATTATTTCTAATTGATTTGCTTTTGATGCTATCGTATTTGTTTCCCTATTCATCTCTTGTATTAAAAAATCTAATTTTTTTCCCACTGCCGTATCTGATTCTAGCATTTCCTTAAACTGTTTTACATGACTTCTTAATCTTGTTATTTCTTCTTCTATTGAACACTTATCAGCATAAATAACTACTTCTTGGGCTAATCTTGATTTATCTACTTCTTCTGTTTTTAAAATTTCTTTTATCCTCTTTTCTAATTTTACTATATATTCTTCAATAAGTCTAGTAGAATTACAAGATATTTTTGTAATTTTTTCATTTATTTTATCCATTCTTTTATTTATGTCTTCTGCCATTTTTATTCCTTCAAATTTTTTCATATCTTCCATTTTACTTGTTGCATCTTTAGTTAGCTCTATTATCTCTTGTTTTATTTTTTCATCTTCTTGATTAAAAGTTATATTTAGTACCTCTGGCATTTTTGCAATTTCTGTAATTTCAATTTCTGGTGATATTCCTGTTTCTTTTGCAATTTCTTGCAACTGATGTATATATGACTTTGCCATATCTTTATTAATTAATACTTTTTCTCCTTCTTGTTTTTTATCTTGAAAATTTATAAATACTTCTATTTTTCCTCTTTTAATTTTTGATGATATTTCTTTTTTTATAGTTTCCTCTAAATACATTAATTGTCTTGGTATCCTTACATTTATATCTAAATATCTGTGATTTACACTTTTCATTTCTATTTGGTATTCTCTTTGTTCATTTATTAGTATGCTTTTGCCAAAACCAGTCATACTTTTTATCATTTTAATCAATTCCTTCCATTAATTCAAAACTTTTTCCTTGCTTTTTCTTGTAGATGATTTTTTTATTGTACTTGGCTCTCCTTCTGTTGTTTTTGCTGTCCTTGTTTTCTTAGTTGCTGTTGTTCTAGTTGTTCCAGACGTTGCTGTTCTTTTATTTGATATTTTAGCGTCTGTTCCTGTCTCCACTGTTTTCTTTCTTGTCGTCTTCTTAGCTGTTCCATTAGTTGACACTTTTTTATTTGCTGTTTTAGTAGCTGTTCCAGAAGTTGTTCTTCTCTTTCTTGTTGTTGTCTTTTTATCTATTTCATTAGTTGATGTTTCTTTATTTTCTATTTTAGCCTTTCCAGAAGTTGTTGTTCTTTTTCTTGTTGTTGTTTTAGTTCCATTTCCTGCTGTTGATGATGCTTTTTTTGCATTTCTCATTTTTTCTGTTTTTGGAATTTTTATTGATATTTCTTTTTCATTATCTTCTCTATCTGTTTTTTTAGTTGCTTCTTTTTTTACTGGTTTTTCCTTTTTTACTATCTCTTTTATATCACTTGCATTTTCTAATATCTTTCTTTTACTTTGAGTATATATTATTATTGATTTAAAAACAAAATATATTGCACACACATAAGATGTTGCTGTTATATATATCTGAAAATCAAATTTATATTTTTTTATTATATGTGTTATTGACAATGTATACATTGATATTACTAAAAGTTCAATTGCCGTTATAGCTTTAGAATCATTATCTTGCTTATATGCTTTTTCTATTTTTGATAATCCAGCTACCAAGAAAATTCCTGAAAATAGTTCAATTACCTTTTCCAAATTTTCATCTGTTAATCCTACATACCCAATATTTATTATTAGAAAATACACCATTAATACTATCGCAAAAAATATGTTCAAAAATATTTTTTTAATAGTTTTTTCTGGTAGTTTATTTTTCGTCTTGTTCTTTAAGATTGTTTTCTTTTTTTCATTTTCCTTCATTTTTTTCTTTTTTTCATTTTCCTTCATTTTCGCTCTCATTCCTCCCAAACTTTTAACTACTTTGGGAAACTATTAATTTTCAATTTTATTTTTTAATATTTATTATAGTATTTTTATTCTTCTAGCTCATACATTATATTGCTTAATACATTTAAAGCCACAGTTTCTGTTCTTAAAATTCTTTTTCCTAAAGTTACTATCACAGCTCCCGCTTTACGCAATTCTTCTATTTCTGCAAGATCTATTCCACCTTCTGGTCCTACTAATATTGCTATTTTTATATTTTCCTTGTCTTTACTTTTTATTGATTTTAATTCAGATTTTAAGCTATTTTCTTTTTTTCATTTTCCTTCATTTTCGCTCTCATTCCTCCCAAACTTTTAACTACTTTGGGAAACTATTAATTTTCTATTTCTTCCACTTTGTTTTGCCGCAACTTCTGATATTTTTTGCCATCTTGCTATTTTTTTATTTGCTTCTTGCTCTTTTAATTTTACAATGCATCTTTTCATTTCTGTTGGATATATCTCATATACTCCCAATTCTACGGATTTTTGTATTACTAATTCCATTTTGTCACTTTTAGGTAATCCTTGGAATATTGTAACTTGTATTTTACCTTCTGTTTCTGAAATCTTATACTCCAAAATTCTACATTTTATACAATTTTCTTCTATTTTTTCAATTTGACTAATTGTATCAATTCCTTTTTCTTCATTTCCTATTATGCATATTTCTATTTTTTCTTTTTCTTTTTTTCTAAGTACATTTTTTATATGATTTACATCTCCACCTATGATATTTATAGTTTCATTTTCCACTTGTTTTTTATTCACAAAAAATTTTGGCATTTTTCTTTTACTAATCCTTTCCAATAGCAAAAATCTCGTTTAAAATTCTATTTAGTCACTTTTTTCTTTTTATTGTGGTCATTATATCATTATTCATCTTTTTTTTCAAGTACATTTTTTCACTAAAGCTCATCATTTTACAAGTTTACATATTGCCTATTTTTTTTACATTTTTAATAGCATAATTACAATTTTTCTGGTTATATTATTTTTAGAAAGGATGATGTATATGGATAATAATGATAATCAAAATTTGAATATTTTAGATGAAGTAAACAAAGGTGCTTCTATGGGTATAAATGCAATAACTTATATTTTTCCTAAAGTTAAAGATAGCGATTTTAAAAAAGTTTTAAACGTTGAACGTAATAAATATGAAAAAATTTCAGAAAGAGTTTACGATTTATATTCTAATTATAGTGAAAAAAATCCACATGAAATTAATTCAATGGAAAAAATGATGACCTGGTACGGCATTCAAATGAACACCATAAAAGATGATAGTACTTCTAAATTATCAGAACTTCTAATGCAAGGTACTAACATGGGAATACTAGAAGGTAGACGTTTAATAAATCAAAACAACAATATTGCACAAGATGTTAAAAATATTCTGAATGATTTTGTTGTTATGCAAGAAGATAGTGTTGAAACATTAAAAAAATATTTATAGGAATCTATTAGATTTCCTATAAACATCTATTATTTTTTCATTTATAAGCAATCAATCAATTTGTTTTTTCACATCATAAAAAAATTTAAAAGTTAAAATTTTTAAATACTATTCATTTGCACAATTTACTTACTGCCAATCCATCTCCAACTTCTAAAATTTCTGTATCTAAATTTTCATTTTCAGTTACTTCTTTTATGTATTCTCTTAGGTTTCTCACTGCCGTACGTTGTTTATGTTTATTATAATCACTCATAACATATCCTTTATATAAAATGTTATCTGCAAATATAATTCCTTGTGGATTTAACTTATGTAACGCTTGATTTAAGAAAAATGGATATTTTCCTTTTGCCGCATCAATAAACACCATATCATATTTATCTTTTAATGTTGGTAATATTTCTACTGCATCACCTTCATATAATGTTATAACATCTTGAACTCCTACTTTTTTAAAGTTTTCTTTTGCTTCTGCTATTCTTTCTTCTTCTCTTTCTATTGTATCTATTTTTCCGCCTTCTGCCAAAAATTCTGAAAAGCACATTGCTGAATATCCTACTGCTGCCCCTATTTCCAATATTTTTTTAGGTGGATTTTCTTTTAAATATTTTTCTATAACTTCTAATGTTTCATCCATTATTATTGGTATATGCTCTTGTAATGCTTTTTGTTTTATTTTTTCTAATTCTTCTTTATTCATTTCCAACCCCATTTCTTACATTTAACATGTAAAAGACACAAATTTTTTAAAAATGGTTGAAAAACAATTATTTCTAATCATTTTCCAACCTCATTTCATAAATTTTTATTCTTAAAAAATTATTGTTTATTTCTATTTGCTCTTTCTCTTTCTTTTGTATCCAAAATTTTCTTTCTTAAACGAATTGATTTTGGTGTAATTTCAACTAATTCATCATCTTGGATAAATTCTATTGCTTTCTCCAATGACATTTGAATAGGTGGTACTAAACGTAAAGCATCATCTGATCCAGAAGCTCTAGTATTTGTTAAATGTTTTTCTTTACATACATTTATTGCTAAATCTTCTCCTCTTGAATTTAATCCGACAATCATTCCTTCATATACATCAACACCTGGACCTATAAATAAATCACCTTTATCTTGTGCATTATATAATCCATAAGTTACTGATTTACCTGGTTCAAATGCTACTATTGTTCCTCTTACACGTGCTTGAATATCTCCTTTATAAGGTTCATAAGAATCAAATATATGATTCATTGTTCCTTCTCCTTTTGTATCTGTAAGGAATTCTGTTCTATATCCAATTATTCCTCTTGCTGGTATTTGTATGACCTGCTTCTGCTGGTTCCATATTTATCATTTCAGCTTTTCTTCTACCTAATTTTTCAATTACATTTCCTACGCAATCATCAGGAACATTTACTACTAATAATTCAATTGGTTCACATTTAACTCCATCAATCTCTTTAAAAATAACTTTTGGTCTTGAAACTAATAATTCAAATCCTTCTCTTCTCATTGTTTCAATTAATACAGATAAATGTAATTCTCCTCTTCCTGATACTTCAAAAGAATCTGGTGTTTCTCCATCTTTTACTCTTAAAGAAACATTTCTTTCTAATTCTTTATACAATCTATCACGTATATGTCTTGATGTTATAAATTGACCTTCTTTTCCTGCAAATGGTCCATTATTTACGCTAAATGTCATTGTTACTGTTGGTTCATCAATATCTACAAATGGTATTTTTTCTGGATGTTCAAAATCACATACTGTATCACCTATATTGATATCTGGTAATCCTGCAAACTCTATAATATCTCCAGCCCCAACTTCTTCTACTTCAACCTTTTTTAATCCAACATGTGTATATAATTTTGCTATTCTTCCTTGTGTTATTTTATCTTCTTTTCCGCAAATACTAACTGGCATACCAACTTTCATTGTTCCTCTTTCAAGTCTACCTATACCAATTCTTCCAACATAATCATCATAATCTATATTTGATACTAACATTTGAGCAGGTCCTTCCAATTCACATTTTGGTGGCTCTATTGTATTTATTATTGTTTCAAATAGACATGTCAAATCTGTTGATTCATCTGATAAATCCATTTTTGCTATTCCATTTTTTGCTGATGCATATACTACAGGGAAATCTAATTGTTCATCTGTTGCATTTAATTCTATAAATAACTCTATTACTTGGTCTACTACTTTTTCTGGTTGTGCACCTGGTCTATCTATTTTATTAATTACTACTATTGGTTTTAGACCTAAAGCCAATGATTTTTTCAATACTTCTCTTGTTTGTGGCATTGCTCCCTCAAAAGCATCTACTAATAGCAATACACCATCAACTGTTTTTAAAACTCTTTCTACTTCTCCTCCAAAATCCGCATGTCCCGGGGTATCTACTATGTTTATTTTTATATCTCCATGCATTACTGAAGTATTTTTTGAAAGTATTGTTATTCCTCTTTCTTTTTCTTGGTCATTTGAATCCATTACTCTTTCTTGTACTTGTTCATTTTCTCTAAATACATGACTTTGTCTTAATAATGCATCTACTAATGTTGTTTTTCCATGATCTACGTGTGCTATTATTGCTATATTTCTTATATTTTTATTGTTCATTTTTTCTTTTCCTTCCCCTCTGATTTTTATTTATTTTAAAATTATTAATAACGTCCTTAATTATACTACTGTATGGCATATTTGTCAACATAAATTCATTGTTGTTTTTACTTCAAATAATAAAACATTTTTCATTTTATATCTTATTGAGATGTTTTTTGAGTACGGCCACGAAAAAAACTAAAAATGTAAATTTGCTAAATCTATTATTGTTTCCATCATTTCATTTGTTACTTTATCTAAGTTTTCCTTTTCAGGCGTTTTTGATTTATATTGACTATAATCTAAAGTTTTACCATATCTTACAATTATCTTTGAAAATGGCTTTTTAGTTACTTCTACTCCCACTGGTACTATTGGATTTCCTGTTCTTAATGCCATAAATGCTGCTCCATTTTTAACTTTTACACCCTTTTCTAGTCCTTTTGTTGTTCCTTCTGGAAATATTCCTAAACCTTCTTTACTATTTAAAACTTTCAAAGATTTTTTCATCGCATCCACATCCTGTTTTCCTCTTTTTACAGGAATAACATCAAATAATTCTCCCAAACGTGCTAAAAACGGATTATTAAATAACTCTATCTTTCCCATAAAGCTTACTTTTCTAGGGCAATAAACTACTACAACTGGTACTTTCATAAAATCTATATGATTACCACATAATATAAAAGCTCCTTCTTTTGGTACATTTTCTGTTCCTTCTATTTTTACACGATAAAATATCTTATAAAAGCTTCTTAAAAATCCCCATACTATTCTTCTTTGCAATTTTGTCCATATTGAATCTTCTTTTTTATCAAATTTTATAGAACTTTTTTCTTGTTTTTTTATTTTTTTTAACTCTTTTTTAGTCATATTTTGCTTTAAATCTATTACATTATTTTTTTCTATATCTACTTTTTCACTCTTTTTATTTTGTTCCACATCAATTTTATTATTTGCAAGATCTAGTTCCTCATTTTTTTTTTCTATATTTTCTTCTATTTCTCTATTTTTCCAATTTTCTGAATTTTCTATAATTTTACAAATTTTTTCTACAACAGCTGGTATTTCTAAATTAGTAGTATCAACATAAATTGCATCTTCTGCTTGTTTTAAAGGTGCAACTTTGCTTGTTTTATCATTATTATCTCTAAATTTTATATTTTCTAAAACTTCTTCATAAGTTGCACTTATTCCTTTTTCCTCATTTTGTTTCATTCTTCTATTTGCTCTTTCTTCTGGTGTTGCATCTAAATAAATTTTTATTTCAGCATTTGGAAATACATTTGTTCCTATATCTCTTCCTTCCATTATTACTTTTTTTCCTTCTGCTACTTTTCTGGAAAGTTTTGTTATATTTTCTCTCACTTCCACTAAATGAGATACCTGTGACACTAAAGAATTTACATCTTTTTCTCTTATTTGTTTTGTAACTTCTTCTTCATTCAAATATACTTTGTCTTCTTCATTTTCTGTTTTAAATTCTATTTTTATTTTCTCTAGGATTTCCCTTATTTTTTCTGTATCTTCCAATCCTACTTTTTCTTTTATCATATTTAATGTAACACATCTATACATTGCACCTGTATCTATATTTATTAAACCTTCTTTTTTTCCTACTAATTTTGTAACTGTTCCCTTTCCACTTCCCGCTGGTCCATCTATTGCTACTACAAATGACATTTTTATCCCTTACCTTTCTTTAAAAATATTTAATTATTTGCTCTTTGTAATTAATTTATTAGCATTTTCTATTTTTCTTCTTTTTCTGGAACATAAATATTTTTAACTACTATTTCCATATCTACAATATTCATTGAAGTTAAATTTTCAATTTCCTTTTGTGCCTTTTCTCTAAACCCACTTATTTCTTTCATAACATTTACACCATAAGTAACTGTTACTTCCATATACAAACTTGCGCCATCACCATAGTTGGAAACTCTTACTTTTTGTATTTTATATATTCCTTTTGTTTTGCTTGCTAAATATTCCAAAATTTGTCTAAATACAGTATCTGAAATTGTAAAATTCCCCATATAACTAAATGTTGGTCTTATTATTGACTTTTCTGATATGTATGGTTTTTCACCTTTTCCTTTACTTTTAAAAATTTGTAAAGGATCTAATAAATATCCTGAAAAATCTTTTTTTATTTCAAAAGTTGGTACAGGAATTACATGTTTGCCTTCTGTTACACGTATACGTCTTGCAGTTTCCATTTCCTGTTTAGTTGCAACATCTTGTATATACACTGTTTCTTTTATTTGTGGTAGTCCTAAATTTGCTGCTATTTTTTGTACCATTCCATCTGATGTTCCTAATATTAATATTTTGTCTGGTTTATATTTTTTGAAAGCCTTTGTTATTTCTTGGTTTTCCTCATCTGTATAAAATAATGCATGTTTTACTGTTTCTATTTTAGTTGGTGCCTTTTTTGCTGATTCACCTGCTATTACTTCATTTCCTTTAATTAATAGTCCATCATCAATTATGTATTCTATTCCCTTTTCTCCTGCAACCATTTGTGCTCTATAACTCTTACCTGTTCCTGATGGTCCTACAAAAGCATATACTTCTATTTTGTTGGAAAATATTTCTTTTAATAATGCCATTTTTTCTTCTTTCCTTTCTACTTTAATAATCAGTTGCACTTAATTCTGGATATGTATATACTTGACCACCTTCTGTAAATTGGCCACTTAATATGTGATCTTTTGCCATATATTCATTTCCTCTTAAAAAATACTTATACTTAGTATCATTGCCTATTTTTCCATTTCCTACAATTACTGGATCATCCCATGTACAATCAACTGCATACCATTTTTCATTTATTTGTACATAGTTCCAAGCATGATTTTCTGTTTGTCCTTTAGTATTTGTAGCTTTTCCTATTACAATAATACATGGTATATTCATTTGGTCTAATAAATATTTGAAAGATTTCGCATATCCTTCACACACACATTCATTTTTTACTAAAGCTCCATAAATATCATAAATATTTGATTTTGCTATAGTTGTTTCATATTCTATATTATTTATTAAATAATCATGTATCATTTTTATATCATAATATACATTATTATTTTTTTGTGCAATTATCTGATTTTTTATTTGCTCTACCTGTTCTATTGCTGTTTTTACCTGACTTTCTGATGAAAAATCGTCTGTAAAATAATTTTCTCTACTTCCATTATTTATAAAAACATCATAAGTCTTATTTCTTCCCTTAGTTGTTGTTTCTATATTTAAGTATAACTTATTTGCCGAAATATAAAATACATCTGGATTGTCATATAAATATGTTTCTACAGCTGATTGATAGTATTTTCCTAATTTTTCTTCTCCGCCTTCTGTTTCTAAGATTTTAGTGAATGCTGTTCCTAATTCTATTTTAGCTGTTCCTGTTTTCATTTGTTCTTTATTTGCTTCTAATCCTTTATATATTATTTTTGAATAATCATTCAATTGATTATAAAAGTATTTGTCTATTTGTACATTTTCATATTTATTTTCAGTTTTATTATTGTTTTCAGATGATGAATTTATTATTTGACTTATTTTATCTTTTATAAGCTGTGGTGTCGTTATTTTTTTAGTATCTTCTACTGAATTTTCTGATGTTGGATTATATGTTGACTCAAATTCTTCTATTTGATTACTATCTTCATTATATATTTCTTGATAAACAAAAATACCCAATAATATTAATATTGATATAATTAACATCATTAGAATTGTCATTATAAAACTTGCAATTTTACTTTTCATACTTAAAATCCTTTCTTTTATTTCTTTAGTATTAAATCTTTTTTATTGTATCATAAATAAAAAAAAAATGATATAGTTTTATCATTTTTCTTTTTCTCATTATTATTTTTCTATCATTTTTTATTATTTATTATATATTTATCTTTTAAACTTTAACATAATGTTCATAAGCTTGTGATATTTGCACACTTTCAATCACATTTTCCTTATTTTCACTTGGTTTTGCTTCCATTTCTACTAATACATAATTTTTTGTATGTCCTTTATATATTTCATTTTTTTGTTCTTCCCATAAAACTTCTACTCGTTTTCCAACATATTTACTATTATATTCTTTTTCATTTTTATCTGATAATTCTATTAATTTTTTGCTTCTTTCCTCTTTTAGCTGTGGTTCTATCTGTTGTGGCATTTGTTCTGCTCTTGTTCCTTTTCTTGGAGAATATTTGAATATATGCATTTTATAAAATTTTATTTTTTCAAGAAATTTATAAGTTTTTGCAAATTCTTCTTCTGTTTCTCCTGGAAATCCTACTATTATATCTGTTGTTAAATTCACATTATCGTAAGCTTTTCTTAATCTTTTTACTATTTCTTCAAATTGTTGTGTTGTATATCTTCTATTCATTCTTTTTAAAGTTTCATCACATCCACTTTGTAAAGATAAATGAAATTGCTCACATATTTTTTCTAATTTTACTAATCTTTGCACAAATTCTTCTGTTATCAATAATGGCTCTATTGAACCTAATCGTATTCTTTCTATTCCATCTATTTTATTGATTTCTTCTAATAGATCTATTAATTTATAATCTTTTTTAAAATCCTTTCCATAAGATGCTATATGTATTCCTGTTATTACAACCTCTTTTATTCCTTCATTTGCTATCTGTTTTATTTCTTTTATAATATGTTCTGGCTCTCTACTTCTTACTCTTCCTCTTGCATACGGTATTATACAATATGAACAAAATCTGTCACAACCATCTTGTACTTTTATAACTGCTCTTGTTTTTTCTGTATAGCTTGTTTCTCCAAACTCAGCAAATTTTCTTGATTGCATTACATCTGCTATTTCTTCCTTTTTATTTTTTTGAATAATTTCATTGCAATATTTTACTATGTCTACTTTTTCTTCATTTCCTAATGCTAAATCTATTTCTTTTATATTTTCTATTTCTTTTTTAGCTACTTGTACATAACATCCTACTGCTATTATTGTAGCTTCTGGATTTATTTCTTTAGCTCTTCTTATCATTTGTCTTGATTTTCTATCTGACATATTTGTTACTGTACATGTATTTATTATGTATATATCTGCTTTTTGTGTATGTTCTACTATTTTATAGCCTTCTTCTATTAATTTTTGCGACATGGCATTTGTTTCATATTGATTTACTTTACATCCTAAAGTGATAAATGCTACTGTTTTCACCTTACTATCAATCCCTTCTATAGCAACATTTACTATCAGATATTTTATAAATTATTTATGTTCTATAAATTACATTATATCTTCTAAATTGCTTTATATATTTTTTCTTATCTTTTGTTCTTTATTCTTTATTATCTTTTTCCTTTTCCATCTAAAGCATCTAAATTTTCTAATGCCTTCCCTGTTCCTAATGCCACACATGATACTGTATCTTGTGCTATCATTACATTTATTCCTGTTTTTTCTTGAAGTAATTTATCCAATCCATCTATTAAGCAACCTCCACCTGTCATATATATTCCCCTGTCACTTATATCTGCTGCTAACTCTGGTGGTGTCTTTTCTAATACACTGTGTACTGCATCAACTATCATCATTGCAGGTTCTATTAATGCTTCTAACATTTCGCTTGAATATACTGTTATTGTTTTGGGTAATCCTGTTGCTAAATCTCTTCCTCTTATATCCATTTCCGCATCTTGTATTTTTGGATATACACATCCTATATTAACTTTTAAGTCCTCTGCTGTTCTTTCTCCTATTGCTATATTATGTTTCTTTTTTATATATTTTACTATTGCTTCATCAAATTTATCACCAGCTACCTTTAATGATGTACTTACTACAGAGCCACCTAATGATATTACTGCTATATCTGTTGTTCCTCCTCCTATATCTACTACCATGTTTCCACATGGTTTTGCTATATCTATTCCTGCTCCTATTGCTGCTGCTATTGGTTCCTCTATTAAATATACTCTTCTTGCTCCTGCTTGTGTTGCTGCATCTATTACCGCTTTTTTCTCTACTTCTGTCACTTGTGAAGGAATACATATCATTATTCTTGGTGAAAATATAAATTTTCCACATACTTTATTTATAAAATGTTTTAACATTTTTTCTGTAACAGTATAATCTGATATTACCCCATCTCTTAATGGTCTTGTTGCTACTATGTTTCCTGGTGTTCTTCCCAACATTCTTCTTGCTTCTCCTCCTACTGCCAATACTTCTCCAGTTGTATTGTTTACTGCTACTACTGATGGTTCTCTTAATACTATTCCTTTTCCCTTTACATATACTATTACTGTTGCTGTACCTAAATCTATTCCTACATCTTGTCCAAAATTAAACATTTCATTCCCTCCAAGTTTTTTCACTTTTATTACATTTATGTTGCAATTATATTACAATTTTAAAAATTTATCAATACTTTATTTGCATTTTTAAAAATTCTATTATTTAACTAAGGTCTGTCAAGACTTATAGGAAACTTTCCATAAGTCTTGACAGACCTTTACACTTTTCTTTTTATAAAATTTTATTGACTACTTACTTTTTTTATTGTTCTATTTCCAACTGGAAGCTAGATTTTAGAGAAACTAGCGGGCCGACGCCGTACGCGTAGTTATAGAGGTAGTTGCCCAAGCCAGCGTCGTTACCGTTCACAAGGCACACACCGCTAGAGCTGCTAGCTGACGGAGAAGCGAGCCACCAGTAATAACTACCTTTTGAACCGTTTTTTCCGCAATACATACTATTATATCCTGTATAATCTAATGTATTATTTCCTGTCCAATAATCATTATTTGATATAGTCGATTGCTTTCCATTTAATGTATATATATATC
>MNRQ01000038.1:22813-26662 GCA_001916035.1 Clostridium sp. 27_14 | reverse complement strand
TGTGTAATCTTCATTTATTCTATAAATATATTTACCATCTGATACGTCCCATGGTAGGTTGTTTCCTTCTGTTTTTACTGTTAGTCCTTCTTTTTCTAACTCTTCTCGTAATTTTCCTGTATCTATGTCTCCATCACCTTCTGTCATTACTGTTAGTATTACCAAGTTTATTTTCTCTATTGTTCTTGATTTTTCCGCTTTTATTTTGGCTTCTTTTGATTTTGTTATTATTCCATTTTCTCCATTTAATCCACTTATTGTTACTCCTGCTAATATCAAGGTTACTATTATTGTTATTACTAATACTATTAATGTAATTCCTCTTTCGTTTTTCTTCTTCATATTCATTTAAAAAATTCCTCCCTCTTCTTCTCTTTATTTTTTATTAAGTATTAAACTTAATAAAAAAATTAAAATGGAGTTTTCCTTACTACTTCAATGCTTTTGTATGTTTTGCTTTTTATTTTTTATACAACTTTTTTCGACATTGCTATTGCATTTTTTGTTGGTATATGCTATATATTGAAGTATATTATTTTATTTAAGTTTAATACTTAAATAAACCTTTTTATGCAAAATTTATATCTTATTTTTATATACTAAAAATCTATTAACTATAAAAGAACCTAAATATTAAACTTTTTGTTTTATATTTGGGTTCTTTTTAGCATTTTTATTTGATTACTTTTTAGTTATTCTTTTATTTTTCTTGGTTAAATAATTTTTTATATCTCTTTATTTTTTAAGGTGTTTTTTGAATCCGTCCCCAAAAACACCTCTTCTTTTACAGAAGATAAAAGGGCTTTATTATAAGCCCTTTTTCCTCATTTTACATTTTTCATCATTCTCTCTGTTTGTTCTAGCATCTCTTTTACATTTGCCATTTGACGTCTACTAAGTATATTATTTTCAATACAGATTTTTCCTATATCTATTAAGTATTCTCCTTCTTCTTCTATCTCGTTTGAATAAACCTCAATTTTTTCATTTCTCTCTTCAGTAAAATAAAGCCTATATCGATTTTTATGAAGATTTTTAAAATATTCAAAATTTTCTTTATACTGTTTATACAATCTATAACCGCCAATTATATATATTATATGCAAAATAAAAAATAAAATCCATCCAACATAAAGAATTACCATACCTATTATAGCGAAAACATTGGCTCTACCACGTAAAAAATTTGCTGTAACATAAAGAATACAAAACAAATTAATTACAACAAACAAAACCTTCCGTAAAATTTCTTTCTTTGTCATAATAAAAATTCCTCCTAAAAAATTATTTTTTAATACTATGTCACTCCAATGAGAAAAAACGGAGTTGAAAATTTTAACTTTTTGATTATAACATATCTTTACATAACATGCAATTTTTTTCTTAACTTTTCTTAACTTTTCTTAATAAAAATTTATAATACCATAAATTTAGTAATCCCATTTAGGAACATATTCTTCCTCATGTTCACCAAGTTCTTGAATAAAGCCATTTTCTATTCCTAAATTACTAATTTCCCTTTGTATTTCTTTCCACTCTTCATTATACAATTTTCTATTTATTCCATAAACATTATCTTTGGCCTTATATGTTGGAAAATACTGTGCCATAACACTAACATAAACTTCTTTTGGTAACTCTTCACTAATCCATTTTAATACTTTTTTACTATTTTCTATATTATTTGGTAAAACCAAATGTCTTATCATTATACCTTTTTGCATTATGCCATCTTCATTGAAAATAGGAACACCCACTTGGTTATACATCTCTTTTATTGCATCTGTAGCTATTTCAAAATACTTTGGTGCATTTGACAGCCTTACTGCTAATTCATTATCTGAATATTTTAAATCAGGCAAATATATATCTATATATCCATTAAGCATCTTTATTGTTTCCACATTTTCATAGCCATTAGTATTATATACTATTGGTAATTTTAATCCTCTCTCTTTTGCAAGCTTTAATGCTTCTATTATTTGTGGTACATAACTTGTTGGTGTCACCAAATTAATATTTTCAACATTTCTTTGTTGCTGTTCCAAAAATATCTCTGCCAATCTTTCTACTGTTATTTCCTTGCCATTTCCTAATTGACTTATTTCGTAATTCTGGCAAAATACACAATTTAAATTGCAATTAGAAAAAAAGACTGTTCCTGAGCCTTTTTCTCCACTTATACATGGTTCTTCAAATCTATGTATTGAATATAATGCTACTTTTATTTTATTAGTTGCTTTACATTTTCCTATTCTTCCATTTTTTCTATTTATATTACATTTTCTTGGACACAAACAACAATTTTCCAAAATTTTTTGCATTTACTTTCTCCTACTTTTACTTCCTATTATTTTATTTATTCTACTTTTTTTACATACAAGTTTCCATCATCATTCTTTTCTATTATCAATTTCTTTGTTGTAAACTTATCTATATTTGATTTCACTTCTTCTAATATCTTTGTTTGTCCTTCGGTGCTTTTTACTTTAAAAATTTGTTCTCCATTTATATTTTTTATTGGTATATCAAATTCCACTTGTTGTCCTTGATTATCCTCTTCTTGGGCTATCACATCTTCTGGTTCATTTGAATAATCTTCCAAATATTCTAATATTTCTACTTCATATTTTTGCTTTGTTTTTTGTATATTATTTATTAAAAATTTATCATTTTCTGTATCTAATTCAACATTTGTTGCAATATATTTACCCTCCTCTGGTTGATATTCAAACGATGTATTTCCACTTTGAGAAATTTGTTTTGCAAAACTTGGTCCAAATATTTTCTTGGCAGTTTCTTGTATATATTCTGAAGATATACCTTCATATTTTTCTATATTTTTCTTTACTACTTCCCATATCCATTTATCAGGTGCGTCATTTATATCTTGAAATTTGGGCAAAGCTTCTCCTGTCACTTCTTTCCACATATATATATTGGTTATATATACCTCTATATTATCCACTTCTTCTGCCGTTATCTTTGCACTTGATATTTGGTTTCTTTGATTAATATACATTCCTATAAATATTGCTAATAATATACATATAATCACTACTAATTTTTTCAATCCTATCACTCTTTCTTTAGTTTTTTATATATTTAACTTTTCTGTACTGCATTAAACAAGATAGTATTACTATCTTGTTTATATTTTTTCCTTATACATATTATCAAGTTCATTATAATTTGTCAATCCATTTTAATGTGACTTTAAACAAATCTCCATCTATAGAAATATCAAATTTTCCTCCTTGTAACTCTGTTAAACTTTCTGCAATTGAAAGTCCCAATCCGCTTCCATCAGTATATCTTGACTTATCACCCCTAACAAATCTTTGTTTTAACTCATCTACTGAAATATCAAGTTTTTGATTAGATATATTCTTCATAATTATTGTTATTTCCTCATCTTGCTTTTCCAATGCTATATACACTCTTGTGCCATTCATCGCATATTTACTAATATTACTAAATAAATTTTCTATTATCCTATACATATATCTACTATCAGCTTGCAAAGTCACCAGTTTTTCTGGCATTCTTGTTTCTATTATTAAGTTCTTCACCTTAAATTTATCTTCAAACTCACCTACTGTTTGATTTATCAATTCATTCAAATTTATCTTTTCAATATTCAATTTTATATTTCCTGATGATGCTTTTGATGCTTCCACCAAATCTTCTATTAATTTTTTTAATCTCTGTGACTTAGAATCTAAAATTGCCACATATTGTTCAATTTGTTTATTCTCAAACTGTTCTTTTTTTAACAAATCAACATAATTTATAATTGATGTAAGTGGAGTTTTTATATCATGTGATACATTTGTTATTAATTCTGTT
>MNRQ01000038.1:0-22796 GCA_001916035.1 Clostridium sp. 27_14 | reverse complement strand
ACATTTGTTATTAATTCTGTTTTTAATCTTTCCGATTTTAAATTTTGTTCTATTGCATTAGAAAAACCACCAGCTATATCATCAATATATTTAACCATTTCTTTTAGAACTCCATCAAACTCATCTGGATTCAAGTTCACATCACTTTTACCATCATATATTTCTTGTAATGTCTTTTGTATTTTCAATGTTTTCTTAGTATACACAAGCAACTTATAATATACTATCCATAAAAATGCTACCATTAAAACCACTCCAAAGAAAGAATTACAAAATTGTTGTAAAATTATAAATATTATTATAAATAAAACATATAAAATTGTTAGTTTTTTTATTGCTCCAGTTTTATCTGAAAAATTTTGTTGTATCTTTTTTAATAAATTTTCCAATTCTATATATTAAAAAAGATCTAAAAAATATTTTACCTTTTATTCTTCTTATCGTACTCACAACTATCACAAGCAAACTAATATATATTACTAAATATGTTCCTACTAATCCACCAATTACTAGATTTATCGGTATATCATTCAAACTACTAAAAATTGAAAAAAGTATTTCTGCAAAAACTACTATTACTATTGTAAATCCTACTACTAAAACCTCATAAGGAATTTTATCAATACTAGTTATCTCTATTTCTTCTTTTCCTTTTTTGTGTCCTATTGACCATATCAAATATATTATTATTGCAATTAATAATATCATACATATTGATATTGTATATTCACTATTTTCCATATTTTTTGTTATATCTCTTACTATATTTGCTAATATCATTTTTGATTTTTGTGATACTTTTTCTATATCAAATTTTGTATAAACTTCATAATTAGAATATTCACTAATATTATATTCAGATTCATATATCGAATATATGTATTTTGCATTTTCTTGATTTAACTTTTCTATATTTGTTTCTATGCTACCATCTTTATAACACCAATATATCTCTCCTGATTTTATATTATTTATTTCTTCATCTACATTATTAATTTTTATATTAGTATATATTTTTCCATCTTTTTTATTTTTTATAACATAACTAATTCCACTAGATATATCTCTATCATAATATGTGTTTTCA
The DNA here is from genome assembly GCA_001916035.1 of Clostridium sp. 27_14. Lineage (GTDB taxonomy): Bacteria > Bacillota > Clostridia > TANB77 > CAG-508 > CAG-269. Next base: position 21,709 of record MNRQ01000038.1, on the reverse strand, counting down.
TAATAAATTTTTAAATTGTCATCTTGTATTTGTATATACTTACTATATAATTGATTATTCTCTTCTTTTAAATTTTCTATATATCTCAAATCTGATATAATAGTTTGAAAATATTGTCTCGAAAAATACTCTGTTTGTGCAAATTCTTTTTTAGTTTTAAACTCTCCATATTCGCTTTTCAATATTTCATCTGCCACACTTATCAACATCATCAGTACTAATATTGGTATTAGTATATAACATATACCTCTTAATAAGCTGGATTTTTGAGCTTTTTCCATACTTAATCACATCCTTTTCTAAAATTATTTTATATCTTCTATCTTATAGCCTATTCCCCATATAACCTTTAGATATTTGGGCTCCTTTGGATTTATTTCTATTTTTTCTCTTATATGCCTAATATGAACAGCTATAATGTTTTCTGCTCCATAGCTTTCCTCCTTCCAAACATTTTCATAAATTTCTGGTATAGAATATACCTTTCCTTTATTTTTCATTAAGAATTTTAGTATTTTAAATTCGGTTGCTGTTAGTTTAATTTTCTTTCCTTCTGATGTTACTTTTTTTGTTTCATCATCTAATATAAGCTCACCTGTTTGATATACGTTTTCTTTTTTTTCACTTTTCTTTTCTGACATTGCTCCTAGTTTTGTATATCTTCTTATATTTGAATTTACTCTTGCTATTAATTCTAATGGATTAAATGGTTTTGTTATATAGTCATCTGCTCCTGCATTTAATCCTTCAATCTTGTCATAATCTTCTGATTTTGCTGATAGCATTATTACTGGTATAGTTTTTTCTTTTCTTATTTCTTCTAGTGTTTCTATTCCATCTTTTTCTGGCATCATTATATCTAGTATTATTAAGTGTATTTCTTGTTCTTTCAATTTTTCTACTGCTTGATTTCCATCATAAGCTTTATATATTTTATATCCTTCATTTTTTAAATATATTGCTATTGCATTTACTATTTCTTTATCATCATCTACTATTAATACATTGTACATTCCTATTTTCTCCCCTTTATTCCTTACTTTTTTTATTTTAGCATATCTTTATGAAGTTTTGTTATATTTTTTCTTAATTTTTTCTTTATTTTTATATTGTAGGAAATTCAAAAAACTTTTCTACAATATAAAAAATATGAGTAGGCATCAATTTTACATTATATGATACTCACTCATATTCAACTTATTTTTACACATTTTTAATGTACAAAATAATATACAAAACCAATAATTTCCAATATAGTTATTACAGGTAACCCTATTGTAAATTGTAATTTTTTTGTTTTATGTCTAAATATGTACATTCCTAAAATTGTTCCTATTCCTCCTCCTAATATTGTTACAATAAATATTGTCTTTTCTTGTATACGCCATTTACCATTTTCTGCTTTCTTTTTATCTATTAACATTATAAAAAATCCTATAATATTTATCAATATAATATAAATTGGTATAATTGTAGACAACTGTAATTGTGGTACAATTCCATAATTCTCCATCTTCTAATCCATTCCTTTCTCACTTTATTATCATAACATTAAAATTTTTAACTATATCTCACTTTTTTCATCTCTTAATACTTTATCTAGTCTTTAGTTCTTTTATAAAGTTCCATTTCCTAGCCCTTCTAATTTTTTATTAACAATATAAGCTAATTCTTTATTTTCCTCTTTTTCAAGTTTAGCATCATTTAATAAAATACTCTGAGCCACTTGTTGAACTTGTTGCAATATTGGCATATCCTCAAATAAATTTGCAATTTTAAATTCTGGTAATCCATGTTGCATTGTTCCAAAAAAGTCTCCGCTTCCTCTCAGCTCTAAATCTTTTTCTGATATTTTAAATCCATCATTTGTTTCGCACATTACCTTCATTCTTTTTTTTATATTTTCACCATTTCCTTCATATTTTAAAATACAATATGATTGATATTCACCTCTTCCAACTCTTCCTCTTAATTGATGTAATTGTGCTAGTCCAAATCTTTGAGCATCTTCTATCACCATTATATTAGAATTTGGAACATCTACCCCTACCTCTATTACTGTAGTTGAAATTAATATATCTATTTCATGATTTTTAAATTGTAACATTATTTCATCTTTTTCTTTAGCCTTCATTTTTCCATGTAAATATGATACTTTATATTGTGGAAATATTTCTGTCTGATACTTTTTAGCTAGCTCTACTACTGATTTTAAATCACTTTCTTCGCTTTCTTCAACTAATGGACACACTATATATGCTTGTCTACCTTCTTTTATTTGTTTTTCTATAAAATTGTCTACTCTTTCTTGCATCCTTTTAGTTACCGCAAATGTTTCTATCTTTTTCCTATTTGGCGGTAATTCATCAATTATAGATATATCAAGGTCTCCATACAAAATTAATGCTAGAGTTCTTGGAATTGGAGTTGCTGACATTACTAACACATCTGGGTTTTGCCCATTACTTCCTTTTTTAGCTATTTTATTTCTCTGTCTTACACCAAATCTGTGTTGTTCATCTGTTACTACTAGCCCTAAATTCTTAAATTCTACATTGTCCTCTAGTAATGCATGTGTTCCTATTAAAATATCTATTTCCCCATCTTTTAATTTTTTTAAAATCTCTTCCTTCTTTTTCTTAGTTATTCCAGATATCAGTAATGCCGATTTTATTCCTAACTCTGTTAACATCTTATCAAAATTTTCTAAATGCTGTGTTGCTAAAATAGCTGTTGGAGCCATTATTGCTGCTTGATATCCACTTTTTACCGCCTTATATGCTGCACTCATTGCTACCGCTGTTTTTCCTGATCCTACATCTCCTTGTAATAATCTATTCATCATTTTTTCTGATTCCATATCTTTTTCTATTTCTCTTAACACTCTTAATTGTGCATTTGTTAATTGGAATGGAAATCTTTTTACAAAATCTTCTATTTTATATTCAGATGAGAATTTTATTCCTTTTTCTTCTAACACATCTCTATTTTTTAATGACATTAGTGATAATTGTGTTATAAGTAACTCTTCAAATACCAACCTTTTTCTCGCTATTTTAAAATCCTTTAATTCTTGTGGAAAATGTATTGTTTTTATTGCATCATTTATTCCTAAAATTCTGTTTGTTTTTATTATATATTGTGGTAATGTCTCTGGTAAATTTCCATATACCTCATTCATAGCATTTTCTATTATTTTTCTCAAAGTATTCTGTGAAAGCTGATATGTTAATGGATATATTGGAATTATTCTTCCTGTATTTTGTGTGCTTCCATATTCATCAAATACTGGTGATGCTATTATTATTTTTCCATATTTCTTTTCTATTTTTCCATACATTCTATATTTTTTTCCAACTGTAAATTTACTTTTTAGATATGTTTGATTAAACCATATTGCCTCTGCCGAACTGGTATTATCTCTTATCATTATTTTTTGCATTGTTTTTCTTGAAAATTTACTTTCTATCATTTTGCTTATTGCTATTACTTCTATTAATGCTTCTTCTCCATCAATACATTCAAGCAAGCTTTTTGGCTTGCTTCTATCTTCATACGTTCTTGGATAATATGTTATTAGATCCTCTAATGTAAAAATGCCTAATTTATTTAATAATTGTACTCTATTGGGTCCTACTCCTTTTACATATTTTACATCTTTTTTTAAATCTATCATTTTTATATTTCCTCTCTCTTGTCACCTACTATTTTCATTAGTTTGAAATTCACTCCATCTGCACTTACTAAGGTAGTATCTATTCCTTTTATATTTCCTTGTATAGCCTCTTTTATTGATTCACCATGTAGGTGTCCATATATACATTTTTTCACATTATATTTTCGCATTATCTCTATAAATGGTGAGTCTAATAAATTTTGTACATTATAATTTGTATAAGGTGGATAATGCATACATATTATAATTGGTTTATCTTCTCCATATTTTTGAATCCCATCTTTTATTGAAAGTTCTAATCTTATTGTCTCTCTATTTATCATTTTTTTATCTTCTTCTTCATTTGATTGAACCCATCCTCTTGTTCCAGCTATAATATTTCCTTCTACCTCATAACTATTATTATATAAAAAATCTATATTTTTAAACTGATTTTCATCTATATAATTATTCATTTTGTTTAATGTTGACCACCAATAATCATGGTTTCCTTTTAACAATATCTTTCTACCTGGCAATTGATTTAGATATTCAAAATCTGCTTTTGTATCTTTTAGATACATTGACCATGAAAAATCCCCTGGCAATAACACTGTATCTTGTTCTGTTACCTTTTCTATCCAATCTTTTTGTATTTTTTCTTCATGATTTTGCCACTTTTCTCCAAATATATTCATTGGCTTATTTTCATTAAATGATAAATGTAAATCTGCTATTGCAAATATTGCCATATATTTTTTCACATTCCTTTCATATTCATTTCTAGCAAACTTTATACTATTTTTCAGATTACAATATTTTAAATTTAAAATTGCATTTAACTTTTTTTTCTAATTTAGTTTTAAATTTTGATTTGCATTTAACTTTCTCCTAATTTAATTTTAAGTTTGGAATTGCATTTAGTTCTAATCCATCTCTTTTTCCTGATATATAATTATAATATCCCGCTGATCCAATCATTGCTCCATTATCTGTACATAATTTTAAATCTGGCATATACACTTTTATATTTTCCTTTTCTAAGTCTAAAAATGCTTTTCTTATATATGAATTTGCAGATACTCCTCCTGCTAATGCAATTGTTTTTAAATTTGTTATTTCTATTGCCTTTTTTATATGTTCTATCAATATTTCTGTAACCGTTTTTTCAAAACTTGCACATAAATCTGCCTTATTAATATCTGGTGTTTTGTGATGTATATTTATTACTGCTGTTTTTATACCACTAAAACTAAAATCTAAATTATTAAAATGTGTTTTTGGAAGTTCTATATTTGGTTTTCCTTGTAATGCTAATTTATCTACTTTTGGTCCTCCTGGATATCCTAAACCAACTACTCTTGCTACTTTATCAAATGCTTCTCCTATTGCATCATCTCTGGTTTTTCCCAATACTTCAAATTCTGTATAATCTTTGACATGTATTATTTGTGTATTTCCTCCTGACATCATTACACATAAAAATGGTGGCTTTAGCTCATTATGTGTTATGTAATTTGCTGCAATATGACCTTGTACATGATTGACTCCTACTAGTGGTTTTTCTGTCGCATAACTTAATGCTTTAGCATAAGATACTCCTACTAGTAATGCTCCTACTAATCCTGGACCATAAGTTGGTGTTATTGCATCTATGTCTTCTAATGTTACTTTTGCTTCTTCTAATGCTTTTTTTGTTACTCTTGATATTGCTTCAATATGATTCCTAGATGCTATTTCTGGCACCACCCCTCCATATTTTTCATGTATAGGTATTTGTGTATCTACTATATTTGATAATATTTTTCTTCCATTTTCTATTACTGCTACTGCTGTTTCATCACAACTTGATTCTATCCCTAGTGTTAGCATTTTTATCGCTCCTTATTTTTACTTTATTCATACTATTTTATCAAGATTTAAAATTGTATCAAATTTTTTGACATAATTTATTTTGTCATTNTACCCTAATCTAAATATCAATTTTGCCAATCCCAATATTCCACTACTTACTCCAGTTATTGCTGGTGTTATTATATATCCTGCTAAATTTGTTATCCATAACACTACAAATACAATATAAAATATTTGTTCATTATTTACAAACCAACTTTTAGCTTTTTGTGGTAAAAATGGTAATATTACTTTTGAGCCATCTAATGGTGGTAATGGTATTAAATTAAATACTCCTAATCCAATATTTATTGATATTACACCTGATACAACTAATAATGTTGTACTTCCTAATGTTGAACTTAAAAAAGTAACACTTCCAAATTTGTATATTGCACAATATATTAGTGCAAATATAAATGCTAATATAAAGTTCATGATTGGTCCTGCTATTGATACTAATGCTTCGCCCTTTTCCATTGACATTTTTCTTGAATAATTTCTTGGATCAACATGTACTGGTTTTCCCCATCCAAATCCTGCTACTAATAACATCAATGTTCCTATTGGATCTAAATGGTCTTTAGGATTTAAACTTAATCTCCCTTCTCTTCTTGCTGTGTCATCTCCCAATTTATCTGCTACATAAGCATGTGCAAATTCATGAAACGTTATTGCTATTAGTACTCCTGGTACACTTATTAATAAACTTAATAATTTTCCTGGTACCATTATATATTCTAAGATTCCTATTATCATTAATACTGCTAATATTGTATACATTGTTTTCCTGTCAAATGTAAAATTAAACATTTGCAACACCTCTTCTTTCTATTTGTGCATTATATCATATCTTTTTTAATATTTGAATAATTAATTCTAGTTTTTATAAAAAAAGAGCAAAAAGTAGATTTTGTTCTGCATTTTACTCTTCTATATTTTATTCTATAATTCATCTGTTTTAAACAGCAAATATCCTTCATATAAATAACTATTATCTATACCCTTCATATATACTTCTCTATCATCTATCTTATCCGTCAAACTTTTCCTTAATAATTCTTTAATTTCTATATCTTTTATAGGACTACGCTCCATTGCAAGTAAATAGTCTGTTTTGTCAACAGTATTCCAATCAATAACTAAATTTAGCTCTTTTTTTAAAATCAAATCCAACCAAATTCTTGTACTTCTTCCATTTCCTTCTCTAAATGGATGTGCAATATTCATTTCTACATATTTTTCTATTATTTCTTCATATGTAGATTGTGGCATTTTTTCAATATTCTTTATAGCTTCTTCAAGATAACTAAGAGGGATAAACCTAAAATTTCCCTTAGCAATATTTACTTTTCTTAGTTTTCCCGCAAACTCATATATTTCTTCAAATAAATATTGATGAATATTTTTTAATGTTTCAAATGTTCCTGGCTCTAATGTATTTAAGTAGCCTGTTTCAAACATTTTTTTTGCACGCTTTTTACTGATTTTCTCTTCTTCTCTTGCTAATTCTACTGGATCTATAATATTTAATTTATTTTCTAAAATCATTTTTCTCTCCTTAAGAAGTCTAATATTAATTTAGTGGTTTCATTGTTGGAAATAATAATACATCTCTTATTGATGCTGCATCTGTTAATAACATAACTAATCTATCTATTCCTATTCCTAATCCCCCTGTAGGTGGTAAACCTATTTCTAGTGCTTGTATGTAATCTTCATCCATCATTCCAGCTTCATCATCTCCATTTTCTCTTGCTGCTATTTCTTCTTTAAATCTTTCATATTGATCTATTGGATCATTTAATTCTGAAAAGGCATTTCCATATTCTCTACCATCTATAAATATTTCAAATCTTTCTGTTAATCTTGGATCTTTTGGTGATTTTTTTGCTAATGGTGATATTTCTACTGGATAATCATATACAAATGTTGGTTGTACTATTGTTTTTTCTACATATTCATCAAAGAATAAACTTATTATATGTCCTCTTGTTTCTTTTCCTGTTGGAATCTCTATATTTCTTTCTTTAGCTAATTTTATTGCTTCTTCATCAGTATTTATTGTATTAAAATCAACACCACATGCCTCTTTTATTGAGTCTATCATTGTTATTCTTTTCCATTTTCCACCTAATTCTATCTCTTTTTCTTGATATGTTATTTTTGTTGTTCCACAAACTTTTGTTGCACATCTTTGAAATAATTCTTCTGTTATATCCATCATATCATGATAGTTTTCATAAGCTGCATACAATTCTATTGATGTAAATTCTGGATTATGTCTGATGTCCATTCCTTCATTCCTGAATATTCTTCCCATTTCATATACTTTATCATATCCACCTACTATTAATCTTTTTAAGTTTAATTCTGTTGCTATTCTTAAATACATATCTATATCTAATGTATTGTGATGTGTTATAAATGGTCTTGCTGTTGCTCCTCCTGATATTGTATTTAATATTGGTGTTTCCACTTCTAAGTATCCTTTTTCATCTAATATTTTTCTTATTTCACTTATTATTTGGCTTCTTTTTTTAAATGTTTCTTTCACTTCTGGATTCATTATTAAATCAACATATCTTTGTCTATATCTTAAATCTACATCTTTTAATCCATGAAATTTTTCTGGTAAAGGTCTTAATGATTTTGATAATAATGTTACTTCTTTTGCATGTACTGATATTTCTTCTGTTCTTGTTTTAAATACAAATCCTGTTATTCCTACTATATCTCCTATATCATAAGTCTTAAATGCCTTATAGCTTTCTTCTCCTAAATCATTTATACTTACATAGCTTTGTATTTTTTCATCACTATCTTGTATAGTACAAAAAGATGCTTTTCCCATTATTCTTTTGGCTATTATTCTTCCTGCTACTGTTACGTCTTTTTGTTCATATTCTTCATAATTTGCTTTTATTTCTCCTGCTGTATTTGTTCTATCAAATTTTGTTATTTCAAATGGATTTTTTCCTTGTTCTTGCAATTCTATTAATTTTTCTCTTCTTATTTGCATTAAATGGTTTATGTCTAATTCTGTTTCTTCATTATTTACATTTTGATTTTTTTCCACTTTGCATCTTCCTTTCTAATTTGCCTTTTCTTAGGCTTTCTCTTTTCATTATAGTGTACATTATACATTATTTCTTGCCAATTGTAAAGATTTTAGCCTTCTTTTTGCAGTATAAAACCAAATTTAAAACTACTTTAGCTCCAAACTTATTTATAAGTTTAAATTTTTATATTATTTTTAGTCTATCTACCATCATAATAATCAAATCCTCCTCTTGATAAATCTTTATATGCTATAAAATGTGTTCTTTTTTCTGTTAGTTCATTTTCATCAAATGGTCTTACTACACTTGCATCTGTGTCTATTAGATATTTTTGATTACCAATATTAAAAATCAAACATCGTATATATCTTGTTGTTTCTCCATCTATTCTTTTCCAAATTTTTGCTCTATTTTCTTTACCTAATTTAATATCTAGTATTTCCTTCATATATTCAAAAATGCCTTGTGAATCAAGATGATATTTTTTATTCAATATCTCTATTGCTTTTTTACAAAAAATAACATTTTCATTTTCTATTATATCTTCAACTTGTTCATTATCTTGTTTTTCTATGTTATCACTGGATTTCTTTGAATTCTCTTTTTCCTCTATTTCATTTTCTATTTTTTCTAAAGCTTGTTCTTCTTTTTCGCTATTAAATTCTTCTAATGCTTGTTTAAACTTTCCTTCTTTATCTTCTAAAATTTCTATTCCTTTTAGAGTCAAATCTGTTTTTACTCTTGTAAGATCTTTTATTTTAAAAAAATCATCTAAGTCTATTGATAGACTATATTCATCAGATGTTAATCCTACAAAATAATGTGCAAGATTTTTATTCCAAAATATACATATATTATATTTATCTCTATCTTTTAACACTTCACTTAATGATTTTGCAATATACCTAGATAATTCAAAACATATTCTCCTATTATGTTGCTCCCTGTTTTTTTCCCATTCTTCTTCAACGTTTCTTCCATACCAATCTGGCACAGTGTAAATGTCTTCATCTATTTTTTTTATATATGATATCAAATTATCATCATATACATATTCTCTGCATATTTTTTCATATATCAACAATATTTTGTCTTCAGCACTTATATCCTCTTTTTCAGATAATTTACAAACATATTTTTCTAGTTGCTCTGGTATCTTCCATTTTGCTCCATCATAAACTACGTCCTCTTCTAAATCTTGTTCATTACTTATTTTTTCTTCTGGATTTAATACAATTGTGTGTTTGTTTCTAAAAAACATACTTACTAACTTATTTAATCTATTTAATTTTTCTACATTTATACTCATTGTTATTATGTTCCTTTTATTTTTATTTTACTGTAATCTCTTTTACCTTTTACTAAAAAATATAAATATTGCAAATCCGCTTCTTATCCTCCATAATATTTATATTGATTTTCTTCTGGATTCTCTATAAATATTTTTGGATCTAAATCTTTTTTACTTATATTTTTTAAACTTTTTTCAATAGTATCTATTAAATATGTATTACCTTCATATTTAAAATATATACATCTTTCATATCTTCTTTCAGATGCATTTTTGTCTTCTTTCCATATTTTCTCTATTTCTATTTCTTCAGTTTCAACCACTGCTCTCATATATTCAAAAATCCCCTGTGCATCTATATTATATTTATTTAATACTTGTATAACATATTTAAAATATTCTATTAGATTTTCACTTTTTATATTTTTTCTTGCTTCTTCTAGCTCTTCTAACTCTTCTTTTTTACCTTTATTAAAGTCATTAACTGCTTTTTGGAACTTTCCTGTTTCATCTCTTAATATTTTTATTCCTTTTATTGTTAATCCTAATTTCACTCTTGTAAGATCTTTTATACTATTAAAATCATCTAAATCCAAAACTACACTATATTCTTTTCCTGTTAAGCCAACAACATAATGTGTATTATCTTTTAATCCTAGCATAAATGCCTCTAACTCATTATTACCATTTATTAAAGTATTTATAGCTTTTGCATAAAATCTTGCAAACTCGTAACATATTCTTCTGTTATGGTTTTTTCTTTTTTCTTTCCAATCCTCTCCAATTATTCTCCCATACCAATCAACTGCTATATATTTTACATTATTTATGTCACTTTTATCTTTTCTAAAAAAGTATAGTACATTAACATCATATATGTAGTTTAAACATATATATTTATATACTTCTAAAATTTTATCTTCAATACTCATACTTTTTTCTTTTAATAAATTGTCTACTAAATCTTTTATCCCATCTTCCATTTCCCATTTTACCTGGTCATATTCAATCCATTCTTCTTTTAAATTTCTTTTAGGTTCTAATATTATTTTATATTCTCCATCTAAACATTCTTCTACTTCTTTATAAAAATCCCTTATTTTATTGTCGTTCATTTTCAATTCATTTCCTTTCTAACATAATTAAAAGATACATACATAATTAAAATTATTAATTATTTAACCTATCTTTCTTATTTTTTTATATTAGTTATACTATTTTTTAAACATATCTTTATAATCATAATTTTTATATTTTATTACTACATTTTTATCTTCTGGTTTTATTTTTCCTCTTTTCACTAATTCATAATACATTTGTGATTCTATTAGTTTTTGATATGTCTTTTCTAATTCTTCCTTTTTTACTCCTACCGCTTCTAAAATTTTCATTGCATTTTGTTTACTTATTTTAAAAAATATAGCCTCATCTTGTAAATATTTTTGTATTTTTTCATTTAATGCATAATCAGCTTTATTTTCCTTCAAAATTTCTAATGTTGTCTCATTCATTATTTTTATTATTCTAAATTCATTCATCTTTTACTTTCTCTACTTTCTTTTTAGCTTTTCACATTATAATATATTTTTATATTTTCGGCAACTGATTTTTTAATTTTTCAAATCAGTTTTTTTAATACTTTTTATACTAAATATAAAAAATCAGAGACATTACAAAAATTTGCCTGAATTCCCATGATTTTTGTTCTGTCTCTATATAATCTCATCTCAAAATAATTTTTCCATCTTCTTCATACATAGTTTTATCTTCATTCTTGCAAAGTTCTCCATCTAAAATAAATTCCGCTAATCTATCTTCAATTAAGTTTTGGATTGTTCTACGTAAAGGCCTTGCTCCAAAGTTTTTATCTATGCCTTTTTTTGCTATAAATTCTTTTACAGATTTATCTATTACTATATTATATTTTTCATTTTTTAATCTGTTTGTAACTTCTGCCAACATTAAATCTATTATTTGATAAATCTCTTTATCTTCTAGTTTATGGAATACTATTATTTCATCTATTCTATTTATAAATTCTGGTCTCAATTCTTTTTTTACTACTTCCATTACATCCTTTTTTGTTTCTTCATATTTCTTTTCCGAAACTTTTTCTTCATTATTATTACTTGAAAATCCTAATGACTTTTTATCTGTAATTATTCTTGCTCCTAAATTTGATGTCATTATTATTACTGTATTTTTGAAATTTATCATTCTTCCTTGACTATCTGTTAATCTTCCATCTTCTAAAATTTGCAATAACATATTCATTACATCTGGATGTGCTTTTTCTATTTCATCTAACAATATTACTGAATATGGTCTTCTCCTTATTTTTTCAGTTAGTTGTCCACCTTCTTCATATCCTACATATCCAGGTGGTGAACCTATTAATTTTGATACAGAATGTTGTTCCATATATTCTGACATATCTATTCTTATCATATCATTTTCATCACCAAAGAGTACTTCTGCTACTGCTTTTGCTAATTCAGTTTTACCTACTCCTGTTGGTCCTAAAAATAGAAATGAACCTATTGGTCTTTTAGGATCTTTTAAGCCTACTCTTCCTCTTCTAATTGCTTTACTCACAGCTTCTATAGCTTCATTTTGTCCTATTACCCTCTTATGCAATTCCACTTCTAAATTTTTTAATTTTTGATTTTCATCTTGTGCTATTTTTCTTACAGGTATTCCTGTTGTTGATGCTACTACCTCAGCTATATTTTCACCAGTAATACTTACTACTGATTTGTTATTTTTGTTTTTCCAACCTAGTTCTTCATTTTTCAATCTTTCTCTTAACTCATTTTCTTTATCTCTTAATTTTGCTGCTTTTTCAAATTTTTGATTTATTATTGACTCTTCCTTTTCTCTTTTTACCTCATTCAATTCTTCTTGCATTTTTTTTATTTTTTTTGGTTCTACATCTGCTTTTAAACTCGCTCTAGCTGCTGCTTCATCTATTAAATCTACTGCTTTGTCAGGTAGAAACCTATCATTTATATATCTAGCTGATAATATAACTGCAGTCTCTAATGCTTGATTTGTTATTTTTACATTATGATGTGCTTCATATTTATCTCTTAAGCCTTCTAATATTTTCATTGTATCTTCTTGGCTTGGCTCTTCTATTTTTATTTGATTAAATCTTCTTTCTAATGCTGAATCTCTTTCTATATATTTCTTATATTCTTTTAATGTCGTTGCCCCTATAAGTTGCATTTCACCCCTTGCTAAAAGTGGTTTTAAAATATTTGAAGCATCTATTGCTCCTTCTGCTGCCCCAGCACCAACTATTGTGTGTATTTCATCAATAAATAAAATTACATCTTCTGATTTTTTAACTTCATTTAGTGTTTTCTTTATTCTTTCTTCAAAGTCTCCTCTATATTTTGTTCCTGCAACCATTCCAGAAAGATCTAAACTAACAATTCTTTTACCTCTTAATTTTTCTGGAACATCTTCATCAACTATTTTTTGGGCCAATCCCTCTATTACAGCCGTTTTTCCAACACCTGGTTCACCTATTAAACATGGATTATTTTTGGTTCTCCTAGATAATATCTGTATTATTTTTTCTATCTCTTCATTTCTCCCTATTACTGGATCTAATTTTCCTTCTTCCGCCTTTATTGTTAAGTCTTCTCCAAATTGATTCAATATTGGTGTTCTACTATAACTTCCTCTTCTTTTAGTTGCCTTAGATTTAATCTCTAAATAATTTTCATCATTTTCTTTATTTTTATTGCTTTTTATACCTGTTATTTTTTCACTATCTTGAATTACTTTTAAAATTTCATTATATAATTTACCTGTGCTTGTTTTAAGCTCTGTTAGTATCTTAGTTGCTATACTTTCTTTTTCTTTTAGAATTCCCATTAATATATGTTCTGTTCCTATAAAACTATACCCTAATTTTTTAGCCTCTAAATATGAATTTTCTAATACTTTCTTACTTCTTGGCGTTAAATCTATTACCTCATTAATGGCAGGTTCAGATCCAACTAATTCCTCTATTTTTTTAATTATCTCTTCATCTGTAATTTCTTGATTATGCAATACTTTACTTGCAACTCCATTTTCCTCTTTTGCTAAACCATACAATATATGTTCTGTTCCAACATAGCTATGTCCAAGTTTTTTAGCTATTTTATTTGCTAATTCTATAGCTTTACTTGAGCTATTTGTAAATTTATATGTCATCTGTTCTCCTTTCTAGTGCAAAAATTGGCATTAATAATATCCCTTAAGACATTTCAAATTCCTCATCTTTGTTCTACTATGAAACTTGCTTTTGCAAATATAATTTTAATATTTTTATAATATAAATTCTATTTTTTTCTTTTGGTTTTTTCATCTAGTTCTTTTGCTCTTTTCTTTTGTTTTTCAGGTGGTACCCATGCAAAATAACTTGATACAAATTCTCCATATTTTGTTACATCTTCATCCATATCTGTATAATAAAATCCCTTATTTTTATCATTCTCCATAAATCTTTTTTATCCTTCCTTTTTTTATATTTTATATTTAATTTATTAACATTTTTTATATTTTTATACATAAATTTTTTTATTTTACATATAAATTAAAAAGATGATAATTGAAAAAAATCGAGCATTCTAATTACTATTTATGCTCTCAAGCAAAGCAAGAAAGGAATGAAATTTGTTATGCCAAAATTTAATTTTTTTGTAATCAAATTAAAAAGAAACTTTTTTGCATTTGTTTTTCTTATTTTTGCATTTTCACTTTTATTATTTTCCAAAAATAATTTAACAGCCGTAAAAAATAGTCTAATTTTATGGGCCACTTCTGTTGTTCCATCTTTATTTCCATTTTTTGTTGCTACTGAACTTTTACTACATACAAACATTGTAAATTTATTAGGCAAATTATTAAATAAATGTATGAGGCCTATCTTTAATATTGACGGAAAAGGTTCTTTTTGTTTTATAATGGGGCTAATTAGTGGTTATCCAGTTGGTGCTAAAATTGCTTGTGAATTTAGAAAACAAAATATTTGTCCAAAAACAGAATGTGAAAGATTATTAAGTTTTACTAATAATTCTGGTCCTCTCTTTATTGTCGGCACTGTTGGTATTAGTATGTTTGGAAATACAACAATTGGTCTTTTATTACTTATTACTCATATTTTGGCTTGCATCACTGTAGGTATTATCTTTAGATTTTGGAAAAATGACAATTTTCGTAGTTATAAAAAGTCAGATTATATCTCTTCTAAAAACTCCAATTTAGTAACTTTTTCTAATCTTGGTAGTGTTTTAAGTGAAAGTATTACAAATAGTATTCAAACTATTTTACTTATAGGTGGGTTTGTTGTAATTTTTTCTAGTGTAATTTCTATTTTAAAAAGTAGTGGTTTATTACATAATTTTTCTTTACTTTTTATACCTCTTTTTAACATTTTACATATTGATACTTCTTTTATTAGTCCTATTATTACAGGCTTTTTGGAAATCACTAATGGTATTAATAATATTTCTCTTATAAAAACAAAACAAATTTCCATAAACATTATTTTTACCGCTTTTTTATTAGGATTTGGTGGAATTTCTGTTCTACTTCAAGTTTGGAGCATTATCTCTAAAAGTGATTTGTCTATTAAGCCTTATATTTTCGGTAAATTATTACATGGTGTTTTAGCCGCTTTTTATACTTTTATTGCTTTAAACATTTTTCCTTTTCTAAATTTCGATTTGTAAAACAAAATTTAAAAAAGCACAAATTAAATTATCTTGAAAAAACTTTATTATTTTCTAAAAATTAGCATATATGCTAAAATAGTTATGTAAACATTTTAATATCATAAATAGTTATATTAAACTATTTACACATCAAAAAGGAGAAAATGCATGCAGACAGAATTTAAAAGAGAGTATCATATTAATGAAATTACTAGTGAACTCAAACAGGTAGACATTTTTACAAAAATGAGTTTTGACGAGAAAAATGGTGAGCTTACTATTGTTACTACGATTCCTCAGAACTCCAATAGCATCAGCGTCTACATTCATAACAAAACAAACAAAATAAACAATCAACGGATGCTTACAAATTTGTGTATAGTAGAATCATCTAGTATTGCTGGTCATCAGTATGATGATAACGACTGTATTAATGCAGAAAAAACAAAAGATGAACACTATACAGTTGAAAAATTTATTTTTTCAAAAAATTTGTCTTCAGAAATTCCAAAATCATCCTTAAAATGGGATAATGTAAAAATGGAAGTAACCTTAAAATTAACAGGAATCTGCGATGTTATTGATACACTCAGATGTCCTGCCTATGATGAATACTTTGAAAGAGGGGTATACGCTGACATTTCTATATACGAGCAGTGGTACCACGGCTTTTGTGAAAGAGTCTATAGTATTTAATCCTTGAGATAAAGCTCTATATAATTACCTTTGGTTTTTATATAGAGCTTTTCATATTCTAGGAAAGTTCTCTGAACTTCCTAGAATATAAAAATATAACAATGCCGCGATATTTGCTTTGCAAATTTCGCACACGAACAAAGACGCAGACTTTAAAATGTCTAAATAAGTGCAAATGTTATTAATGTCCGCTTTTGTTCTAAATATTATTAGCGCACAGTTTTATTTTCACTATTGTTTTTATTTCCACAAATTCTTTCGTATTCTTTACACTTTAACTTATACTCCATTTGCATACACAGATATTTATAATAACTATATGCTTGTTCATACTGCATAATCGGATTAAACATTTGATCACGATACAAATCATTAAATTCATTTTGTTGTGACATAGAAAAATCTAAATAGGGTGGAAAATTATTAAAATCTCGCTCCATAAAACTTCATTCCTTTCTAATTTTTTTGGTTTTTTTATAGTTATAACGCAAAAAAATCACAAAAACTCAAAGTATAAGTACAATTTTTTGTCATTTTTTGTTTCTTTTAAACTAAATTAAACCTTAATAAAGTATATGAGTTTAAACTATAAATATACTTTCATTATTAATCAATTATTCTAACTTTTACTTATAATTTCAAATTTGAAAATATTGGAAATCATTGGTACTACTAGTTTTTTCCATTTTTCTACATTCTTCTCTATTTTTCTACATTCTTTTTATTGCTTTTTTCCATTATTTGTAATATAATGTTTTTAAATTATTTACAAAGGAGGATATCATGAGTAAATTATATGATACTTATATATCATTAAAAGCAAATGAAGAAACTAATAACAATACTTTATATTTATTCAAAGCTGGATTGTTTTTTATTTGTATTGATCAAGATGCTATAATTGCATCAAATATTTTAAATCTAAAACTTACAAATCTAAATGAAACTATTGTAAAATGTGGTTTTCCAATTCAATCTTTAGAAAAGTATTCTAATCTACTAAAATTATCAAATTACCATTTTAAAATAGTAGACACCACTAAAAAAGAAACTTTTTCTATTTCTGACTACTCTATTGATACTAATATTAATTCTTTATTAGCTCAAATTAAAAATGTAAACCCTGAATCATTATCAATAAAAGAAGCTTATTCTTTTATTGAAGAAATTAAGCAAAAAGTTTCTACTATAGAAAGGGGTTCTTAATTATGGAAAAAAGCAATTTAGCTATTTATCAAAAATATCTAGAATTAATTTATTATACTAATGACTTAGTCAGAAAATATCCTAAATCCGAAAATTTTGCTCTTGTAAAAGAAATTAAGAGCTCTTTATATAGTGGACTACGCTTATTAATGTATGCAATAAAAGTTTTTAATAAACAAGAAAAGCTAAAATATCTTAATGAACTTGACATTCACTTAAATATATTAAAAGTACATATACGAATTTCCTATAAATATAAATACATCTCCTTACAAAATTATCAAGTATGGTGTACTCACATAACAGATATTTGTAACATGTTAGGAGCGTGGATTTCATCATGCCTAAAAAAATAAAAAACTGTTTTTATAAAAATTTAACTTTTGGAAAACTTTTAGAAGCCCACAAACGTGCTAAAGCACATAAGACTTACAAAAATGAAGTCATTAAATTTGAAATAAACTTAGAAAATAATATCATAAATCTATTAAACAATATAAAAAACAAAAAATATCATTTAGGTAATTACTATAACTTCAAAGTATATGAACCCAAAGAAAGATTAATAAAAGCTCTTCCTTATGTTGATAGAATCGTACATCAATGGTATATTGAAGAATTTATAAAACCTTATATTGTTCCCAAATTTATTAATACTACTTATGCATGTCTAACTGATAAAGGAACACATAAAGCAGTCTTAAATGTACAAAATCAAATGCGAATCTTTAAAAGAAACCATGGTGATTTTTGGGTTTTAAAATGTGACATTAGAAAATTTTTTTATAGCATAGATCCTTATATCTTATTTAATATTATGAAAAAATATATTTCTGATAAAGCCCTTTTAGACTTTACTAAACTCTTAATTTTTGATGGTAGGAAAGCAAATGATACAATTGGTATTCCAATTGGCAACTATACAAGTCAATTTTTTGCTAACATTTACTTAAATGAACTAGACCAATTTGTAAAACGTACTTTAAAAATACCAAATTATACTAGGTATATGGATGATTTTATACTTTTACTGCACAATAAAAAAGAATGTATAGAAATAAAAGCAAAAATCGAATCTTTTTTAGATTCAACATTACATTTAAAACTAAATGACAAATCCAGATATTATCCATATAAAATGGGCGTTAATTTTTGTGGTTATAGAATTTTTACTACTCACAGTTTATTACGTTTATCTAGCAAAAAGAAAATAAAAAGAAACGTAAAAAAATGGAACAAGCAATACTTAAAAAAAGATTTAGACATGAAAAACACTATACAATCCATTAATTCTTGGCTTGGACATGCTTCTCATTGTAACTCTCATAAACTGCAAAATGCAGTATTAAATAAATGTAATTTTCTCTTTAACACTGATTATTTTTCAAAAGTTGAGTTAGAATTAATAAATTTAATTGAATCAGATATTAATCATAATCTATAAGTTAACTTTTATTAATTAAAAATGTGTAGTAGACACTACACATTTTTAATTTGCATATTCTTGGATTTTCGCCATTTTACTACTAAAACAAAGAATACTGTTTATGTGTTTATGATATAAGAACATTTTCCGCTTATACCAAAGGAATTAAACTTCTTTGATACAAATCTACTCGGCAGTCTCCGTAAAGCTCTGCCCATCTGAGATAGAAACCTCTATGTTTCTTTGTGTATCGAAGTGCTACACGACCAACACCGCGCGGAACCCGTTGTTGTTGTTAGGGTTGCCGTTAGTAATGTTTGAATACAACACACCAGCATTGCTGCCGTTGTTACAATTGCCACCGCGTTTGACAAACGGTTTAGCCAAAACAGTTTAATCCCTAATCTATATAAATGTTATTATGAAATCTATTTCAAAATTCGGGTGCTACGCACCCATTTTTTTATAATTTACTTAGCATATTTAAAATTTTCAATTTCAAATATGCTAAGTATTTGAATTGTTTTTACATTTTAATATTCTTTCCCGTATTTTATCATATCTGCTATTCTAATTTGTGCCGAATAAAGGGGCTTAAGTTTTAAGTCACTATTTTAAAGTGCTACACGACCACCACCGCGCGGAACCCGTCGTCGCCGCCAGGGTCGCCGCCAGTAAAGTATGAAAACAACACACCAGCACCGCTGCCGTCGCTACAACCGCCACCGCGTAGGACAAACGGTATAGCCAAATGTCCTATTAGCACATAGTCGTTATCCCACGTTGTAGCTAACTTTTGTGTGCCTGCTGTTGCTTCTGCAACTGTTGTAAACCATCCCCATGGTTGTGAATTATTTGCTGTTCCTGGTGAATATGGTGCATAAAATGAGAAACTACTTGAAACTTCATTTACTCCTATTCCCTTATGTTTAGCCATTTGTTCAAAATTATATTTTGTAAGTTTTAATCTTGCTTCTTGGTAATTACTAGATCTCTTATTCCAATCCCATAATCCTGTTACTGTTGTTCCATCAGTTAACGTAACTGAATTATTCTTTTCTTCATCACTTACTTCATATGAATCCCATATACTTGTATATGCTGAATTTAATTTTCCGTTTTCAAAATATTTTACACTTTCATCTGCACTTTTTCCATAAGTATCTAAATTTCCATTACCATTATCCAAATATCCTGCTACTCTTTCCCATGCTCCTCCTGCCATATCATATATACCTGTTACATTTCCTGTTGTACTTGATAACACCCCATTTGATGTACTGTAATTATGTGATGCATCATAACTATAATATCCTTCATCTGTAGATGATTTTGGTCCTTGTCCTGTATATAAATCATACCAGTGGCTATTGCTAACTAATGTTCCAGTTCCATTTGTCATTGGTACACTTCCATAATCACTATAGCATAAATAAGCAACTGCTCCCCATTCACTATTTTTTATCAAATGACTTGTTCCATTTGTTAATCCAAAGCTTGATTTTGCTGTAGTAGCTATATCCATACTACGTTTTTCTGATTCTCCTATAGACACATGTCTCCAACTTATTTTATTTGGTAAACTCTTTGCTATTGTTGTACTATCAGGCGCATATTGTTCTGATCCTGATGAACTGCTTGCATTTCCTACAGCTTTTCCATCTTTATTTGTTCCACTAGCTTCAAATTTTGCTGTCCAAAATCCTCTTAATTGTGTTCCTCCTAAATTAAATCCTGGATGTACTATTGCTGTTTTTGTTGTATCTGTACTTTGATCTGTTGTATATTTAACCCCATCTACACCTTCATTAGAATTTCCTTTTAAGAATGTTACTTTTATATTCTTTTCTCCTGCTATTTGATATGCATATCTTGGTATCCATACATACATACTTCCTAAATCTTTTTCTTCTACTACTTGTCCTACTTTTACTGTATCTGCTTTATATGTTCCATCACTTAACATTACATTTGCCCATTGTTTTGAACCATAATTATACCATTCTGTATCATCTTCTGAACATACTACCCAATTGTTACTTACCCATTTTACTGGTATCATTCCTCTTGTAACTTTAGGACTATTTACCTTCTTTGATTCAGAATATCCATCTTGTGATGGTACTGCCCCATTTATTGCATCCACCATTGTAGCTAATGCATCTTCTTCGTCTTTTTGTGCTTGTGATGTTTTTTGTTTTGCTTCTGTTGCTCTTTTTAATATTCCATTGTCTCCACTTAAAGCATTAATTGTTACACCTGCTAGTATTAGTAATACTATTATTGTTATTACTAGTGCTATTAGTGTGATTCCTCTTGTGTTTCCACTTCTTTTTTGCATTTGTTTTTCCTCCTACTATTATTTTTTTAATTATTAAGTTATAAACTTAATAATTATTGTATATTCAATTTTATATCATATACCAACAAAAAATGCAATATCTTTTTTATATTTTTTAAAAATATTTTTCGACAAAATTTTCATTTTTTCTTAATTTTATTAGCTTTGCTACGTTTTTATTTTTTTATTAAGTTTATAACTTAATAAAAAAATATATAATTTAAAATGTACCTTTTTAGTATTTTCCATAAAATATAGAAACAAACTAAAAATAAAGCCTAACAGTAGATATTTTTCGTATCTTTACTATTAAGCTTTTATTTGGTTTTGTATGAAAACACCTTATACTATTTCTTCTACATAAATGTCATTTGTGGCAACTACTATTGTATATTTTCTTAGACCTTGTATGTCTTTTATGTCTTCAA
>MNRQ01000037.1 GCA_001916035.1 Clostridium sp. 27_14 | reverse complement strand
GTTATTTGATTATTATTTATTATTAAATTTAATATTTGTTGTTCATTTTTAGTTAATTTTATTGTGCCGTTTAATGTGTCATTTATTGTGTCATCTGTTGACACTTTATTTTTAGAGTCATATTCAAATGGATTTTCTTTGTATTTAAAAGAAACTCTCAAGAAATGTTCCATAAATTTGAAACAACTTTTATCATAAGCATCTAAAATTCTTAAAACTCCAGAACCGATATTTTCAATTAAATCTACATCTTTAAATACTCTAATAAGTTCTTTGTTTCTTGGTGCAGTAACACCTTCTAAAAATTCTTCTTGTGATAATTCTTGTGGCAAACCACCTGCAGATGTTATTTCAATTCTATCAGAATACAATTCTATTATTGGAGAATTTCCATAAGAATAATCATTATGTACAATTGCATTTATAACAGCTTCTTTTAATGCTTTGCTATCAATTTTTTCTTGTTCTTTTCTTCCAAAGTATTCTATTTTGGCATATGTAGTATTTTCAACATTAAGTCTGTCTAATATTCTTTGTGTAGTAGTAATTAAACAACGATTTCCAAACTCTAAATTTTCTAATAATTCAAGTTTATTTGTTCCTAAATATTTTACAAGTTTTATAGAAACAGTATTTTCATCTGCTAGTAAAAAGGCATTATAATTGTATTTACCTTCGCTTGTTAGTAAATCAAGATTTTGTAAAAAGTTATCATTTAATTTTAATCCGTGTTCTTCATAATAAATTTTTAATTGATTAAATGTTAACTCTTGTCTAGGGGAATCAATTTCTTTTAATGTATTCTTAATTCTTCTAGCATACATATCATCTATCATTCTTTCTGTCATTCGCTCTTTGCTACTACCAACTCTAATATAACATCCTTCTGGAGTTCTTCCTTTTTTTCTTAAATAATAAGGTTTTTCAGTTCCACTTGATATTATAACTTTTATTACTTCTTTATTGTCTATTGTTTCCACAGTTACATCAAATAATCCTAAAGTAGAAGGTTGTATGTTATTTTTTATTCTGTCTTTTATTTGTAGTTGTGTTAAATCAGTATTGTCAACTCCAACAACTTGTCCGTTTTTATTTATTCCAACATAAATTATTCCACCTTCTTTGTAATTAAGAAAGGCAATAACTTCTTGTTCAAAATCTTCATTTAGTTGTTCTTTATTTTCTATACGATTTGTTTCTAAATTTTTCATATATCCTCCTTATCTAATAAATTGTAAATAGGAAATTCTTTAAAAGCATTTTTCTCATTTTCAGATAATTTAGAGAAAAACCTTTCATAATCAGATTTATTATCTAACAATATAGCAATTCCACATTGTATTATTAAATCATCTTCTGCATCCTTTAAATCATAAATTAAATCTTTCTCTTTATAATTCAATGCTCTTTTTCTTTTTACTATTTGCATTTTATTAATAATATCAACTGCATTATCTCTATGTTCTAATATTCTTTCATTTATATAATCTGCTAATTCTAAAAATTTTATATTATTACTTTCATCATAAGCTTTTATTACTTCAAGCATCCATAAATTATATCTTTCTATCGTTTCTTCTTTACTATCTAAAGAATTAAATGTTTCTTTTATTATATCTATATCAACATTTGAATATTCTAATAAGTTCTTTTTACTCATATTTATATATGGACTAACTAAAATTTCTTTTTCATTTTCATCATAATAAAATACTTTTACTACATTACTCAAATCAGAAAAATAATTATATACTTTTATGTTTTTATTTTCATCTACTAAAGCTATAAACGCTATTTTATAGTTTGCTATTTCTATATTATATAATTTAGATTCTTGAACTTGTTTAGTCGGTTTTCCATCATTTATATGTATAAATAAATCTAAATTTCTCCAATCTTTGTCACTTAGATTATCTAAGTCTATATTAAATTTAATATTAAATTTATCAAATAGACATTTTATTTTTTCTAATCTAATTAAGTCATTTTTTATATTACTAATATATTCTTTTTCTTGTTTGTCTTCCACTTGTACAGGCAATACTATATTTTTCCCATCTATTGTTATTGCTTTACTATTAATTAGATTAACTATAAAGTTAATATCACGGATTCTCTCATAAACATTACCTTTAATCTTAAATGTTATTTTATTTTCACTCAAATATATTTTAGTAGACTTTCCATAAATAATATATTCTTCATTTTTATTTTTCACAAATGTGATGTTATTATAATATTCTCTACCACTTACAGATACATTAACTTTATTGGTTGAAAACTTTTCTAATTCTTTTAATTTAGGAAGTGCAATTTTCTCATTAGTCTCTTTATCAATAGCATATGAATATATATCATTATTAAATAAATAATCTTCCATATATTTTTCTTCGCCTATTATAGGTATCTTGATTTCCTTTATATCTTTAATTTCATCAATACTTTTTATTGCAATATTTATTTGTTCATTTGCATTTTTTAAAAAATTTAAACAAATCATTTTTAATGAGGATGAACTTTTTTCCTTTATGGGTTTTATATCAATGCTTATTTCTTCTTGATTTTCTTTAACTTTATTTAAAATTTCTTCTAAATCAACCGGTAATAAATTCGCATAAAACAATTTGGTATGAGCATAATCTATTATTTCTACAACAAATAATAATATTCCCTTTTTATCTTTCTGATATGCTCGTAAATAGTCTACCTTAATTGAATATTTACTATTACCATTCGATAATTTTTTTACAGTTTTCCCTTTGACTTGTACTCCTATTTTTCCTTCAAATTCATTATTAGCCTTATATTTACTATTTTGCCTATATACATATATATATCCATCCCACATTGGAGTTTTTTCTTTTGTATCAATATATGCTACTAATGTATCACTATATTTTACTATTTCATTTCTAACTGCTAATACTGCAATTTCTTCAATATCCATTCTTTCACCAGCTTCTATTTATTATTTGCTAACCACTCATATACTTCATCTTCTGTTAAAACTCCATGTTTCAATTTATTTACTCTATCCTTAGCATCTTTTTTCCATTTATCAAAATCTTTTTTCATTTGTTTATTATCTTTATTTCTACCAACAGCCATAGACTTTAATTGGTATAATCTTCTGTATTCTGCAAATGCTTTATTTTGTTTTAGTCTTTCGTTATAAGCTTGTACTGCACCTTGTTCTCTACAAGTTTTACCGTTTGCTTTTGGATAATCACAATAAATCTCATCAAGTCTTGAGTTTGGAATAAAGTACATTCCACAGTTTTGACATTTCTTAATTGGATTATTTGATGTTTTTACTAATTCTTCTAATACTGCATAGCATATAGCAGATAAGTCATTGCTTTGATGTGTATCTATCATTGAAACAAGCATTGTGTTATTCTTAAAACTATCTAATAATTGCTTATCATTCAAATGTGATAATTCTAAATTTTTATTTGAATAGCTATCTTGAATAATATTATCATTTTTATTGTAGGTATATGCTTGTCCCTTATGTTTAATTAGATATACTGCAAATCTTTGGTTTGGTGTATATTCTTTTAATTCTTCTTGTTCATTGAGATTATATACATAGTTTACAAATACTTTCATTTCTTCTTGCATTTCTTGAATCTTATATTTTAATTCATTGTATATTATTTCCATCTCTTTTAAATATACTTCATCGTTTTCATATTTTCCTTTTAATTCAAAAGTATAGTTTTCATCTATATCTTTTAATATCTCAAATCCATATGCAAAGAAGAATGTTTCATAAGCTGATTCATATGTCTCTAAATTAGCATTTAAAAATCTTAATAAAAACATTCCAAATCTTTCTACATAAGGAAAGTACATATTTCCAGGATATTTTAATCCTTGTTCTTCTTTAGTTCTTCCTTTAACTTCGCTTTTATCAAAATATAATGTTAATAGTCTATTTTCAAAATCATCTTTTCTATTTACACTATAAAGATATAAAGGTGTTGAATAATATTCTTCTCTTTTTTCTTTATTAAACCAAATATAAAAACTATCAAAAAATTTATTTTCTGGTAAATTTGCTTTCATTTCAATATTTCCTCCAATTTAATGTTAACAATTTTTATTTTTTTATAATTTGTTATTGACATCTTATAATTATTATACTATAATGTCATCATTATTACAATAGTTTTACAAATAAAAATTGCAAACAAGAAAAAGTACATTGAAAAACACACTAAAAAATAGTGTTATATGAAAGTATTATGGAACACAATAATGATACTTCGGCTTGGCTTAACATGATGTTGAGGAGTCGCTCGGCTGATAGCGGAGAGGTGAGATTCCTATGTAAGTAAACTATCTATAATATTCCCTTAAGTAGATGGGACGGGGTAAATATAATCTACTAATCATATGCAAAATGTTGATTTTGAAAGATAAGGAGGAATGCGATGCAAAATAACAATTATACTCAAGAAATGTTTGCTGATTATCATGATGTTGTTGATGTATCTGGACTACAATCAATGCTAGGTAATATTGGCAGACAAACGGCATACGAATTAGTACGAAAAGGTTCTATTAAAGCAATTAAAGTTGGAAAACTATACAGAATACCTAAGATAAATGTTATCGCTTTTTTGACTCAATAAAAATACTGTTTAAATTTAAGAAAGGAGATTTTAATGTATAACGTCACCGCATATTTAACAATTAAGAATAAGACTTTTTATACAGTATTAACTTACTATGTAGATGACAAAAGAAAGTTAAAATGGGTATCTACAGGAATTAAAGAACACGAGAGTAAGAAAAAAGCTGAAAAGAAACTTATTCAAATTAGAGATGAATTTATAAATAATTAGAAACAATTACAGCTACAAAAACAGAAGACAAAGAAGTACAAATATTATTTTCAGACTTCATGATTAAATGGCTTGATATGATAAAACATCAAGTTGAAGAATCTACATATACAGGTTATAAAAGACAAATTGAAGGCAGAACAAAAGAATATTTTACTAAAAATCCTGTAATGCTTGTAGATTTAAAACCAGTACATATTTTAGATTTTTATAATTGGTTATATTCTCAAGGTTTAAAAGGTACTACTGTTACAAAATATCATGCTAATATTAGAAAGGCTTTAGATTATGCAGTACAAACAGATTTAATACCAAATAATCCTGCTATAAAAGTTGGTCGACCACAGCAAGAACAATTTATTGCTGATTATTACAATGAAGAAGAATTAAATAATTTATTTAAAGTTGTAAAAGACACTACTTTAGAACTAATAGTTTATTTAACTGCTTTTTATGGATTAAGAAGAAGTGAAGTTTTGGGTATTAGGTGGTCTGCAATAGATTTTGAAAATAAAACAATTACAATAAGTCATAAAATAGTAACTGCTACAAATGAAAACGAAAATAGTAAAACGAAAACCAAAACAATTACTAAAAGAAAGACAAAAAATAAATCTAGTTATAGAACATTACCTTTATTTAAAGAAATTGAAGAACTTTTACTATATACTAGAAAAATGCAAGAATACTATATGTCTATATTTAAAGAAAGTTACAATAAACAATTTAAAG
The DNA here is from genome assembly GCA_001916035.1 of Clostridium sp. 27_14. Lineage (GTDB taxonomy): Bacteria > Bacillota > Clostridia > TANB77 > CAG-508 > CAG-269. The sequence goes on along the minus strand of MNRQ01000037.1, from coordinate 12,880 downwards.
ATTTCGTTTGTATAGATGAAATGGGCAATTTAAGAAAACCTGACTATGTAAGCCATAAATTTAAAGAAATTTTAAAGAATAATGATTTGAGAAAAATAAGGTTTCATGATTTAAGACACAGTTGTGCTACATTACTTTTGAAAAAAGGAATATCTTTAAGAGAAATACAAGATTGGTTAGGACATTCAAGTTCTAAAACAACAGAAAGATATGCACATTTAGATTCGAGTACAAAAATCAAATCTGCTACAGCTATTGAAAATGCATTAAGTTTTAATGGCAATAAAAAAGATATATTAGATCTGGACTCTAATACATCTACTAATGTAAATATTTCAAATTGTTAGAAATTTGTTAGAAAATTCTAGCAATTTTATTATAAAAGCACCAAGTCATATCTTACGAAAGGCTTGGTGCTCTTATGGTGCCGTTGACGTAGTTATCTACAACTTTTTTCGGCTCTCATAACGATTGATACAAATATCAATCAATTTACTAAAGTATATCACAGTTTTTATAAATTGCAATAAAATTGTAAAAAAAATTTAATATAAATTACAAAAAAGGAGACAGTGCCTCCTTTTTTGTATGCTTTTCAATTTTTGCCATTTCTCAGTTACGGATTAGTAGAGAATTATCTCTTTCTTCGAGGCTTCCATCCCTGCCTTAATCAAATCGAAATTTGCTCCACTGAGGACACCGATAAGTCCTGTACCGATTGAGATTGATGCCACAGGTTCGTCTCCAGGAATTGCATCAAAGCACTCCTTAATGACCTCCTGCTGATTGTTCCAGCCTTCCTTCAAGGAATGACAGCAAAGAGCAAAGAACTCAATGTCATCAACCTTTTTAGTTAACACTGTACCTAACTTAGTTTCTCCAATGTAAGCCAGTTCAGGCCAAAATCTGCTGGAAATCATTCCTGCAAAGCCTGCGTCATTCGCTCCTTCGATGTTGACAGCAAAAGCTATCCGTTTTTCATTTCCTTTAAGAATGTCGCCATTTTTTGTCTTGATAATCATAATGTATTTCCTCCTAACTGAATTTTTATTTAATGAATATCATTACATAATATATTATACCATATTATGTTGATTTTGTAAACATATTAGATTTTTCCACAGTCATATCTATTGTAAACCTATAATACTACGATTTTAAGAAATGTCAAATATTTCAAATTATATATTTTTCAAATATTCTTCTAACTCTGATAACTTAATCTTTTTAGTTAAGTTAGAAATATACACATCATTAGAGTAATTAAACACTAAAAAAGTAATGTTTTTAATAATCACTCTATGTGGCTCAATATATGTAAGATTAGTTTTCTCTAATTTTCTAATACGGCCATTTATAAAAGTAGGAATAACTTTTGAAAACTCACATATAAATTCAAGTCGTTGTTTTAGACATTCCTCAAATTCTAGTTCTTGCTTAATTATCTTCATTTTTAACACCATCTCTTCTTTATAGTTTTAGGATGATTTTTTGCAAAAGAAAAAATCAACCATTTTACTGATTGATTTTCATATCTATCTGTTCAATTTAGTTCGAACAGAAACGTCATTGGTGCAGATGGCCGGAATCGAACCGGCACGGTTTATTCAACCGCAGGATTTTAAGTCCTGTGCGTCTACCAATTCCGCCACATCTGCATATATTTAGAATTGGTTATATCCTAACGACAATTAGTATTATAATATTAAATCAAAAATTTGTCAATACAAATTTTCGAAATTTTTTAATTTTTTGAATTAAGTATTTTTTTAATACTATATAAAACAACTTAAGTAACAAACTAACAATGCATAAAAACCTAAATTTTATAAAAAACAAATTTAGATTTCTATGCCCTAACCTCTTTAATAATTATAACTCACTATACATTAATTAGCTGAATCTACATCATTATTAAAAGGTATAAATTTATTTACAATATTATTATCATGGTTCAATTCATCTGCTCTAAAAGTCATAAAAGATGTATTTATTTTACTATCAACTAATTTTTCTACTTCATCTTCAGTAGCATGTTCTGCTAAAACTAATTCACTAACTAAAATTTGCTTAGCATTATTTAACATTTTTTTCTCGCCTGTAGAAAGACCTTTTTCTTTTTGTTTAAAACTTAAATTTCTTACAACATCAGCAACTTGATAAATGTCTCCGCTTTTCATTTTTTCCATATTATCTCTATAACGTTTATTCCAATTTTTATCCATTAAAGTTTCATCTTGTTCTAATATACCAATTACTTTTTCTGCTGATTGTTTATCTATAACATTTCTTACTCCTACTGCCTCTGCCTTAGCTGTTGGTATCATTACTTTAATTGGATACACTATTTTGTCTCCTACATTAAACATGTAAGTCACTCCTTTCAGTATTTTTCAGCAAAAAAATATTATAAAGTTATGTCTATATGATATAACTTTATTGGATTTTTTAACCATATTTATTATACTACATTTTTCCAAAAAAGTCAAAGTATTTAAGCAGAAATTTTTATCATTTTTATGCGAATTTTACGTAAACTTTTACTTATGTAAATTCACTCTTTAACCATAAAAATTATTTGTTTAATTTAAATTATTATAATAATTTGTTACATTATTAAATCTATTATTTACTTGTTGAACCAAATCCACCTTCTCTAATCCCTTCTGCATTATCATCATCTGTTAAAAGATATTTTTGGAAAATTGCTTGTCCTATACATTCTCCTTTTTTTATAGTAACATCCTCTTCTTTTATATTATAAAAAGCAAACATTATATGGCCATCATTGTCTTCATTTCCATAATAATCTTTATCAATTATTCCAACACTATTAGCTAATATTAGTCCTTTCTTTTTTGGATTTGAACTCCTATTATATAATGCTAACATTTCATCATCTTGCATATATGCTTTTATTCCTGTTTTTATCAAAGTTGGTGCCATTCCTTTTTTAAAGCTTGGTATAACAGTATCTTCTGCTGCTTCCACATCGTAGCCAGCTGAATATTTTGTTTTCCTTATTGGTAAATTAATTTTTTTATCCTCAAATCCTTTTGCTATTTCAAATCCTCTTTTTCTCTCCATCTTAAATACCATTCCTTTCCTATTTTTTATAGCAATTCAAACTATAATAGTATTCTTTCATATTTTATAAATATTGTCAATATATCTAAATTTTTTATTTTTTTAAAAAAGTAAAATGATTTTTTCATCATAGCTATATACTTTAAATCCATTGTATATTATAAAATTTACATTACATCAAACAAGTGGATTGCATTATATATCTGCAATCCACTTGTTTCTTATTATTTGAATAATTCTATATGCTCAATCAAACGATAATCTCTTCCATCAGGTAATTTAAAGTTAAATCTCTTATCAAGTGTTCGATCATATTTTTCAACTTGATATTTTTCTCTACCTATTCCTGAAGAACTATAATTGTAAACATACAATATAAAATCTTTTATTTTACATGCTTCATCATCAGTAAGAAAACTAATTGTTTGAACTTCAGGTTCTTCTGCTCCATATTCCCAAACATCTCTAAAGCCACATACATTCTGTTTTTCCCAAGACATAATATTAATGATTCCTACATGTTGACCATCTCCAATAGTTGCAAAAGCAATCGTAGGATCTATTATTAGCCAATCTTCTTCATTCTCTGTCTGAAAAAAAAGTTTTTTAGCCTCATCATAAGTATAAACCCCTTTTAACTTACAATCCATATCAAATACTCTGGGTAAATGGGTCTCTTTAGCTTCAAACCTCGAATCCAAACAGTATGACATTTTGCTTATAGGAGCCACTGCTGCAACTTCTTTAAATCCATTCATGCTGCCGCCATATACAATATAGTTTTCTATTTTTTTTGCTTCTTCATCAGTATAAGCATAAAAATAGTACTCACTAGTATTATCATAATATGTTCCATATTCTTGTACTTTATATCTAAAATATCCATTTCTCTTAGTATAAGCTGTATGAATATTCCCTATTAAAGCAATTGGTCCAAGCTCAGAACAATGTCCAAAATCTACACTATGGTTTGTTAAAGCATTAAGTTTTAGAACTTCATCATATGAATACCTTCCTTCTAACAGGTACATATTACATTCAATAGTATCAGGCTGATAAAAAGTAAATCCACACCCTCTTCTTTCAATAATTACATTCCGTCCAGGATACTTCTCTTTAGCCTCTCGCACTAGAACTTTTTCAAACATTTTGTCCTCCATAATTTTTCCTCCTTATCGCTTTTTGGTTAATAGGTTACTATATGTAAAACTAAAAGCTAGAGAAATTTTTTCTCTCACTATTTAGTGAAAAAAAAGATAACAACACAGTAATTTCCTGTATTTTATAAAAGATTATCATATTTCACATATTTTTTCAATAGTAATACTAAAAGATTTATGAATAATTTATAATATAATCACTCTAGAATAAAAGCGAACATTAATAACATTTGCACTATTTAAAACATTTTAAAGTCCACTTCTTTGTTCGTGCACGAAATTTGCTTTGCAAATATCACAGCCTTGTTATTTTTTATATTATAGGAAGTTCGAAGAATTTTCTTATAAAAAAATCCCAGCAATAAATTTTGCTAGGATTATTCATTTATTAAAGGCTTTTATAATCTCTTATTTTTTTATATGCATATACTGCTGATATTCCAAAAATAGCTATTAAAATAACTACTGGTGTTGAATTTGCTATACCTGTTTTTGGTAAAGTTGTAGTATTAGTTGTAGTTACTGTATTGACTGTATTAATAGTATTTCTTAATGCACTTGTATTTAACGTATTAGATGTACTATTAGAAGAATTTGTTCCATTTGCTGTTGAATTAGAAGTTGTATTATTTGCTGTAGCATTATTAGTTGTTGTATTATTTGTTCCATTTAAAACTGCTCCTAAATCTGCATAATTTGTTCCATTACCATCTGCTGCTGATACATAATTTGTTCCACTTACTCCAATTGCTACTAACATAACTCCTGTTAATATTGCTAAAATTATTTTTACAAATTTTGAATTTTCCATAATCAATTTCTCTCCTTTAATATGTTTTTTATTAGTATTCTACAAACATCTCTAATTATACCATACTTTAAAAATATTTGCAAGACAAATACACATTAATCTTTTGCATTTGTTAATCTATTATTATTTTAAACTCTATCTTAAAATATGTCAAGCATTTTTTTGCTTTTTTATATTACATTTATATTTCAAAAAATTTACGCTTTTATTACATTTTTTAGTATTTTTAAGTAAAAATTCACAAATTCATCATTATGCAATGTTTATTTACTTACATTAAATTTGAATAATACAATATCACCATCTTGCATAACATATTCTTTTCCTTCTGATCTAACTAGTCCTCTTTCTTTTGCAGCAACCATTGAGCCTTCTTTTATTAAATCATCATAAGATACAACTTCTGCTTTTATAAACCCCCTTTGTATATCAGAATGTATCTTACCAGCCGCTTCCGGTGCCTTTGTTCCCTTTTTTATAGTCCAAGCTCTAACCTCTGGTTCCCCTGCCGTTAAAAAAGACATCAATCCTAATAAATCATAGCTTTTCTTTACAACTTTATCTAAACCAGATTCATCCAAATTATACATTGCTAGCATTTCTTTTTTATCCTCATCATCAAGACCAGAAAGCTCTTCTTCCATCTTTACACATAATGGAACAACCTCTGCTCCTTCTTCTGCTGCATACTGTTTTACTTTTTGTACATTTTCATCCTGTTCTGCATTTTCCAATTGTTCCTCAGAAACATTTGCAACATACAATATTGGTTTAGTTGTCAATAAAAACATTTCTTTTACCATTGACTGTTCTTCATCATTAAAATCTAATGTCCTAGCAGATTTTCCACTTTCCAATGTTTCCAATATTCTTTCCAATAAATCAATTTCTACTTGATATTTTTTATCAGCCTTTAAGTTTTTCTTTGCTTTATCAATTCTTTTATTTACAGTTTCAATATCTGCAAATATCAATTCCAAATTTATTGTTTCAATATCTCTGATTGGATTTATACTTCCATCAACATGCACAACATTTGAGTTTTCAAAACATCTTACAACTTCTACTATTGCATCAGTTTCTCTTATATGTGACAAAAATTTATTTCCTAAACCTTCTCCTTTACTTGCACCCTTTACCAATCCTGCTATATCAACAAATTCTATTATAGCATGAGTTGTTTTTTCTGGTTTATACATTTCTGTCAATTTATCCAATCTATCATCAGGCACTGCCACTACTCCTACATTTGGTTCTATTGTACAAAATGGATAATTAGCACATTCCGCTCCTGCTTTTGTTATACTATTAAATAAAGTACTTTTTCCTACATTCGGCAATCCCACAATTCCTAACTTCATTTTTTATCTTTCCTTTCTTTCAAAATTGAAACTTTATACATTATATTTGAAAAGTCATTTTTTCAATTTTTTCTAACTATTTATCTCTTCTTTCTTTTTCTTCTTGAACTTCTTTTATAAATTCTTCAATAGTTTTTGTTCCAATATCTCCATCTTCTCTTGATCTAACCGCAACCATATTGGTTTCTTGTTCCTTATCACCAACAACTAGCATATATGGAACTTTTTCCAATTGTGCTTTTCTTATTCTGTATCCTATTTTCTCATTATCAGCATCTACTTCAACTCTAATTCCCAATTTAAACATTTCTTCATAAATCTTATTTGCATATTCAACATGTTTTTCACTTATAGGTAATACTTTTACTTGAACAGGTGCTAACCATAATGGAAATGCACCTTTTGTCTCCTCTATCAAAAATGCTAAAAATCTATCAAAAGTTCCCAAAATTGCTCTATGAATTACAACAGGTCTATGTGCTTCTCCATCTTTTCCTATATATTCTAGTTTGAATTTTTGTGGTAACAAGAAATCTAATTGACATGTTGATATTGTTACATCATGTCCTACAGCTGTTTTTATTTGAACATCCAATTTAGGACCATAAAAAGCTGCTTCCCCTTCTGCTTCATAGAAATTCAAATTTAATTCTGTCAAAATTTCTCTTAATTGACTCTCTGCTGTTTCCCACATATCATCATCATCAAAATATTTTTCTTTATTATTTTTATCTCTTAAAGATAATCTAAAACTATAATCTTTAAATCCAAAATCTTTATATACTGACAATATTAATTGTACAACTTTTCCAAATTCTTCTTTTATTTGGTCTGGTCTTACAAATAAATGCGCATCATTTTGGCACATCTCACGAACTCTTTCTAGTCCACAAACCGCCCCAGAATTTTCATATCTAAAATCATGTGCAAGTTCACCTATTCTTATAGGTAAATCTCTATAAGAATGCATTTTATTTTTATAAATCAACATATGATGTGGACAATTCATAGGTCTTAATACCATCTCCTCATTATCCATTTTCATCACTGGGAACATATCTTCTTTGTAGTGATCCCAATGTCCACTCGTTTTATATAATGCAACATTTGCCATAGATGGTGTGTACACATGTTTATACCCCATTGCTATTTCTTTATCTTGAATATATCTTTCTAATATTCTCCTTACTGTTGCACCATTTGGCAAATACATTGGCAATGCTGAACCAACAAGTTCATGTGTCATGAACAATTCTAATTCTTTTCCAATTTTTCTATGATCTCTATTTTTTGCATCTTCTAATTTTACCATATACTCTTCCATCATTGATGCTTTAGGGAATGATATTGCATAAATTCTTTGTAACATCTTATTATGTTCATCACCTCTCCAATATGCACCTGATGATGATAATATTTTAATTGATTTTACTTTTCCTGTACTCATTAAATGTGGTCCTGCACATAAATCAGTAAAATCACCTTGTTTATAAAAACTAATTTCTTCACCCTCTGATAATTCATTTATCAATTCTTGCTTATATGGTTGTTCCTTCATTAATTCCAATGCTTCTTTTTTAGATAAAGAAAATCTTTCTATTTTTATATCTTCTTTTATTATTTTTTTCATTTCATCTTCTATTTTTGCTTTATCCTCATCTGTAAATGGCTTTTCTACATCAAAATCATAATAAAAGCCATCATTTATACTTGGCCCTATTGCAAATTTCACATTTGGAAATAATCTTTGAACAGCCTGTGCCATAATATGTGATGTTGTATGCCAATATGCTTTTTTACCATCTAAATCTTCTTCATTAAAAGTATGTATAACTAAATTACTATCTTCTTGAATTTCATAACGCAAATCTTTTATTTCTCCATTTACTTCTCCACATGTTGCTACCCTTGCCAAACCTTCACTTATTTTTTTTGCTACATCTAATATTGCAGTACCTTGCTCTACCTCTATTTTAGAGCCATCTTTCAATGCAATTTTTACCATACTTACCATTCCTTTCTTAGGGTTTACGTCAAAAACACCCCTATTAGTTTAGTTCAAAACAACTAATAGGAGTGCATATACACGGTTCCATCCTTTATTTTTTCTTAATTCATAAGATTATAACGTATCTTATCCGTCTAGCTTATTCACTAGAAGTTTAAAGAGTTAGTTTTCAAATATTCCTTCTTAGATTAGCTTACAGCCTCTGGCCAATCCTCTCTTCAAGTGGTACATATTTTACTCTTCTCTCATTACTTTTAATTATTTTTAATTACTTTTAAATTATGTAACTTCACAAAATTATTTTAATACTTTTTTTTATAAAAGTCAATAAATTTTATTTACATTTTTTATTTTTTAAGTTATAATGAAGATGTTTTCGGAGACGGACTCAAAAAACACCTTTATTTTTGGAAACAGAACAAAAAATCACAAAAAACTTAAAATTATACTATGCCTTTATAGCTCAGTTGGTAGAGTACAGCCTTGGTAAGGCTGAGGTCACGGGTTCAATTCCCGTTAAAGGCCCCAAAACGAATTTCAAAAATGGACTATATAATAGCACTTATTTAGTACTTTATATAGTCCTCATTTTTCACAAAATCCATAAAATAAATTTATAAATTTTATTTTAGTAAATAATATTTTATTATAAAATTTTATTATTTGCTTTTTTTCGTATTCTCTGTATTGCATTGTCAATAGATTTAACAGGTGTATCAAATCTTTTAGCAATAACCTCATAACTCTCACCCAATATTAATCTATCTAAGACCTGTCTTTCAAATTTACTAAGTGATGAAGTAATTGATTGCTTTATTTCCTTATAATATTCATTTTTCATCATAGTTTCCAAAGGATCTTCCATTGTTTTATTATTATATGTTTCTAACAATTCCACCCCATCATCTTCATTTGAATATGCAGAAGTATTTAATGAGATACATGAATTTAAAGGCATATGTTTTTGTCTTGTTGATGTCTTTATTGCTGTTATCAATTGTCTTTCTATACATATATTAGCAAAAGTTTTAAATTTATTTTGTTTTTCAACATCAAAACTTTTAATTGCTTTATATAAACCTATCATTCCCTCTTGAACAATATCTTCTTTTTCAGCTCCTATAATAAAATACTTTCCTACTTTATTATTTACCAATGGCTTATACTTATTTAATAAATATGTTAATGCTTGCTCATTCCCATTTTGTATTTCTACTATAATTTCTTCATCTTTTAAATCATTATATTTGTCTGTTGTATAGTATACATTCTTATTTTGCATATGCCTAAAACCTCCAACTGTAACTTAGTGATTATTATATATCTATTTTAAAGCCTCTTTAAACAATTCCCAAACTTCATCTGTTTCCATACCTTTTTCCCATGATGCCACTCCGCCTAATTTATAATTAGTAATCAAACTAACCTTTTCTTTTAAAGATTTTATATCTTCAATCCACATTTTTTTCAAATTATTACCATCATTATATTCTACATAATATTGCTTTAATTTATCATCCCATTTTCGTTCAACATCTGATGGAATTGTTTTATCTATATCTTTCATAGAAACAACTGATTTTTTTATTACTTTTCCTGTACTATCCTCTGTCCATAATCTTGTATATAAAGGAACTGCTAATACTAATTTTTCTGGTTCAACTTCTTCAGTTTCCAAAAATTTCTTTATTCCTAGTTCAACCCAATCATACCCTGCTGTTGTTCCAGATTTTGTGCTTGATTCTCCATATTCATCATAAGCCATAAATATAATATAATCTGCAACATCTCCTATTACATGTCTATCAAAACATAATGACCATGTATCACTTCCATCTGGCGCAGTAACATCAACTGATAATACCAAACCTAATTCTTTCATTCTTGGTTCTAACTCTATAATAAATCTTGAATATAAGTCCTTATCATCTTTTCTCATATTTTCAAAATCTATATTTATTCCATCTAATTTATATTTTATACAAACATTTACTATTGATTCTATTAAAACCTTTCTCTTTTCATAGCTATTCATTATTTTTGAAGTTGTATCCATCATTGTACTATCACCAGCATTTTGTACCATTGGCCATATCTTACAATTATTATTACGCGCCCACTCTAAATACGCTTGTCCTCTTTCTCCGACATTTTCTACTAATTTTCCATTTTTATCAATACTAAAGAATGATGGAGAAACAACATTCACACCATCTATTTTTGTATCTGTTCTATCTGGTGCAGTTGCCACTTGTGAATAATAATCCCAAACTAAATTTACCTTGCCCTGAATTTGTTTTTCTTCTTCCATATCTTGTCTTGCAACAACTTCATTTACCAATTTATTTGATTTTACATATCCAATTTTTCCATCTTCTGTTCTTATTTTAGCATATCCATTTTCATTTGATATTACTATTACACATTCACCTTTTTTCACTCTATCCACAGTTTTTGCTATAAATTTTTTGCTTGATTTTACTGACTGATTTGAATTTAATACAGCCTTTTTTTGTTCTTTACTTAATGAATCTATAACTAAAACTTTTGTACTCTCTATATTATTTATTTCAATATCATATACATCCTTTAATTCTGAAATTGGTAAATAAACTGTATCATCTTTTTTTATTGCATGTGCATAAGTTGTTTTTTCAACTCCATTTATTGTTACCACATTTTTATCAAAACCTATTTCAGCTATTTTTTTATTATACGTTGTTATAACTTGCTCTGTCTCCTGATCTTCATATATATATTTATCAAAGAAATTTCCTAAGTCCTGCTTTGAAATATATATTTCCCCATTTTCTATCAATATATCCTTTTTTAAATTTTCTGTTACATTTCTATTATTTATTACTAAATTTGTCATTTTATTTTTTCCAACTATTATATAATTATTTGCTACACAAGCAATTATCCCTAACAATATTACACCTATTATTATAAAAATAAAATTCTTTCTTTTTAACCTTTTCGTGTCTTTTATATTTTTTGCTTCTTTTGCATGCTTCATTTTATATCATTCCCTCCATACTAAGTCTTTTATATAACCGTACTTAGTATATCATATATTTTTTTAATTTACCATGTTTTTTATAATTTTTTTCATTTTAAAAAAATTAAAGTCTCATTTTCACTTTTTTTTGCATATAATGTCATTAAAAGGAGGAATTTAAAATGTTTAGAAGAACTAGAAATTGTTGCTGTATGAATAACAATATGGATACTGATTGTAATAATACAGAAAACATATTAGAAGATACATGTAATAATGTCATCTCTTATTCAAATGATGACATGTATGATAGCTGTAATTGTGGATTTGATGAAGAAACCAATCTTTTTCCAGAAAATCCCATGTTAGCTCAAAGTTACGTTCCTATTCAATATATGGATAAAACTTTCAAACCCAGTGTTGGTTTAAAAATGGGAACAATTTTTCCAGAACTAGTTAGTCCTTATTTTCCTGGGCAATCTATGGAAGAAATTAATTTTATTGAAAAAACAAATGAAATTGGAAAGGGGTGCAATAAATGTTGTTAGATGAAAATAGAAATTGTAATTGCAACATGAATAATACAAATTCTTATGTACCTTCTGCCGTTGCAGATAATTCAACATGTGGTGTCGAAGAAGGTACTGTTCTTGCTGTTGATTTTCAAAAGGTTTCTTCTGATCCTACTAGAAGAGTTAATTGTGATGCTAGACGTGATATGATGGAACAAATTCGTTCTTTAGAATTTGCTGTTACCGAACTAGCACTTTATTTAGATACCCATCCTACTGATGAAAAAGCTCTTTGCTTGCATAGAAAATATTGCAAAGATTTAAAAGATTGTAAAGATAAATATCAAAAGGTTTTCGGTCCTTTAACTATTCAATACCCTTGTAATAAATGGAGATGGCTTGAAGAACCATGGCCTTGGGAAAGGGGGAATTTTTAATGTGGACTTACAACAAAACTTTACAATATCCTATTAATATTAAATGTCCTGATCCTCGTCTTGCTAAAGTTATTATCTCTCAATATGGTGGGCCTGACGGCGAACTTGGTGCCGCATTGCGTTATCTTTCTCAACGTTTTGGTATGCCTGATCAAAAAGCCAAAGCTATTTTAAATGACATTGGCACCGAAGAATTAGCACACTTAGAAATGGTAGGAACAATAGTTCATCAACTAACAAAAGATGCATCCATAGAAGAAATAGAAAAAGCAGGTTTAGGTGCTTACTATACAGACCATGGTGTTGATGTATACCCACAATCTGCTGCCGGAGTTCCTTTTAATGCAACATGTTTAGCTTGCAAAGGTGACCCTATTGCCAATCTTCAAGAAAACCTAGCTGCCGATTAGTAGTCTTATTAGTGCAACATTTGAAACTTTTTTGTCATAAAACCCTATTCAATTCAGTATTTACAAGGTTTTTTTATGTTTTTTCTATTAAAG
>MNRQ01000036.1:44907-48839 GCA_001916035.1 Clostridium sp. 27_14 | reverse complement strand
TATTTCTTGCCTGAGATTCTCCGGCAAAAGCCGTCATTAAATTTTGCTCTGTTTTTGATCCTTTTAATTCCATAATTATTACCTCCTAATACTTTTTACTTATGCAAAATATCACATTATTGAATTAAAGTCAATATTTTTTTGATATTAGAATAAAATTACAAGGTGACCAAAAAGTTATCTCTTATTTGCTATTTTAATGAGTAACTATTATTTATTACAAGCGTACTATACATAAATAGAATATCTTGATTATTAAACTCTACATAATTAGGCAACAATTTTGGTGAAATATATCTTGTATCTATTAAAGTAATTTTACTATATTTAGGTATAAATAATGGGACTAAACTGCTAGCATAAGAATCTCTAAATATTATAAGCTCATTACCTGTTTTATTCTCAGGATTTTCTATTTTCAGTACTGGTGTAGCACCAGATAAGTATATATCATATTTATCTAGTGAATTTATTTTTTCCATATTGTATACCTTATTTTCTTTTTTTGTTTCATAATTATATACTTTGCTTTTTTCTATCTCAGAATTTGTTAATATTTTTATTTTGTCTTTGGCAGTAGAAATTGGCAATTGTCCTGAATATGTGCCTTGAAAATCGCAAATCGTTTTTTCTTTATATTCGTTTTCTAAATTCACATTCATACTCTCAGCAATAGTTTTTGCTACTTTTAATAACCTTTCCTGTTTCCAATGCGTATCTGTTTTATAATAATCTTCTAGTTCTAACATATCAAATATTCGTATATATTTAGCAAATGATAAATTTCTGCTTAATAAATTTTCTAATTTATTGTAATCTAATTTTAAATTTTCATCATTTATAAAATAATTTTTATCTGGAACTATCGTAAAATATACATTGTTTTGATCAGTTAAATATTGCTCGTATATTTGATTTATTTTTTTTGAGATATTTAAAACTGATTTCTCATTTAATGGATATGTTTGGCTTATTATGTAATCTCCATATTGATAAAGATTATTGTAATCACTTTTTCTAAGCAAATTAAATTCTGCATTTATTTTAAGCTTTCTAAATTCTTCTCTTTGTACAAATTGGTCTGTGGTGTATTTATTAAATTTATTGAAGAAAGTACCATTAAAAACTGTTTTGGCAGAAATTTGAGGAAATTGTTCCAATTTTCTTCTTTCAGCAATAGAAATTGTGTCATCTTTTTTTATTATATTTGCTATGAAAAAAATTACAATTATAAATACAAATGCTATTGTAACTACAACATTTTTTAATTTATCGTTCATATTGCCTCCTTAAAACCTAAAATATAGAAATGGATTATATGAATTATCTACCAAATATGCGGTAACTATAATCAATATTGAAGCCATTGCTATTGGCTCTAACAAATTTATTATTTTATTTGCATTAGTTTTTGTTTTTAGTTTTTCTATTATGTTTTTTAGTAATGGTGTGCTTCCAATTATCGCTATTACTAATACCACCAAATAACTTTTTAAATAATATACTGTACTTGCATTTATTAAGCTTTCTCCATTTGCTCCAAATAGGCCTATAATATTATTCCACGCCTCCCCTATACTATTTGCATTAAATATTATAAAACTTATCATTACTGTAAATAAAACATAAATCCTTTGTAAAATCGAAGGCATTTTCTCTAAATGTTTTGTCAAAAATAATTTTTCTATTATAAGCATTATTCCAAACATTAATCCCCATATTACGAAAGTCCAATTTGCACCATGCCAAATTCCTGTTAGAGCCCAAACTATAAAAATATTTCTTACTAAAATTATAGTTTCCTTCCTGTTTCCACCAAGTGGAATATATACATAATCTCTAAACCACGAGCTTAAAGACATATGCCATCTTCTCCAAAATTCAGTTATGCTTTTTGAAATATATGGATAATTGAAATTTTCTAAAAAGTGAAATCCAAACATACGTCCTAAACCAATTGCCATATCTGAATATGCCGAAAAATCAAAGTATATTTGAAGCGAATAGCTTATTGCAAATATCCAATAAAATAGAATGCTTTTTTCGTTTGTGGTAGAAAATACATCACATAATTCGCCTAACATATTTGCTATTAGCACTTTTTTTCCAAGTCCTATGACAAATCTTCTTACACCATATGCAAAATTTTCGAAATTGCTTGTCCTACTATCTAGTTCCTTCTCAATAGTTTCGTATCTAACAATAGGTCCTGCAATTAGTTGAGGGAATAATGATACATATGTTGCTAGTTTCAAAAAGCTTTTCTGTGCTTTTACTTTTCCTCTGTATACATCAACTACATAACTTATAATTTGAAAGGTGTAAAACGAAATTCCTATTGGTAGTGCTAATTTTAATAATGGAATTTTACTTCCAAAAATTTGATTTATATTGTTTATTGTAAAATCAGAATATTTAAACAGTCCCAATGCACCTATATGTATAGCTAACAAAGAAACAAGAATACTCTTTTTCCTATATTTTTCTAAATACCTAGCTCCCACATAGGCTATAAAAATTTCACCAATCATCAAAAAGGTATATATTGGTTCTCCACAAAAGTAAAAAAATATTGAAGATAAAAAAAGAATAAAGTTTTTAAATTTCTTTGGTACAATAAAATATAAAATTATAACAATTGGTAAGAAATAATACAAAAAGCTAATACTTATAAATAGCATATTTACCTCCTATATGTAAAAAAGCTTCTTTATAAGAAGCTTTTTACTGTAATTATTCTACTATTAACATTTCGTCTGGAAGTTCAATATCTTCTTCTGCTGTTTTTTCTAGCTCTTTTCCATTTTTATTGTTTACATATTTTTTAAAGCCCTCATAAACAGGTTTTGCCCAATCCTCATCAGACATTACAGCAAATATTATGTTATTATAACTAGTTATATATAATTTTTCTGCTGAAACACATATCCATTTGTTCATATTTAAGTTATCTAGCATTTCTTGTTTAATACCTTCAATATCTGCTCCTGCTTTTACTTTTAAAGCAACAGCTGAATATGCTTGCGAACTTATCATAGGTTCTGAAACTAGTAACTTCTCAACATTTTTTGTTGAAATAAGTCCAGTATATTCTGCAACTTGTTCACTATCTTTGACATCAATTTCTTGTGTTGTTAAGCTATCTGGTAATTGATCCTTTAAATCAGCATAAATAGTATCGAACATTTTTTTCATGTTAATTTTCGTTGCCGTAGTTCCTCCATTTTTTCCACTAATAGCAACCACTCCAATCACGGCAATTACAACAACCACAACTGCCACCCACATTATCCATTGTTTCTTCATAGTTTTCTCCTCCTTACTGCTACTATATCATAATCATTATAATAAGTAAATAATAAAATTTGCTTTTTTTATTTAACATTTTTGATGTTAGAATAAAATTAAAAATACACCTACACACACCAACAAAATAATTATTAAAATCATTTTCCCTTTTTTCATATCTTTTTCCTCCAACCAAACAGATTGTAATTCATTACTCTTTTTCTGTATTATAATCTAGTCCTATTTTTTTAAATGCACAATATAATAGTGGTATCAAAATAATCATTTCAACAATAATCCAAATATATATTAAATCTAAGTTACCATTTTTCATAAATACACTTTGTTATACTATAATTCCATAACCAATGAAATCCTGTTGACATCCAAACACTTTTTGAAAAAACAAACATCTCTGCTGACACTATCCCATATAATAGTGGAAATATAAACATTATAATTGTACTTATCTAAATCTTAAACCTATTGTCTTTAACATATTATCTCCTCTACAACTTACTATTTGCATTTAACTTTATTTCGTTAATTGATAACTTTGTTCTATCAATTCTTTTACTAAATTATTGTCCACTTTTTCATCTACAATAATTGTATTCCAATGTTCCTTATTCATGTGATAAGCA
>MNRQ01000036.1:29889-44855 GCA_001916035.1 Clostridium sp. 27_14 | reverse complement strand
TTAAAGCAAACCACTTTTTATTTTTCAAATGTTTCATTGTTACAGATTCAAAATCATCAGGAAAAGGGCAATCCTTATATGTATTTTCTAATGTTAAACTATACTTTATTATTTCTTCTTTATTCACCAAATTTCTCCTAAAAAGTTTTTAATTTTTAACTTTAGAATACCTTAATCTTTTGATTTCTTCCGGAGCATCTTCCACTGCACCCTCATATAAAATTTCTGTATCTTCAAATATAACTCTTATATCTAATGCTCGTACAGAGCCAATTGTCAAATATGCTTTTCTTTTTGTAAAAGAGATTCCATTTTGTATTAGTTTATCACAAGTACCATAATGAATATCATTTCCTATTTCTTCACTAGAAGTTGCTGAAGATTTTATATAAAATTCTTTTTCTAATCCTTGCATTCATCTACATTAACTGATACTAATACATCTGTATTATCTACTTTTAATGCCAAATATGGTTGATCCTTATTTTCTTCCTTTAAGTACAATATGAAATTACTGTCAAATATCATTTTTCTTGATTTATCTCCCAAGTCTTTCATTGTAGCATCTATAACTGCCTCACTTTTTACACTTCCACCTACATTATTTAATTCAAAATCTATTGTTTGTAATGCCTGTTTTATATAATATTTGCTATTTTTTATCTCTCTTCCACATAATTCATCATAGTTAATTTCATCATTTACTTTTATAAATGGTACTCTTAACATATCTTCTTTTTCAAATGTTGTTTTTCCAGAATAGCTTCTTTGTTTCTTTTTTATTTCTTCATAATTTCCTTCAAATGATTTATTCTCCCCTGTTGTTTTATATAAAATTACTTCTTCTCCTTCTTTTGTTTTCAATTTAATAGCAAAATCATCTTCAGAATTATAAAACAATATTTCTACATTTTTACTTGCAATAGGATTATTACTGCTATCTACTCCAAAACATTTTATTCTAGTTTCTGAATTATTAAAATTCATACTTCCCATTGCTGTTGAAAATGGTTCTAAAAAATTAAATTCTTTTTTCAACATTGCATATAATACATATCCATTTGAATCATTCCAATCAATTCTATCTATTAATTGGCTGTTCTCATTAAATTTTTGTTTTATTCCATTTTGAATTTTATTTTTTAAGTCTTCACCATTTGCCTGTCCTTGTATCTTAAAATATGAGTTTTCTGATAATTGATCAGCTGTAAAACTTTGTTTGTTTAGTTCATTTGCTAGTTCTGATTCTCCATCTTCAAATTCAACTTTTCCTTTTATAACATCATTCATAAAATCATTCCATACCAAATTAAAAGTACCTACCCACACCTTATTACTATCTATTGTCGATAATTTACTTGTATATGTCGGTGTTATTTGTGCTTTTCCTGTAAAACCTTCAATAATTTTCATTGTAGCATATACTCCACCTGCAAGTAAAACACTTATGCATAACATTATTATAATTACTTTTGAAACCTTATTCATTTCATCAAATCCTTTCCTTATTAAAATTTTTCGTAGTTCTTTTTTGCCTCTATGGATAAGATTTTTTACATTTTGAATTGACTCGCCAAGTATTTGTGATGTTTCTTGATATGTTAATTCTTCAATTTTGACTAAATACATTGCATTTTTATATCTATCGTCTAACATATTTATTGCCGTAATTATTGCTTGTCTTTTTTCATTTTTTGTTATAATTTCGGCTACATCTTGTTCTATTTTAATACTTTCATTCACAATATATTTTTCGTTTATTTCAGTTCTTCTTTTTTCCATATTTATTTGATTATATGCTCTACTTTTAGCAACTAAATATATATAATATTTAAAACTATAACCATCTTTAATTTTGTTTTGCATAATATAAACAAATACATCTTGAGTAATGTCTTCTGCTTTTTGGTAGTCTTTTACTATATTATAAACAAAGTACTGTATTTTATCTTTATACTTGTTGTATAGCAATTCAAAAGCTCCTTTTTCTCCGTCTAAATATTCATTATATAATTTTATATCTAAATCTTTTTCCATATCTTACCCTGCTTTCATGTATACAAACAGATGAAAATTTAAAAAGTTTCAATTTTACTTAATTTTATTATTTTTCTATTCTTGCTTTATATTACTTCCATTTTGACCTTTTTCTACAATGATTTTTTTATCTATTCGTTCTTGTAATTCTTCAACATGACTTATTATTCCAATCAATTTGTTATTTTCTGCTAAACTCATAAGTGTATTTATTGCTTGTTCTCTTGATTCTGAATCTAATGTTCCAAAACCTTCATCTATAAATAGAGTGTCTATTAAAACTCCTCCTGAATAACTTTGTATTACATCTGATAATCCCAATGCTAATGATAATGCTGCTTTAAAAGCTTCTCCTCCTGATAAAGATTTTACATCCCTTTCTTGCCCATTATAATTATCTATAACATTTAAGTCTAGTCCTATTTTTTCTGAAATTTTGTCTGCTTTTTTCTTTCTTATTAAAAGATATCTATTATCTGTCATTTTTAGCAATCTTTTGTTTGCTTCACTTATAACTAAATCAAAATAGGTTGCTTGTACATATTGTTCAAATGTTATTTTTGTTTTTCTATTTGCTGTTCCATTGGCTATTTTTGATAATTCTTCGATTTTAGCCATTTTATTCATTTTACTATCTAATTCTATGCCTGTTTCTTTTAATTTTTTATTAGTGTCTTTATTAAAGTTTATTGTGGCTTTTTTATTATTTATTTGTTGCTCTTTTTCTTTTTGATTTTGTGAAAGTCGTTCTAAATTTTCAATATCTAGTGTTATATCTATTATATCTTTTTCCTTTATTTCTTTTTTTACATCTTCTATTCTTGTTTTTATAGTGGTTACTTTTTCTTTGTATTGCTCAATTTCTTGTTTAATTTTCTTTATATCCGCTTCTTTTAATATTTGTTCTTTATATTGATTTTCATTTTCAAACCCTAATTCTTTAATTGTATTTATATATTCTTTTTGTAAAATTTCTAAAGACTTTTTTTGTAATTCTATAATAGATATACATTCTTTTAGCTTTACTTTATTTTCAAGTAATATGTTATTTTCTTTATTAATTTGTTTTTCTATAGTTTGTTTAAATTGTTCGAAATCGATTTCATCTATGTTTTCTTGTTTTTTCGTTAATATAGAACAGTTGTTTTTAAATTGATCTTTTATCTTACTTATTTCTATTTCTTGGATATTTTTTGTTTGATTTATATTTTCTATAAATTTTTCTAAGTTGAAGTTATTTTTATTACTTTCTGGTATTGTTTTTATTGTTGCTTCTATTTTTGCATTTAATGATATTATCTCATTTTTAATTGTATTTTGTTTGTTTTCTAATTGGTTTTTTTCCGCTTCTAGCTGTTTTAATTCATCTTCTGATAACACGTCTTCACTTTTTATTGCTTTATTTGGATGTTCTATACTTCCACATACTGGACATGGCTTACCTTCTTCAAGTCTTTTGGCTATAATTCCAGCTTGTTCTCTAAAAAACTTGTCTTCTTCTTCATTATATTGATTTTCTTTTTCTATGTATTGTTTGTTTAATTTATTATATTTTTTTACTAGTTGTTCTTTTTCTTTTTGTTCTTGTGTTATTCCGTGTTATTAATAAAAATATTTCTTCTAAATTATTACTTTTTTCTTTTGCTTTTTTGTAAGTGTCTAATATTTCTTTTAACTCATTTATTTTTAGTAATTTGATTTTGTTTTTCTCTTCTATTTTCTCTCCTTCTTTGATGTCTTTTTCTATATTTTGCTTTTTATCTGTATTTGATTTTAATTCTTTTAGTTTTTCACTTAACATTTCTTGTTTTGGCAGTATTTTTTGCAATGCCTTTTGGCTTATTTGTATTTTTGTTTCTTTTTCTCTTATTTCTTTTGATTTTTCTTTTAATTTTTTGTCCTCTTCTGTATAAGTTTGATATTTTAGTATTTTTTCGTTTTGTTCTTTTGCTTTATTTATTTTTTCTTTTAATTTTTCAATTTCTTTTTTTGACTTTTCATTTTCTTTTTCTTCTTGTTTTATTTGTTCTTTATTGGTTTGAATTTCTTTTTCTATTAAAAGTAATATTTCGTCTATATCTAGTTTAGTTATTTTCTTTAAATCAATTAATTCAAGTGCTGTTGGTTTTTCTTCCCATTTTATATTATCTGTATTTGTTTGAAATATAGTTTTTAGTCTTTCTACATCTTTTTTTGTTTCTGTTGCTAATATACTTAGATTGTTTGATATTTGTTCATATATATTTGTTTCAAAAATTTTTCTAAATATTTCTGTTCTGTCTTTACTTTCTGCAAATAATATTTTTATAAATTCTCCTTGTGCTAACATTGATATTTGTTTAAATTGTTTTGCATTTATTCCTAGTAATTCTATTATCTTATCATTTACATTTTTTATTCCTGTTATTATTTTGTCTTCGTATTCTAAATACGCATCTGCTATGTTTTTTGTTGTTCCCTCTCCTGTTTTCTTTGTTCTTTCATATTCTGGAACTCTTTTTATTTTGTATTCTTTTCCTTTATGTTCAAATATTAATTCTATATATGTATCTTCTGTTGTTGCAAATTTACTTCTTAATGATGTTATAGGTCTATTTGAGCCACTTACTTCATTGAATAATGCGTATGATACAGCATCAAATATTGTTGTTTTTCCTGCTCCTGTATCTCCTGTTATTAAAAATATATTATTTGAACCTAACTTTTGGAAGTCTATTTCTACTTCATCTTTATATGGTCCAAATGCTGACATCTTTAAATTTAATGGTTTCATATATAAGGTCCTTCCTTTTTTAATGGTTTAATATTCTTTGTTATTTTTATATTATAAGATTGTATTACTTTTGGTTTTTTGTTTTTTTTATTACTTTTTTTATAATTTCACTTTGTTCTTCATCTAATTTTACAGAATTTTGAAATTCATAAAAATCATTAAATAGTTCATATTCATTTTTTTCTTTGATTTTCTCAAAGTTTTCTATATGTGTGTCACTATTGTATGATTTTGAGTTTAATATATCTAAACTTAATGTATTAGGATATATTTTTCTTATTTGGCCTATTGCATCATATATTGCTTCTTCATTTGTTATTATTGCTTTTATATAGTCTTGTTGATTTGTTCCTTTATAATTTTCTTCTTTTATTAATTCTTCTATTGGTCCTTGTATCTTCCTCATATCTCTTAATGGTTTTAATGGTTTTAGTTTATAATCTAATTTTCCTTCTTTTATTTCTATTATAACAGCTGATTTGTGATGATTTACTTCTGAAAACGAATATTTTAACATTGTTCCTGAATAGCGTATTTTTTCGTTTCCTATTTTTTGTGGTCCATGTATATGCCCTAATGCTACATAATCAAATTCTGAAAAATTTGATGCGTCTACATTATCTATTCCTCCTATATTTATTGTTTCTGATTCAGATGTTTCTGGATTGATTGTTCCACTTGTTACAAATTGATGTGCCATTAATATGTTTATTTTGTTTTTATCTATTTTTTCTTTTGATATTATTTGTTTTATTGCATCATTATATGTTTCTATTTTTGTGTTTTCAAAATATTGTTTGACTTCTATTGGTTTTATAAATGGTAACATATATATGTTGATTTTTTCTGTTAATTCTACTTTTCTTATCTTCCCAGTATATGTTGTTTGTATATATAATCCATCATTTTCGAATATTTGACTTCCAAAGTTTAATCTTTCTTTTGAGTCGTGATTTCCTGATATTATAAATACTTTTACTTTTAATATTTTTATTAAGGTATTTAAAAATTTGTTTAAAATGTCTACTGCATCTGCTGGAGGTATACTTCTGTCATATATGTCTCCTGAAATTAATACCGCTTCTATTTTCTCTTTTTCTATTATTTTTTCTATTTGT
The DNA here is from genome assembly GCA_001916035.1 of Clostridium sp. 27_14. Lineage (GTDB taxonomy): Bacteria > Bacillota > Clostridia > TANB77 > CAG-508 > CAG-269. The sequence continues at coordinate 38,927 of MNRQ01000036.1, read as the reverse complement.
TTTAACATGTATTCTTGATCTTCTAAAAGTGATTGCTCATATATTATTTTTCCTATATGTAAATCTGATAAATGTAATATTTTCATTCTATTTCCTTTCTGATTTTTTTAATTAGCTATTTTTTAGTGATAGGAAATACTTATATATCATTGCTGCTGCTTCTTCCCTAGAAGCTGTACCTTGTGGTATAAGTGTTTTTTCTGTTGTTCCTGTTATTACTCCTGTTCCAACAGCCCAGTTCATTCCCCATTTTGCAAAATCTGATATTTTATTACTATCACTAAATTTTGAAAAGTCTGCATTTGTTTTTTGGTATGTTCCTTTATATATACTATATTGATTTAACATAACTGCTAATTGTTCTCTTGTTATTGGATCATTTGGTCCAAATTTTCCATTATTGTATCCATTTACTATATTGTTTTTTGAAGCCCATTTTACTGCAGAATAATAATATTCGTTTGTGTTTTGTACATCTGGAAATTTACTTTTTCCAGATACATTTGGTTTGCCTTCCATGTTATGCAATATTGTTACTAACATTCCTCTTGTTAGTTTCATTTTTGGTGAAAATGTTGTTGATGTTGTTCCAGATATATATTTGTTATTATACATATATTTTATTGCTTTATAGCTCCAATCTGATTTTTTTACATCTGTAAATGGTAATTCTTTTTCTGGTTCTGGAAGTGGATCTGTATTGGGCTTATTTGGATTTTCTTCTGATTTATATTGCTTTTTCTTTACTATAATTTTTTCATCAGTTTTTTTACTAATAATTGTGTATATATAATTATCCAATGTAACTGCTTTTGCTTTTGATATAGCTGTGTCTATGTCTATTGTTGATTTTTCATCAAATATATTGTTTAATGTATCGAATTTATATAATTTTGCTTTTGCACTGTCATCTGACGTATTCATAAGTACATATATGCAATTTTGTGCTGTTACTATTTTTGGAAAGCTTAGTTCTATGTTTGAATTTATTGGTTTTAAAGTGTCTCCATCATATATATATATCATTGCTTTTTGTGTATTTTCTTTTCCTAATGATATATAGATTTTATTGTTAAATGATTTTATGTCATAACTTCCTGAGGACATTGTGTTTTCTATTTCTGTGAACTTTCCGTTATTATATTTATATAATTTTATTTTGTTTCCATTTGTTGATCTTACAGATGTATATATGTTTCCATTTAATTCTACTACATTTGCTTGTCCACAATATTTTCCATTAAAATATGTACCTAATTCTGTTATTGTTTTGTTGTTTATTTCTATTAGTCTTGCTGTTTCGCTGTTTTCTCCTACACAAGTAATATATAACTTGTCCTATTATGTTATTTATTTTTGTAACATCTTCCCATTTTTTTGTTGTGTTGTTTAATTCTTTTATTTGTAGAGTTCCATACATTGAATAACATAAGTATAATTTGTTTTGTGTTGTTATTAAATCTATTTGTGTTATAGGGTATGTTTCATTTATATTTAATGTTGATATTTCTTGCTTCCAGTTTGTTCCGTCATAAGTTTGTGTATATATTTTATTGTTTGAGTATGTTACTGTATATATTGTGTTTTTATAATTGGCTATTCCTATGTTTTTATTATAGTCTTGTTCTGTTAAGTCTTTAAAATTTGTATTCTTCCATAAATCTGTTTCTGAAATTTCTGGTATTGTTACTGTGCATGTCATTGAGTCTCCTGCACTACTTGATATATTGCTTATTGTTATTCCCGAATTTGTTCCGTCTGAAAATGTTAGTGCTCCATCTTCTATTTTTTTACTTAAGTCTGTTGTTCCAATTGATGTTCTTCCACTTTCTTGTGATAAGTATGCACTTAATATTCGTGCTTCTTCTGTGTTTTCTAAAAATTCTTTTCCTGGTTCATTTGGCCTAAATATGTATACTCCTGTTTGATTGAAATTATTGCTTAGTCCTTCTACTGTGGTATTTATTCTATATACTATTATTCCTGAACCACCTATTCCTCTGTCTAATGAATTTTCGTCTGTGTAGCTTATTGGTGCTTTTTTTCTAAATTCTATTACAAATACTTCATCATCATTTAATGGTGATTTTATTATATATGCTTGATTTCCATCTTTGTTATCTTGCCTATCTAGTGTTACCGTTTGACTTTTTGTTATTGTATCTATATCTAACCAGTTTGTAAAATACATTCTTAAATATGCTAGCGGATATGGCATATATCTACTTGCTGCTCCCATTATGTCCCAACTGTATACTGGTTTATCATTTCCACTACTTCTGTATAAATCTGGATATCCTAATGTATGTAAAAATTCATGTGCTATTACTCCTGATTGGCTTGATACTATTGAGTCTATTAGTGCATACGTGTTTAATATGTTATATGCTCCTATTTTCTTTCCTGACCAATATGCTTCTGCGTCATAGTCTGATTTGTGTAATACGAATGTGGAGTGGTCTATTACTTGTTGTTCATTTCCTCCTTTTAGTACTACTGTTAAGTTGTCTATATATCCATCTCCGTTATAGTCTACTATTTTGTCTTTTATTCCTGGTATGTTTTTTATTAGTTCGTCTATTATTAGTGAGTCTACATTTCTTTGATATGCTGAACTTTTGTCTGTTTTTAATTCATAAGATGTTATTTTTGTTCCATCATCTTGTGGAAATATGTTTTTCAAGTGAAATTTTCCATAAGATATTGTGTTTAAATAGTTTGTTGCTGATCTTCCATGTGTTCCGTCATATAATTTTATGATTTCGTTTCTGTTTTCTTCAAAGTATTTTTTGTCTTGTTCTGAATTTTCTCCTGCAAAGTGTGCGAATAATACTATATTTGCAAAATTTTCTTCTTTGGCTTCTGATGCTTTTGCATATACTGCGTTTTCTGCTTTTATTCCTCCCCACATTATTAGTATTAATAATATTACTAGTATTTTTCTGATTTTGTTCATTTTTCTTTTCCCCTTTCTTTTTTGGTAGTGTATTTTTTAGGAAGCTGTGTCCTTTTTTCTTTTGTTTGTCCTTCTATTATTACTATACTATTTTTTTTACTTTTTAGTCAATGGATTTTTTGAAAGTTATATTGCTTTTTCTTGTGTATAAAAATACTAGTAATTGTTGTGTTTTAATTATTTTTCTTTATCTTATTGATTTTTGAACTAATGTTCTGTATAATATCATTGTCAGGGGCTGATAATATGATTGAAAAAAATTTTGAAGAAAAAAATAATGCTATTATTCATAAAAATAATTCTTTAAATAGATTGGATTTGTCTTTTCTTAAACATATAGAGCAGTGTGAATACAAAAAAAGTAACTTGTTGGCTTATTGGATTAATGATTTTTCAATTTACCATGATGAAGAGGCGTCATTTAATATTTCAAAGTCTGGTGTATATTCTCGTGGTGATGTAATTAAGGTGAATTTAGGATTCAATATTGGAAATGAACTAGGTGGATTACATTATTGTATAGTATTAAATAAATATGACAACTTAAAAAATGGTGCTTTAAATGTTATTCCTTTAACTTCAAGAAAAGATAATAAAAAATATGATTCTTCTTCTGTTAATTTAGGAAAAGAATTGTATAATATTTTTCAAATGAAAATAAAAAAAGAAAATCAAAAATTACAATTAATACTAGATGAGTTAGAAAAACTTGAAGCTATTACTGTTGATTTTCAAAATGCAATTGAAAAAGAACAAAAATATATAGATAAAATGGAGCAAGAAGTTTATAAAATGGAAAAAGATAGTATAGCTTTAATTAATCAAATAACAACTATTAGTAAACAAAGAATTTTTAAAGATACCGTAAGAAGAAATGTAAAAATTTCTAATAACTCTCTTGATTTGATTGATAAACAAATTATTAAATTTTTTACACACTAGTTTGGAGAACTTTCTTATAAATAAAAGGAGAGTTGCTATGAACTCTCCAAAATCATTTAGGCTCCCGTCTTACTACTATTGTAGTAGAGGGTTAAGTTAAATATATTTTAGCATATTATATTTAACCTGTCAATATATAATTGATATTATTATTATATGCTTTTATTTTTAATTTATACAATTATTTTTTATATATTTTAAAATAATAATTTGCTTTATCAATTAAAAAAAAGAAGCGGATTGTTATAAAATATAATAAATTGAAAGGAATGATTAATCTTGTTAAAAACTGAAGAAAACCCAGATTATATAAACTCTTTTTTAGATTATAGTACTACAATGCTAAACAAATCTCCTAATAGTATTAAAGAATATAACTATGATTTGGCTATGTTTTTAAAATTTATAAAGATACATTTTGGCTTAACTGATGAAACAGATTTTGCTAAAATACATATTAAAGATGTTTCTTTGGATACTATTAAAAAAATCGAATTAAATGATATTCATGCTTTTATAGGATATTTGGCAAGAGAACAAAATAGTAAGCCTGCTACACGTGCTCGCAAAGTTTCTACTATTAGAATATTTTTTAAGTATTTAAGTCAAAAGGCAAAAATTATTGATAAGAATCCAGCTCAGAACTTGGAAACTCCTAAACTTAATAAAAGATTGCCTAAACATCTTAATTTGGAAGAAAGTAAGAAATTATTAGCTGTTACTGATAATGAAGATAATAGAAATCATGAGAGAGATTATGCTATTTTAACAGTTTTCTTAAATTGTGGTTTGCGTCTTTCTGAACTTGTTGGTATTAATATTCAAGATATTGATTTTAGTGAAAATAAAATGAATGTTATTGGTAAAGGTAATAAAGAGCGTACTATTTACTTGAATAAGGCCTGTGTTAAAGCTATTGGCGAATATCTTGCTGTTAGACCTAAAAATGGTGTAAAACCAGATAAATTACATTCTGACAAGGCTCTTTTTCTTAGTGAAAGAAAAGAACGTATTAGCAGAAGAACTGTTCAGCATATTGTTTATACTAAACTTTTGGCTGCAGGATTAGATCCTTCTAAATATTCTACTCATAAATTGCGACATACTGCTGCTACTTTAATGTATCAATATGGCCAAGTTGATATTAGGGCTTTGCAAGTTTTACTTGGTCATGAAAGTATTTCAACTACTGAAATTTATACTCATGTTGATGATTCTCAAGTTAGAAATGCTGTGGAATCTAACCCTCTTTCAGATATGTAAAGTAAATATTAGTAATTTTATATATTATTCTTTTTTGTTTCTATAATAGAACAAAAGCGGACGTTAATAACATTTGCACTATTATAGAAAAAAGATTGCCACTGCTATTTTTTCTTAACAAGTGTCAATCTCTTTTCTGTTGCGTGCTTTAAAAATGTTCTAAAATAAGTCGTTTAAATGTTATCAATGCCGTTTTTGTTCTTCTATATATTTTTATTTCAGTTTTAAATAATATGGCTGAATATCTAGGTAACTATCCATATATAATATATTTCCTTCTGTGTCTTGTACTTTTAAGTTTGGAAATGTTTTTATCATTTTTCTGTTGTCCCAAAACTTGTAAATAAATTTTGCTAATTTTTCATTTTTTTCTTCTTCATAAATTGATACATATAATGTGTCTATTTTTTCTTTATTTGCAACTTGAATATCATTTGTGTAAATCATTCTTATTAAAAAGAAATCTAATGCAAATGCTGTTAGTATGCAGTCTATTAGTAAGAATATTGTTACTAATATTGTTGATATTTTTAATGTTTTTATTGTGAATTTGCTTTTTATCCAATTTATTAATCTATCTATTTTTGGATTTAATGATGCCATTAAATATATTGATAAAAATCCCCAAAATATTGAAAAGTATACACATACTCTTCCATTTATATTTAGTGGCATATCTGAATAATCCCACCATTTTACTCCTAATATCATTTCTCCTATCCAGCTAACTAGATATTCTGTTATGGAGCCTATTATAAATCCTCCTAAGAATAGTGCATTGTATTTTTTTCCGTATTTATATAAGAATATTATCATTATACATGCTCCTAATCCATATATTGCACAAAATGGTCCATATAAAAAACTTTGTCTGCTTTCCCATACTCCTTTTGTTGCTATTCCAAATATTGTTTCTATTATATATCCAAAAAAGCTGTATATTATGAAATATGCTAAAATTCTCCATATTGATATTCCCATTATTGTTGGTGTTTTTTTCTTCTTCTCCATTTTTACTTTTTTCCTTTCTACATGTTTTAACATATATTTATACTTATTTTTATGGCTTGTTTTATAGTTTTTAAAAATTTTTATAATTTTAGAATATATTTAATTATATTATTGGACTTATTTGTTCTCCTTCTAATGCGAATTCTATTGTTTTTATTATCATATTAAAATCTGCAACAATTGATCTTGGTTTTGTTATTGGATTGTCTTGTTTGAATGGTACAAAATAGTAATTTCTTCTGTATAATAACCTTCCTATGCTTTCCGCATTTGCTCCTAATCCATTATTTGTTGATACTGCTATAACTAATGGTTTATTGTTTCTTAAGTGTGATTTTGCTGCCATTGTTGCTGGTGTGTCTATAATATCATAAGCTAGTTTTGAGATAGTGTTTCCCGAGCATGGTGCTATTACCATTATGTCCGTTATTTTTTTTGGTCCAATTGGTTCTGCTTCTTGTATTGTGTGTATTATTTTCTTTCCTGTTATTTCTTCTATTTCTTTTATAAAATCTTGTGCTTTTCCAAATTTTGTGTCTAAATTATAACTATTGTAAGACATTATTGGTATTACTTCTGCTCCATTTTTCACTAATTCTTTTATTACTGGTATAGTTTTACTGAATGTGCAAAATGAGCCTGTAAGTACATATCCTATTCTTTTTCCTTTTAATTTCAAAATTTACTCCTCCTTCCTTGGTGTTTATATATAATATGTTTTTTTGTAAATTTTGAAATATTTTTGTCAATTTTTATTATATAATTATTAAAATAATGTTGCTCCTATAATACCTGCATCATTTTTTAGGTCTCCAAATTCGAATTTTGGTATACTTTTGTCATCTGCTAATAATTTTTCTGTTTTGAATTTATTTTGTATTCTCTCTAAAAATAAATCTTCATAATATGAAAAACTTCCTCCAAATCCAACAGCTTCTGGTAATACTATATCAATTATGCTTGATAGTCCTGTGCAAAAATTTTGTATGTAATTGTCTATTAATATTTTTATTGCTTCTTCATTTTGATGTGCTTCTAAGTAGTCATGGACTTCTTTTCCTGTCATGTTTTCTACTTTTAAATATTCTTGTAAACTCTTTTTTAATGCTGTTATTGAGCCATAAGTTTCAAAACAACCTTTTTTTCCACATTTGCATTGTCTTCCGTTTTTTTCTATAATCATGTGTCCATATCCGTCACGTTGCAAATTATTATTTCTATAACTTATTGCTCCTATTCCTGTTCCTATTATTAAAAATACTGCTGTTTGATAATTGTTTAAACATCCATATATCTTTTCTGCTTTTCCGGCACAAAAGCTGTCTTTGTTTACTGTTACTGGAATTTGCAAATATGGCTCTAGTGTTTCTACAAAATTTATTCCCTCTAATTGTTTTAGGTTTGGTGAAATATATAGTGTGTTTTCTTTTAGTCTTCCTGCTATGGATATTCCTACCTTTTCAATCTTTTCTTTTTTTAGTATTTCTGATACTTCTTGTTTTATATATTTTACTATGTTTTTTCGTATTTCTTTTTTAAAACTTTCATCATAATTATATTCTTTTTTGTCTAAAATTTTATTTTCTTGTACTTTTGCTATAGCTATATGGCTGCCACCTATATCAATTCCTATTTTCATATATTTCCTCCAGTGAGTATTGTAATTTCCTATAATATAAAAATAAGTGCTGAACATAAAAATGTTTGCACTTACTTTATCTTTTATTTTAACCATTCTGGGTTTGCTAGATACCAATCTATTGTTTTTATTATACCGTCTTCAAATTTTGTTTTTGGTTCCCAGCCTAATTGTGTTTTTATCTTTGTTGGGTCTATTGCATAACGATAATCATGACCTTTTCTATCTTCTACATATTCAATTAAATCTTCGGATTTTCCTAAATGTTTTAATATCAATTTTACTATCTCTATATTTCTTTTTTCATTATGTCCGCCTATATTATATCTTTCTCCAGAAATACCTTTATGGAAAACTAAATCAATTGCTTCACAATGATCTTCTACATATAACCAATCTCTTATATTTTTTCCTGTTCCATAAACAGGTAGTTTTTGGTCGTTTAGTGCTAATTTAATCATGTGTGGAATTAATTTTTCATTATGTTGATATGGTCCATAGTTATTTGAACAGTTTGTTACATTTATATTCATTTTAAATGTTTCTTTATATGCAAATGCTATTAAATCTGAACTTGCTTTTGATGCAGAATATGGACTACTTGGTTTGATTGGTGATGTTTCTGTGAAATATCCTTCTTCTTTTAATGATCCATATACTTCATCTGTAGAAATATGTACAAATTTATTTTCGCTTCCTTCTCCCCATGTTCTTTTTGCGGCTTCTAATAAAGTGTGTGTTCCTATTACATTTGTGTGTGTGAATATAAATGGATTTTTTATACTGTTGTCTACATGTGATTCTGCTGCAAAATGTATTACTCCATTAATATCATTAATATCATATTTTTTGAATAAATCTAGTACAAAGTCAAAATCACATATATCTCCTTGTACAAATGTAATTTTATCCATTACTTTTTTTAGGTTGTCCATATTTCCTGCATAAGTTAATTTGTCTAATACTATTACTTTGTAATCTGGATGTTTGTTTACAAAGTATTCTGCAAAATTTGCTCCTATAAATCCTGCTGCTCCTGTTACTAATATATTTTTACTCATTTTTTTCTCCTCTCTTGCTTTTTTATATTATAGGAAAGTTCTTCGAATTTCCTATAATATAAAAAACAACAATGCACAGAAAATTTATTTCATAAATTTTCGCGCACGAACAAATACGCGGACTTTAAAATGTTCTAAATAGTGCAAATGTTATTAATGTCCGCTT
>MNRQ01000036.1:20905-29884 GCA_001916035.1 Clostridium sp. 27_14 | reverse complement strand
TATTAATGTCCGCTTTTGTTCTATAATCCTATTTTTTCATGTTTTATATTATTATTTGTCTGTTCTTTATTTTAAATTTTTAAACAAGTCTGTTTCTTTTAATTCTTTTAATGATGGCCATTTCCCGTCTTTGTCTGATGTTAATAAATCTTCTACTGCCATGTTTCCTAAAGGCCAGTCTATTGCTACATCTTTGTCATTCCAAGCTAATCCGCCTTCTGCTGATGGATTATATACATCATCACATTTATATGTGAATTCTGCTTCATCTGATAATACCAAAAATCCATGTGCAAATCCTTTTGGTATCATAAACATTTTTTTATTTTCTTCTGTTAAAACTACACCTTCCCATTTTCCATAAGTTTTGCTTCCTGGTCTTAAGTCAACTGCTACATCAAATACTTCTCCTTTGATACATCTTACTAATTTACTTTGTGTGTTTTCTTTTTGGAAATGTAATCCTCTTAAAACTCCTTTTCTTGATTTTGATTGGTTGTCTTGTACAAAGTGATAGTGTAATCCTATTTCTGCAAATTCTTCTTCACTATATGTTTCCATAAAGTATCCTCTATTATCTCCAAAAACAGTTGGTTCGATTACATATACTCCTTCTATACTTGTTTCAATTTTTTTAAATTTTCCCATTTGATTTGCATTCCTTTCTTATTTTATTTTTAAGTAAAGATTTTTAGTATTTTTCTTTTTATACTATTTTATTAATGCTTTTAAATATTTTCCATAGTCTGTTTTCATATATTTATCAGCTAGTTCTGATAATTGTTCTGCTGTTATCCATTTATTTTGATAAGCTATTTCTTCTGGACAGCATACCTGTAAACCTTGTCTTTTTTCTATTGTTTGTACAAAACTTGCTGTTTCTAGTAGTGCATCATGTGTTCCTGTATCAAACCATGTCATTCCTCTTCCAAATGTTTCAACATATAACTTGTCCATTTTCATGTATTCTTCATTTACTGTTGTTATTTCTAATTCTCCTCTTGCTGATGGTTTTACATTCTTTGCTATTTCTATTACATCATTTGTATAGAAGTATAGTCCTGGTACTGCATATTCTGATTTTGGGTTTTCTGGTTTTTCTTCTATTGAAATTGCTTTCCCTTTTTCGTCTATTTCTACTACGCCATAAGCTCTTGGATCTTTTACTTTATATCCAAATATAGTTGATTCATTTTCTCTTTCATTTGCTTTTTTTAGCATTTCTGATAAGTGTGAACCATAAAACATATTGTCTCCTAATATCATTGCTACATTGTCGTTTCCTATAAAGTCTGCACCAATAATAAATGCTTCTGCTAGTCCATTTGGTTTTTCTTGAATTTTATATTCAAATTTCATTCCCCATTGTGAACCATCTCCTAATAATGTTTTAAATGTTTCGTTATCTCTTGGAGTTGTTATTATTAATACTTCTCTAATTCCTGCTTCCATTAATACTGATAATGGATAATATATCATTGGTTTGTCATATACTGGCATTATTTGCTTTGATATTGCATGTGTTAGTGGATATAGTCTTGTTCCACTTCCTCCTGCTAATATTATTCCTTTTCTGTTTTTCATTTATTTTATTCCTTTCTCTATTATATTCTTTTAAGTATATAATACACGATGTTAGAGTTTTTTGTTATTTTATAATGTCTATTTTTTATAGTAAAGGGTAGGTGTATGGAGTTGTAGGTTTTCTCCATATCTACCCTTTTATATAATAGCTCTTATTAAACTTTTATAAGGATTACAATGTGCTTAATAACAGTTATTAACTTAAATTAATGTAATTCTACTTCTAAATAACGTTTTAGTCCATCTTCCCAATTTGGTATTATTACTTCTTGGTCTAATAGTTTTTGTTTATTTAGTTGTGAATTTTTTGGTCTTTTAGCTGGTCTTATAAATTCTTCTGATGTTACTGGTTTTACATTGCATTTTATATCAGCTAATTCAAATATTTTTTTAGTGAATTCATACCATGTTGTAAATCCCTGGTTTGTTGAATGATATAATCCATAAGGTATTTTCTTTTCTATTGCTTGTGCTATAATATTTGCTAAATCTTCTGCATAAGTTGGACTTCCATGCTGGTCTGCTACAACTGATATTTCGTCTTTTTCTGTTCCTAATTTTAACATTGTTCTTACAAAATTGTTTCCATCTCCATATAACCATGCAGTTCTAAAAATATAATATTGGTCTGTGTTTGATTTTACTTGTTCTTCTCCGTGTAATTTTGTTTTTCCATATACTGTAACTGGTCCTACTTCGTCTGTTTCTACATAAGATTTTGATACATCTAAATCTCCATTAAATACATAGTCTGTACTAATGTGAATAAGTGTTGCATCAACTTCTTTTGCTGCTTTTGCTAAATTTCCTGGTCCATCTGCGTTTATTTTTTCTGCTAAATCATATACTTCTTCTGCTTTGTCTACTGCTGTAAATGCTGCACAGTTTATTATGTATTCTGGTTTGTTTTCTTTTACAAAGTTCATTACTGCTTCTGCATTTGTTATGTCTAAGTCTGATACATCTGTACATATTAGTTCATTTTCTTTTTTTAGTCTTGCCTTTACTGATTTTGCAAGCATTCCATTTGCTCCTGTTATTAATATTTTCATTATTTTCACATTCCTTTCATAGAAGTATTTTTAACATCTGTTTTTCTTTTATTTTCTACTTGCTTATCATATCATTTTTTTTATTAAAGTACAAGTTATTTTATAAATTTTCGTTAACGAACAAATATATGGACTTTGAAATGCTTTAAATAAGTGAAATGTTATTAATGTCCTCTTTCGTTCTTTTATAGTAAAGTTCTTCGAACTTCCTATAATTATTCTTCATCTTTTTCTGTTTCTCTTATTATGTAGATTGGCCTGTGTTTTATTTCTAAATAAGATTTTGACATATATTGGCCAATTATTCCTAAAGAGAATAATTGTACACCACTAACAAAAAATATGATGCATACCATTGAAGGCCAGCCACTTGTTGGATCTCCAAATACTAATGTACGTACTATAATTAGGATAATTAATAAAAATGCTACTAAACAAAATAATAATCCAATTATTGAAGAAAATATAAGTGGTGCAGTTGAAAAAGCTGTTATTCCTTCTAATGCATACTTAAACAATTTCCAAAAAGACCATTTCGTTTTTCCCGCTACTCTTTCTATATTTTCATAGCTTATCCATTTTGTTTTGAATCCTACAAATGTAAATAATCCTTTTGAGTATCTGTTATATTCTCTCATTGATATTATGCTGTCTACTACTTTTCTACTCATTAGTCTGTAGTCTCTAGCACCATCTACCATTTCTACATCTGACATTTTATTTATTATTTTATAAAACATTCTAGCAAAAAAACTTCTTACAGGTGGTTCTCCTTTTCTGTTTTTTCTTCTTGTTGCTACACAGTCATATCCTTCTTTTTTTATTATGTCATACATTTTTTTTAATAATGATGGTGGATCTTGTAAATCTACATCCATTAATGTTACAAAATCTCCTGTTGATGCATCTAATCCCGCTAGTATTGCCGCTTCTTTTCCAAAATTCCTAGAAAATGATATATATCTTGCTTTGCTATCTTTTTGGCTAAGTTGTTTCATTTCATTTAATGTTCCATCTTTTGAACCATCATCTACAAAAATGTATTCAAATTCGATTTCTTGTTCGTTTTCTGAATTATTGAAGTCTTGTTTTCTTACTCTTTCCATTTCTTCATAAAATATCGGTAAACTTTCTTCTTCATTATAACATGGTACTACTACTGTAATTTTTTCCATTTAATAAGTTCCTTTCTTTGATATATGATATATTGTATTAAAAGCTATTAAAATAATAGAACTTTTAATACAATATAATTATTTTTCTATATTAATTTTTTCTTTTATAATGTATTGTGGTCTTTGTTTTGTTTCTTCATATATTCTTCCTATATATTCGGATATTATCCAAATTGATAACAATTGTACCCCTGCAAAAAATGTAATTGCAACCATTATTGATGTCCATCCTGCTGTTAGTTGATTTAATTTACATGCATAAGAAATAAGTGCATATAATAAAATTGCAATTGATATTATTATAGAAATTATACCTAATGCTCCTACTAATTTCAATGGTTTTGTTGAAAAACTTATAATTCCATCAGATGCTAATTTTAGCATTTTGTTTAATGGATATTTTGTTTTTCCTGCAAATCGTTCTTGTCTTTCATATTCATAAGGTACTTGTTTATATCCTACCCAACTAAATAATCCTCTTAAAAATTTATTGTGTTCTGGTAATTTATTTATTGTATCTACTACTTTTCTATCTACTAATCTAAAGTCTCCTGTGTCTTGCGGAATTTCTACATCTGATAATGCATTTAAAGTTTTATAAAACATTTTGGCTGTAAATAATTTAAAGTATGATTCACCTTTTCTTGATTTTCTTTTTCCATATATTACTTCATTTCCGGCTTCCCATAATTTTACCATATCTGGTATTGATTCTGGTGGATCTTGTAAATCTGCATCTATTATTACAATTGCATCTCCTGTTACTTCTTTTAGACCTGCTGTAACTGCTGCTTGATGGCCAAAGTTTCTTGAAAATGATACTATTTTTAAATTTGTGTCTTGTTTTGCTAATTCTTTTACTTTTTCTAATGTTTTGTCTTTACTTCCGTCATTTATAAAAATTAATTCATAGTCATATTTTTTTAATTTTGTTATATTTTCTTTTAGTCTTTTATAACATTCTTCTATTACTAATTCTTCATTATACATTGGAATTATAACTGATATTTTTTGGTTTTCCATGTATGTATTTCCTTTCACATAATTATTTAATGTTTTTATATGATATATTCATGTCTACATTTCCATTAATTCCTGGTATGTTACCTGTTGATGTATATTGCCAAATGTCATGCTTTTCTTTATATTGATATACATTATCTGGTATTGTTCCATCATTATTTCCATAAGATGCTACCCATAAACAGTAGTCTGCTGGAAGTTTAGAAATATCTATTTTTGTCATGTACCAATACTTACTTGCATATATTCCTGTTTTATATCCTGCTTTTTTCATCTGTTCTCCATAAGCTAAACATATTTCTGTTATTTGTGATTTACTTAATCCTGATTGTGAACTATCTTCTATATCTATAAATACTGGTAAGTCCAATTTAGTTGCATTTATGCTTTTAAAATAATTTATTAATTGGTTTGCTTCATTTATTGCGTCTTCTTTGTTTAATGCATACGAATATATGTATGAACCTATTGGTAAGTTTCTTTTTTTGCTTTCTTGATAATTTCTTGAAAATGTTTCATCTACAATAAATTTTTTTCTTGTTTCTGAATAGTAACCTGCACGTGAAATTATAAAGTCCACTCTTTTACTATTTACTAATTTGTCAAAATCTATATTTCCTTGATATTTAGAAACATCTATTCCAAAACTTGCTGATACAAATTTGAATTTTTGTGCATTTGAGCTGTTTCCTTTATATACTTGTACATTTGTTCCATTTTGATTACTTCCTGTATATATATCCATATATAATCCATTACATTTTGATACTATATAATAATATCCTGCATTTGCATATTTTATATACCATTTTTGATTATCTGTATTATTCCATGTATGTTGTTGCACATTTGCTCCGTTATTTTTAGAGCTTCCTGCTACTTCAAGGACTTTTCCTGAGTGCATTGCTTGTATTTTATAATATCCATCTTTTTCATATTTTACACTAAAACGTTGCTGCATTGTATCATTTGCTTTCCATATTCCAACATTTGTTCCATTTGTCTTTCCTCCACCTAGAACATCTAAATTTACATTTCCACTAAGTGCTGATGTTATTGAATATATTCCATCTATTAGAATATTACTATCGTTTTTTGAGGCTTCTATAAATTTGAATTTTTGTGCATTTGTTCCATTTCCAGTATACATATCTACATTTATTCCGTTTTGGTTTATTCCTGCATATACATCCATATATAAGCCATTGCATTTAGAAATAATATTAAAGTATCCATTTCCTGCATCTTTTATAATCCATTTTTGTGCATCAGAGTTATTCCAATCATATTGGTCTACATTTGTTCCATTTGTTTTTCCAGCTCCATATACGTCTATAACTTTTCCTGAGTGTACAGCTTCCATTTTGTAATAGCCTTCATTTAGATATGTAAGTTTTATTTGTTGATTTTGTTTGTTTGTTTTTGACCATATTTGTACATTTGCTAAGTTTGATGTACTTTCATTTGTTATTTCTACATATCTATTTTTATCAAGTCCTGTTTTTATGTTATATATTCCGTCTTTTAGTACTCTTTCTGAAATTCCTATATTTTGCTTATATTCTTGTATTTCAAACATCTGGGCTTTTGAGCCATTTCCTTTATATATTTGTACATTTGCTCCATCTTTTGCTATTCCTGCCCAGATGTCTAAATATAAGTCATTACATTTTGATACTATACTATAATATCCATTACTTTCTTTTTTTACAATCCATTGTTGTGCATCTGAATTGTTCCAATTGTATTGCTGTACATTTGTTCCACTTTTTGTTAAACCTGCATATACATCTAAAACTTTTCCTGATCCTACTGATTCTATTTTGTAATATCCGTTGTTTAAGTATGTAAATTTGAATTGTTGTCTTGCTAAGTTTTTATATTCTGCTAATTCTACATTTGCTCCAAGCTCTTTATAGTTGCTACTTATAGTTACTGCTTTTTTTGTGTTTACAGCTGTTTTTATTGTGTATATACCATCTGATAATGTTTTTGTTCCTTGCATTTTTGAAAATTTTCTTAAATAAAATTTTTGTGCATTTGAACCGTTTCCTTTATATACTTGTACATTTGCTCCATTGTTAGTACTTCCTGCATATATATCTAAATATAGTCCATTGCATTTTGATATAAATGAATAATATCCGTTTCCTTTGCTTAATATTTTCCATTTTTGGGCATCTGTGTTATTCCATGTATATTGTTGTACATTCGTTCCACTTTGTTTTAATCCTGCATATACATCTAATACTTTTCCTGAATTTATTGATTGTATTTTATAATATCCGTCATTTAGTTTTGTTATTTTATATCTTTGTGCTGCAAATCCTTCGTCTTCATACATTGCAACATTTGCTCCTTGTAATTTACTTTTTGCTGTTACTGTTACAACTTTATTTCTGTCTAAACTGCTTTCTAGTACATATTCTCCATCTTCTATTGTTGTGCTTTTAGTATTGCTGGTATTTGCAAAATCTATAGTAGAAATTGCACTAATACATATAAATATTATTAAACATATATATATCATTTTTTTCATACCTTATTCTCTCCTTTTATTCTACAAATATTATACTTTTAATATTGTAAAATTGTTTGTATTATTTCTGAAGCGGCTATAGTATTATCTTTGTTTGAAGTTATTGCAAGTAGTGTATTACTTCCACTAATAAATGGCTCACATATTTCTGATGGATCCATTTTTTCAAAAGGATATTCAACAATTTCTCCTGTTACATCATCTCTCATATAGCATGTTCCTGTCATATCTATTACATAAGTTTTGCCATTATTTATTAATGATTCTAATTGTTTTGCTAAATTATTTTTTGGTTCTGATATTTTTGCAATGTACCCGTCGTTATCATTTATAGAAAATTCATCTATTCCTAATGATTTTAGTAATTCTATAAATTTTTCTCTTGATTGTTTTGTTATATATGCTCCTTTTTTATAACTAAATCCATTTACTATTTTTGTTACTTCTGTTTCTTCTGGTTTTCCGTTTTTTATTGCTCCTGCTAAGACTGTTTGGAATTGTACACTTGGTTTTACTGTTAATGTTTTTTTACCATCATATTCTTGGGCTACATCATATATTTTTGAGTCTCCTTTTGAGCCTGTTTCGTTTTTTAAATCTTCTATTTCACTTGTTTTTTCTTGTTCTGTTGCGTTTTCTGCTTCTTCACTGCTTGCTGTATTTTCTGTTACTTGGTTTTCTGTACTGTTTTCTTCGTTTATCTTTTCATTACTTGTTTGGTTTTCTGGAATGTTTGGTGTGTTTGCTTCTTTTATTTCTTTTTGTTTGTTTGCTGCTACTATTCCTATAATTATTGCTAAAATCAACAATATTGTCATTATTATGGCAATTATTCTATTTTTCTTTTTCATAGATTTTTTCCTTTCATTTACTAACTTACTATTTGTTAAAGGTGTTTAGCATTTCCATTGTAGCTTTTATATATTTGTTTGCATAGTTTTTATTTACTAGTTCTGTATGGCTTTTTACTTCTGGTAATTCTATTAAAGCACTTCTTGCTACTTTTGTTCCAGTTAAAGATTTTCTAGCCCAATTTATTAAATATCCTCTACCATAACTAGGAATATGATTTGATAAATTAAAGTTTTTTCTATAAATCAAACCTATGTCGTTATCTCCTATACTTTCATCTAGCCAACCATGTAAGTCTATTAATAGTGTTTGCCCATTACTTGATTTGTGTTTTAGTAAAAATTCACGTAGTGCTTTTGTTTCATAGGCTTGAAATCCGGCTGTTCCATTATAGTTTCTTTCTTCTGTATAAGTTACATAACTTTCTCCATCTGGTTGCCAGTTTCTATTTAAGTCTATTCCTTGATGGTTTGGTGCTGCACTTACTAAAGATGTTCTTCCTGGTCCATTATTTGTCCAGCCATATTTTTGTCCATCTGGATTTAAGTCTGGGAAAATATATATTGTCCAATTTGTAAATAATTGTGCATCTTTTGAATTAATTAAATATTTTTTAAATTCTTCTGCTATATATGTTAATTCGGCTCCATCTTTTGCATAAGAGTCTTCATATCCGTGTATAGAAAATGTTGTATATAATACATTTTTTCCTTTTCCAAATTTATAATATTCTAAATTTGAACCTCTTGGATCT
>MNRQ01000036.1:19303-20853 GCA_001916035.1 Clostridium sp. 27_14 | reverse complement strand
CCTGATTTTCCATAGTTTCCTTTTTCATAATATGTTCTTATTCCTTTGAAAAATTTAAATTTTTGTGTGTCTTTTCCACTTAAATTTTCTGTTTTTATTATTGTTCCATTTTGACAATTTGTGTTTTGAATTGTTAATGTTGATCCTTGTAATTTTGAACTTATATAATAATAACCATTTCCTGCTTCTTTTATATACCATTTTTGTCCATCTTCTCCTGTATAATCATATTGGTATACACTTCCATTATTGTTTGTTGTAATAACTTTATTAGAATGTTTGGCTTTTATTGTATATGTATTGTCACTTTTTGTATAAGAAAGGATAAATTTTTGTTGTTCTACATTTGAAGATTCCCACATCTGTATGTTTGCTGCATTTGCTTTACTTCCACCATTTACATCAAGTATCATGTCTGATTTTAGTTTTGCTTCTATTTCGTATTCTCCTTCTGGATATATTTGCACTTGCTCAAGATAAAACATTTGTGCTTCTGAATTATTGTCTGCATATACGTCAACATTTGTTCCATTATTTGAACCTTTTCCATATACATCTAAATATAATCCATTGCATTTTGATTTTATTTTATATACATTATCTGCTACTTTATAAAAAGACCATTTTTGTGCATCAGAATTGTTCCAATCATATTGGTCTACATTTGTTCCACTTTTTTGTGAGCCAGAATATACATCTAATGCCTTTCCAGATTCTATTGATATTATTTTATATTCTCCTGTATTTGAAATTTGTTCAATTCTGAATTTTTGGTTTTGTTTGTTTTGGTTATCTGAAATCTGGATATTTGCAAAATTGCTATGACTTCCTCCTGATACTTCAACTGCTTTTTTTGTATTATAATATGGCTTTATTACATATACCCCATTTTTTATAATTCTGTTTTTATTATAATTGTCTATAAACTTTTGTACCTTTTCTTTGGTTTTTTTTACCCCATTTTTTATAAATTCATTTTGACTTATTGCCTTTTGTTCTGGTACAAATATAAAGTTTAATATAATAATTATTAAAAATAGCAAATACTTTCTTTTGTGCATTTTATATCACAGTCCTTTCTTTATATAAAATACTAATTTTTGTTTTATAAAATTAAATCTAAACCTAATTTTTTTCTTCTTTTTTTCTGAAAATAACTAATTTACTAAATATATAATTTACTATTATAACCATAATTTGAGTTACTACTTTTGCTATTATGTCATTTATTTTAAATACCTTTACCATTAATGCAAATGTACCAACATCACATAAAGCTCCTGAAACAACTCTTGCTAAAAAGAATGTTATCATTTCTATTATAAATGCTTTAAATGTGTTTGTTTTGCTATCAAATACAAATAGTTTGTTTGTTATATATGCAAATAGTACTGCACAAAACCATGAAATGCCACTACTTACAACTTCATCTATTCCTATTACTCTTGCAGCTACATAATATGATGCAAAATTAACAACTGTTGAAAGTCCTCCAAATATTAAATAGTTTATTATTTCTTTATATTTTATTTTTAGTTCATCAAAACCAC
>MNRQ01000036.1:0-19273 GCA_001916035.1 Clostridium sp. 27_14 | reverse complement strand
TATTGCTCCTTTTATTGCTTTTCCTTATTTTATTTATTTTTTTAGGTTTTCGATATCTGTAAATCTTGAAAGTTGTAATTCATAGTTTTCTCTGTTTTGTTTTACTACTGTATCTAATATAACTCCACATTGTCCTATAATTAATGCAATTGTCATTATCCCTGTTGCTAATATTGCTGATGGTACTTTTGTTATATATCCTGTTTTTGCAAATTCTACGATCACTGGAATGCCAACAATCAATCCAATTATTACAAAAATTAAGGCTATTACCCAGAAAAATTGTCTTGGCTTAAAATCTTTAAACATTTTTATTATAGTTTTTATTACTTTCATTCCATCACTTACTGTATTTAATTTTGAAACACTTCCTTCTGGTCTATCTCTATATACTATTGGAATTTCTTCAATTATAAATTTTTTATCTAAAGCATGTAATGACATTTCTGTTTCTATTTCAAATTTAGGACTCATAACTGGCATGTTTTTAACAAAAACTTTATTAAATACTCTATATCCTGTCATTATGTCTTTTAATTTAGTATTAAATAAAACATTTATTGACTTTCTTACTAAATTGTTTCCAAATTCATGGAAGTGTCTTTTGTTTTCTTTTTGGTATGTTCCATTTGTAAGTCTGTCTCCTATTGCCATATCTGCTCTTCCTTCTTGTACTGGTTTTATTAATTTGTGTACTTCTTCTGCTGGATATGTGTCGTCTCCATCAACCATTACATATATGTCAGCATCTATGTCTCTAAACATACTTCTTACTACATTTCCTTTTCCTTGTCTATATTCATGTTTTACAATTGCTCCATTTGCTTTTGCTATTTGAGCTGTTTTGTCTTTTGAGTTGTTGTCATATACATAAATATCTGCTTCTGGTAACTCTTTTTTAAAGTCTTTTATTACTTTTTCTATAGTTAATTCTTCATTATAACATGGTATTAATACTGCTGTTTTCATTGCATTATTTCCTTTCCTTTTATTATTTTATCTTTGCTTCTTCTTTGTTTTTCTGAAATGCGTAACTTATACTTCCTATAAAAAATATGTTTATTAATGGATATGCTCCTGATAAATACATATAATACATTGAGAAACATGATGTTATATGATTATAAGAAACTCCACCTATTAAAACTATTAAACTGCAAGCAACACCTGTTAATAATAGCCACATATCTATTATACCATTTTTTTGTTTAGATTTCAGCATTCTTATTGTAATAACTATATAGCAAATGATTCCAAATATAGCAAATATTGAACCTGTTGCTTTATATATATTTCCTATAGTATTTACTCTTTTTACATATTTCTCGGTATATTTAGAAACATTATCAATTTCATTGTTTTTTGATTTTGTTACTGCTAAATTATTTGTTATTGCTTCAAATTTTGTACTTCCTTTTTGATCATCTGGTATGTCTACTGCATAATTTACAGTTTGTACATCATTATAATTTATAACATATTTTGTTATTTCTGACATAGCTTCTGGTAATTCTTTAAAATATTCTGCTTTCCATGGTGACATTAAATTTGATGGCATTGTTGATTGCTTTTCTAGTTTTCCTTCTTTGATAGCTTGGTTTATTTCTTCATATACTTTTTTGTAAAATTCATTCGCTTTTTCTGCATTTTCATACATTCCTGCGTTTTCTGCTGCATCTTTAAGTGCCCACCAGAACCAACCATCTATAAGTTTAATGCTTTTTCCATTTCATCTTTTATTGAATTTAGAGTTTTTGAGTTTTCATATAATAAATTCATTTTTTTCCTTGTTGCTGTTACATATTTTATATCTTCATCTGTTTTTACAGAATAAATTGTTTTTATAACTTTTCCAAAATATCCATCATTTATTTCATTATATACAAATACTCCATAATTTTTTTGATTTATAAATCTTATAGTATTTAGTGAAACTACAAGTATTATTAAAGGTAGTATTGCTATAAAAACTTTGGCTCCTATCTCTTTTATGTTTATTTTTTCTTTTTTTGCTTTTATAATTATTAATACTATTGTTAGTACTATGACTGCCATTGTGAATGGTAATATCCATATTCCATCTTCTCTTGTTAGCCATAATGTTGCTAATGTTATTCCTCCTATAATTGAAAATGGTAACATTTTTTTTGCTTTTTCATCTCTTCTCCTATACATTGCAAATAAACTGCCTATTATTATAAGTACTTGTGCTAGTGTAATTCCGTTTCTATATACTCTTTGTAGTGTCCACCATGCATAAGATACAGGATTAAATAATAGTATTAAATATAAAAATATTAATGCTTTTTTGCTTTTTAATACATCTTTTATTGTGTATATAAAA
This sequence comes from Clostridium sp. 27_14, assembly GCA_001916035.1. Classification (GTDB taxonomy): domain Bacteria; phylum Bacillota; class Clostridia; order TANB77; family CAG-508; genus CAG-269. Next base: position 16,929 of record MNRQ01000036.1, on the reverse strand, counting down.
TATATGCATGCTATAGTATAAATTAAATTCATCGTTCCGATATATGAAAATCCAAAGTAATTTATTATTGCAAGTATTATTGGAAATACTGGCCCTTTAACTAATGTGTTGCTTGTATAATTTCCTAGCCATTTTCCTGCTCTTATACTTTTGGCCATTTCTACCATCATGTCATCATCACATAATTGATTTGGATATGGTGTTATTGGAATGTTTGAGATTAGTAGTTGTTTGATTATTGCTAATAATATTATTGCTATTATAAACCAATATTTTTTTAGTATTTGCTTTTTATTCATCTTTTATTATATTCCTTTCTAAAGGTACAAGCTCAATTTGAAAAGATTGTTCCATATTGCTTACCAAATTTTGTTATAATTAATTTTTGGTAAGTCTGTGTCTAATCTATAATTTCTGTTATAATATGGGTCACCTTTTGCTATTGTTTTTGACCATCTTTTTACAAATAGTTCATATTCTTTTGCGAATCTTTTTTGTTTTTCAGAATTTTCTGTGTCTTCTCCCCTTGATTTTGATTCATAATGATATGCTTCTACAAAAGGATTGTATACTATTAAATATTTTGCTGTTCTTACTTTTAAACAGAAATCAACATCATTAAATGCTACTGCTAATTTTTCATCAAATCCTAGTAAATCTATATATAATTGTTTTCTTACCATGAAACATGCTGCTGTTACTGCACTTAAGTCTTGTACTATATTGATATAATCTCTATCATTGTATTCTTCTTCTCCCATTTCTCTAAATCTGTGCCCTGCTAGGCCTCTTGTTCCTATTGTTACTCCTGCATGTTGGATTGTTCTATCTGAAAAATATAGTTTAGCTCCACAAATACCTACATCTGGCCTTTGTGCATACATTAGCATTTGTTCTATCCAATCTTCTGATATTATTTCTATATCATTGTTTAATAAGATTACATATTCTCCTGTTGCATTTTCTACACCAAAATTTACTATTGCAGAATAGTTGAAGTAATTTATTTCAAATTTGGCTATTTTTATTTGCTTGTATTTACTTGATATTTTTTCATAATATTCAAATGTTGCTTTTTGTTTGCTGTTATTTTCTACTATTACTATTTCATAATTAAAATATGTACTTTTTAATATTGATTCTATACATTTGCTTAGATCTTCTATATGGTCCATATTTGGTATTACTATAGAGACTTTTGGGTTTCCTTTAATTTTATAGTTTACATGATATTGTCCTTTAAATTTTCCATCTTCTATATTTTCAAATTCTAGTCCCATTCTTTGTAAATGTTTTGATATTATGCTTTTTTCATCTACTACATCTATAGGTAATGTTGTGTCTTCTTTTTCGTATAGTTCATGATATAAGATTTTTTGTATGTGTTCTATTTTCCTTGTTTTTTCACTTATTCTGAATGCTATATCATATATTATATTTTTCCCTAAATTTTCTAATATTTCTGAATGTGCTTTTAAGAAATTTGTTTTTATAACTAAAAAGTTTCCTATATAATTTTGGGATACTAGTGTATCTCTTGCAAATCCTGGTTTGAAGTGTGGCTTTTCTCTTTTTCCTTCTATTATTTTATCATTATCTGTGTATAGCATTATAATGTCTCTGTATTCTATTGATTTTACTATTTCATATAATGTAAATGGTGCTAATTCGATATTTCCTGATGAAAGTATTGTATAATCACTTTCTGAATTTGTTATATTTTTTATTTCTTCTTGATTTTCAAATTCTTCTATTTTAAATTTAGAGTATGTTTGTTCTTTTATGCTGTTTTTTAATTTTTCTGTACTGCTTTTTGGTATTACAAATGTGAATTGCAAGTCTTGGCATGATACATATTTTTTTTGTTTTTCTAGTTCTTCTGTATTAGGCTCATTGTTTGCTATCCATGTGGCATATTCGTCTAATATTGTTTTGCCAAATCTGATATGGCTTATGCATGTTGTGTATAAACCTTTAAACCCGTTTTTCTTTATATATCTTAATACTGATTTTATATTTTTTAAATTTATTGCTTTAAAAAGTTTTTTTAATTTTCTTAAAAATGAACTCACTTTTGACAACATTCCTTTCTTATGTTACTCTATTTTTTTATTCTTGTTTTTATTGCCCTTTTGCAACGACGTAAAAATCTATATACTTTTCCATGTTCATCTATGTGAATTGGTTCTTCTTTTACTTGTTCTATAACAACATTTTTTGCCTCTTCTGTTGCTTTAAAGGCTGGCTTTTTGTATGATTTTTCTATTGTTGGCATATCATTATATTCTGTTTCTAGCATATCTTTTACTACATTTACTATTTGTCCAAATCCTTTTTCCAATGGATATCCTTTCATGTAGTTTATTCCAAACTCTGACATCTTTTTAGCTTCTTCTGGATGGTCTAATAAGTTTACTACTGCACTTGCTATTGCTTCTGGTGTTGTATCTGCTAATAATACTCCTTCATCTGGCAAATCATATAAGTTATTTTCTTTATATAATTCTACTACTGGTAACCCTGCTGCCATCATTTCAAATGGAATTCTTGAAGGGTTTGATGCACTCATACAAATTCCTACTTTGCATTTATTGTATAATTCATTGCATTATATGTAAATTTTCACATTCAAAATCTATTGGTCTTGTTACTTGTTCTGATCCATATAAATATATTTTTACTTCTGGTCTCATTGCTTTTACAAGTTTTAATGCTTTTAGTCCTATATAATCACATCTACGTGGTTTTTCTGGTTGATATACATAGCATATTGCATTTTCTTTTTCTACATTTTCTAGTGGTTTATATACATTTAAATCTGCTCCAAAATCAAAGTATTCTGCTGGTGTATTAAATTCTTGTTCCATTTTATGTGCTAGCCATTTTCCTATTGTTACTGGTAAAAATCCATATTTATATGAATTTTCTGTTATTAGGTATTGATCTCCCATTGGGAAAAACCATGGTTCATAGTCTTGTATAAAATATGCTTTTTTCTTTGCTGGTAATTTTTTTACAAATTCTATTGTTTGCCATCCTGTAGCAAATAATAAATCATAATCTTTTTCAAATTTGAATCCTACATATACTCCTGCTGTACATGGTTCATACCATTCATTTATTTTTTGTCTTACCATTTCTGATGTTGATACACCATCTTCTTCTACAAATATGTCACATTCATATCCTGCTCTTATTAATGCATTTACATTTTGAATTATTGTTCTGTGTCCTCCTGAACCTTTTCCTGGATGTGGCATTACCCATGCTATTTTCTTTTTTGGTAAAAGTGGGTACATTAATTGTCTTCTCATCTCTTGTTTTTTCTTTATTTCTTCTGGTATTTCATATAATTCACTTATTTCATTTTGTAAACGACATATTTCTCCAAATTCTATTTCTGCTCTAACATCTGTGCATACAGAACTTCCATGTTTTCTATAATAGTTTAATGGTTTTGCGTTCCAACTTATTTTTCCGTCCTTTAATATGTTGTAATATATGAACCAGTCTCCTGCTACTTTAAATTCACCTGCTTTTGCAAATATATCTGTATAGTCTTTTTTTCTCCACATAACACTAGATACATTTAATATTGTGTTTGTTACACTTAAATGATATATATTTTCTTCCGCTCCTGTCCATACATAAGATTTATTCCATTCTCCTGTACGACACATATCATATAAATCATCTGATTTTTCTCTTATAAGATTATTTTCTCCGTCTATTCTTGCTGATTCACAATAAGAAAGTACAACTTCTGGGTCGTCAAATGGTTTTATTAGTTCTTCTACAAAATTATTTTCTGCACTATCATCTGCTTCTGCTATCCAAATGAAATCTCCTGTTGCTGCATCAAATCCTTTTTTCCATTGTCTGAAGACTCCACCACTGTTTTTTTCGTTTTTTATGAATTTTACTTTTATGTCTTTGATGTCTTTGATTTTTTCTTCTATTACTTCTACACTATTGTCTGTAGAGCAATCATCTAATATTATAAGTTCATATATTGGATATGTTTGCATTAAGATGGAGTCTATTCTTTCAATAATGAAATTTGCATAATTATAGTTTGGTATTATTACACTTACTTTTTTTGGATTTTCTATATTTAATTTTTTCATTGGATTTTTGTAAATATCTATTTTTTTACTCATAATTTAAAATTCCTTTCTATTTATCAAAATGTGCCTAGAAGTTATTTTCTTTTTCTATTAATTGTACTTTTTATTTTTCTATATATTTTGTTATATAGTTTTTCTTGATATAGTTTTTCTAGTTCATCATATTTTTGTTTCATATCATTTTTTTCTTGTTCAAACTCTATTTTCATTTTTTGTTTTTCTTCTATTAGTTCTTGTTTTTCTTTATCTAGTTGTTCTATTGCAAGTTGTTTTGAGTTGTCTCTTATTTGTAAATTGTGCAATTCTTGTAAACTTGCATCAATGTCTATATATTTGTTTTGGCTATAGAACTTCCAAATCTTGTTTGATCTTATTTCTTCTTGAATTTTGTTGTCTAATGCTTCAAATATATTTTTATATTTTGATATATGATATTTTTCAAATAGTTCTTCTATATTTACATATCTTCTTAAAGAGATTGTATATAAAATTGAACGGTATAATATATATTCTATAGGAACATTTTTTTCTCTCCATTCTTGGTCAAAGAAATATAGTTCGTTTTCTATGTAAAAACAATTTTTAAAAGTCATGTCCCAAAATCCATTTTCTACAAAATATAGTTCTTTTAAAATATTTTTGTCTTCAATTTGTATGTTATATTTTGAAAATATTGTGTCTTTATATTCTGGTTCTACTTTTTTATTTTTCTTTAAATTTTGTATATATTTTTCTATTATATTTTCAAATTCTTGTTGATTATTTTCTTCTAAACTTTTTGTTAATACTGTATTTAATAGATTTTCTTGATTTATATATTTACTTTTTATACTACCATTTTCTATGTAGTCTACTGTTTTTATATTGTTTTGCTGTAATAATTCTATATTTTTCTTGATATTGTTATAGTGCCCTTCTGCTTCTTTACTTACAGGCTTTTTTTCTACAACATTTTTACTGATTTTTGTTATTAGTCTATATTTTTCTTTTCTCATATTGTTATATGATATATATAATGGTAATTCTTCATTTTTTTCTTTTTCTAATATTATTAAAAAAGAATTTGTAAAAAATTCAAACATTTGTTGGTCTGTTTTTAGTATTTCTCTGTATACATCTATTTCGTTTGCTATTATTGTTGAATTTTCTTTATAATATGGATTATATTTATCTATACTGTTATATTTTGCTTTTTGTTTTTCAGAAAATATAACATTTGGCATTTTGTAATCTGGTAAAGGGTAATAAAATGTATATTTGTATCCTATAGAGTTAAATATTTGTTCTAAACTGCTTTTTGTAAAACTTTCTATTTTTTCTGGTTCGTTATTGTATCCAATTAGACTTTCAAATTTCTTGTTTAAGATATTTTCTGGATTTCCCATAAAATATCTTAAACCAAATTTATTGTCTACTGCTATTATAAATTTTCCATTTTCTTTTAGGTTTCTTTGATAGAAAATTTAAAAGTAGAGCAAAACATTATTGAAAATTTTTCTTCTAAAATTATATCATCGATATTTCCTACAATTATTTCTAAGTTTTCTCTGTTTTCATATCTTTTTGCTATTGCTTTTGCTTTTTCTATATTTGGTTCTATTGTTACTACCTTTTCACAATTATTACAAAATACTTGTGTTAGCTCTCCTAAATCTCCTCCTATTTGTAGAACTGTATCTTTTGTATTAAAAGGATACCAGTTTATTAAGTTTTGGCTAACTGTAGATAAATGATATAATTCATATTCTGTAACATTTTCTCCAAATTTATTTTCATATAGTTCTTGATTATCTTTTTCTATATAATTTTTTATACATTCTTTTTCTTGTTCTGTTATTGTATTTGTTTCGTTTTTACAAAAATTTAGATTTAGCTTCAATTTTTCCTCCCTTAATTTGATAGCAATTACCAAATTTTAATTGTTTTATTTCCATCTTTTTCAATAATGTTTTGCTCTACTTTTAAATTTTCTATCCATTTTCTTGTTTCTTTTGTTTTCCAATTTCCAGAATCTTCTCCGCCTCCTGAATTGTTATCCCATAACCATTGTGGTGTTGGCCATAAACAAATTTTTGGATTGATTATTTTATATAGTTCTTCTGTTGCTCCATTTTGTCCATGGTGTGCCATTTGTACTATATCTGCTTTTAGTTCTTTTTGTGGTTGTTCTTTTATTAATTTTTCACTGCTCTCTTTTCCTGTATCTCCTAAAAATAAAATTGTTTTATTATTTACCTGCATTCTTATTACCATACTAGAATTGTTTATTGCATTTGTTGTTATTTCTGGATTTTTTATTCCTAATATTTTGCATCTTATATTATCAATATTGATTTCTTGGTTTAGTTTTACTTCTGTTACTTTGTCTTTTATTTTTTCATTTTGTAATACTTTTTGTAAGTTTTCTGCTTCAATAGTTCTTTGTGGTTCATATTGTTTATACCAGTCTATTTCGTTTAAAGTTACATAGACATTTTCTATTTTTATATCTGTGTTTTGTACAATATTTATAAAGCAAGTTGCATGATCTTTATGTGGGTGTGTTATAAACCAATAGTCTACTTTGCCTGTCCTTTGTTTTATTTGTTCTATTAAATTTTGTGTGTCTTTATCTGTTCCACCATCTATTACTATTGTTTTTTTATTCTTTGTTGTTATTATATATCCCATCATTTGGCTAGATCCATTGTCTTTTAATTGGCATAATTCTATTTTGTTTTCATAATTTAAAATCATCTTCAAACCAATTGCTAATATACTTATTAAAATTAAAATTAATATTAATATTAATTTTTTTGTTTTGATTTTTCTTTTATTTTCCATTTTTTTATTCTTTCTTGAAAATGTTTTTACTGATTTTTTATTTTGTGGATTTTTTATTTCCGTTTTTTCTTATAATGTTTATGTCAGAATCTAATCTTAATAGTCCTACAGTGTCTTTTGTTGATAGTACTTCTATTAATAAAGCATCATATTTACGGTTTAATACTTCTAGTTCTCCTCTGTGGTTAAAGTGTGTACAACTAAAAGATAATGTATATTTTCCTGGTGCAATACTTATTCTTTGCTTGAATTCTACTTCTACTACTTCCCCTTTATGGTATTCTCCTGTTGCTATTTTTTCTATAAGTGTGTTTGTTCCACACATTTCTAGTCCTTTGAAGTCTTTTACCGTCATTGTAAATATTGGTTCTTTGACATCTTCATTAAATACTATTTTTGATTTTAATACAACGTTTCTATCATTTTCTAGTACATTTACATAGTTTCCTTTTTCATCAAACATGCCATAGTCTATTACTTCTGCTGCTCCATTTCCATAAGTTATAAGATTTGGATTTTCTTGAAAATGTGATTTCCATTCTTCGTTTTCTGTTGCTTGTATTTTTTTGTAATTAGGATTTTTCTTTAATAGTTCATTATCTGATAGTAAACCTTCTTTGCTTTGTTTAGGGTCTAATCCTACAATTATTTTTTTGTATCTTTCTACACCTTCTTTGACATCTCCGTCAAATATTTTTTTACCACTGTCTATTATAATAGTTCTTGTACAGTTTCTTAATATATCTGTTATACTATGTGTAACAAATAATATTGTTTTTCCTTGTTTTTTAAATTGCTCGAATTTTTTAAAGCATTTTAATTGGAATGCCATATCTCCTACTGATAAAACTTCATCAACAATTAATATATCTGGATCTACATTTATTGCACATGCAAATGCTAATCTTGCAAACATACCTGATGAATATGTTTTAACTGGTTGATATAAGTGGTCTCCTATATCTGCAAAATCTATTATTTCTTGTTCTTTTGCTTTTATTTCTTCATTTGTTAGTCCCATAACTTGTCCATGTTGATATATATTTGCTATTCCTGTTAATTCTGGATTAAAAGCTGTTCCTAATTCTAAAAGTGAGCTTACTTTTCCATTTAAAGTTATTTTTCCTGCTGTTGGTGTTACAACTCCTGTTATCATTTTTAATAGTGTTGATTTTCCTGCTCCATTTTTTCCTAATACTCCTAGTACTTCTCCTTTTCTTACTTCTAAGTTGAAGTCTTGCATTGCATGGAATACTCCATGTCTTTCCATAAAAGGAAATAATGTTTCTAATAATCTATCTTTTTTACGTGCAAACATTTTATAATCTTTGCATAGTCCTTCTATTTTTACTGCAACTTCTTGATTATTACTTTCTTTATTACTCAATGTTTTCACCCTTTCTTATTGTTTATCTCTTTTTTAATAGTTTTAATATTATATATCTTATTTTAAATAATGGTCTGCCTATTGCTGGTAAGTTCATTATTATAAAGTTTAATATGTAATATGAAACAGTTTCTTCTTTGTATAATTCATGAAATACTTTCCAATCTTTAAAATTAAAATATTTTTTTGTTTGAACATTTTTAAAATATCTTAATGCTTTTATATTTAGCTCTTGTATTATTTTTGGAAAGCGATTATTGTTTTCTACATAAGTTCCAAATACTCCTAATTTTACATTTATAAATAGTTCTCTAACTTGGTCCAATTTTTTGAATCCATGTGATATCTTGTTTGTTCCTATTTGATTGTTTCCATGTTGCCTGTATTTTATATATTTTTCTGGAATATATGCTATTTTTCCTTTTAATGACATTATTAGTCCCATCCAATAGTCATGTACTACATATTTTGATTTTGATGGTATTGGTAATATGTCTTTTATAAAACTGCTTTTTCCTAATATTGTACATCCTGTTACACAATTGTATAGGTAATTTAATTTATAACTATTTATGCATTTTTTTATTTTTCTGTTTAACAACATAAAATCACCAAAAGAAGAGTATATTGTATTTAAGTTTTGGTCTACTACTTCTAAATCTCCAAATACAAAATCTACATTTTTTTCTTTTAGTGTTTTTATTGATTTTTCGACTTTTTCTGGTAGCCAAACATCATCTTGATCTGATAACATATAATACGGATTTTTTACTTGTTTTAATAAAAATTCAAAATTTTTAATATATCCTTGATTTTCATTTTGGAAATATACTGTTATTCTTTTGTCTTTTTGTGTATATTCTGTTAAAATTTTTCTTGTATTGTCTGTTGAACAATCATCTGATATTATTAGATTTATATTTTTGTATGTTTGGTTTAATATACTTTCTATTTGTTCTTTTATATATTTTTCTCCATTATATGTTGCTAATAGTATGTCTATATTTTCTTCCATATTTAATTTTCAACCTCTCTTTTATAATACATCTGCAAAATCTTTTTTGCTTCTTTTAAATATGTAATTTCCCCATATAAACATAATTATTGTGATTACCCAAAATATTATTGTGTATATTCCATGTCCTGCTGTTATAATGTTTCCTTCCATAAAACAGTCTCTTATTCCAGTTACTAAATAGGTAAATGGCATACATTTTATTATTCTTGTTATTGTGTGGTGCATTGCTATTTGGTTTAAGTTCCATACTACTGGTGTGAACCAGAAAAATAATTGCATTAAAATTCCTAATAAATTTGTAAAGTCTGGTACTAGTGTTGATACTGCTGATGTGAATCTTGTAAAACTTATTATAAATGCATATGCTGCTACAATTATATATAAAATTTGTAATATGTTTGGATAAAATCCAAATGCACAGCATGTTATTGTTGCTATTATAAATAAGAAAAGTGCTACAAATGAGTTTGCTATTAATGATATTACAGGTATTATATCTACTGGAAAGACTACTTTTTTTACCAGGTAACTATATCCTCTAATTGAACTACTTGCTCCTATTATTCCGTCATTTATGCACATCCACATTGCCATTCCTGGCATAAACCATACTACATAAGGTGCTCCATCTGGTCCTGGTGTTACAAATATGTATTGAAATACTATTACATACATCATCATGAAAATAAATGGTGATAAAAATCCCCATATACTTCCTAAACTTGTATTTGCAAATCTATTTTTAAAATCATTTTTTCCTAATTGCATTGCTATTTTTCTATTTTTCCATACATTTTTTAAAAATTCCATTTTTCTTGTCTTCCTTTCCTTAAATTGTATAAATTTTGTGTCTTTATTGTATATTTTTAATTGTATTTTGTCAATTAATTTTTAATCTTTTTTAAAGCGCAAATATCCTATAATTGAAAAATGAAATATAACCATTTCTTTTATCATTTTCTTAGTAAGATTTTTTCCTGATAAAAAACGGAAAAAACTTATAAAATGGAAATTTATATATTTTGATTTTTTTATTGATTCATAATATTTTATTAAACTTTTTATCCATTTTTCACTTTTTGCATCTTCTAGTTTTTTGCTATATTCTAAACACATTTTTGCTCCATCTAAATATGCTTTATCAATTACTTTTTCTTTTCTATATTTTAAATAGCTTTCATAAGTGCTTCCATTTTTTTCTTTCCATATAAGTAGATTTTGGTTTAAACTTCTTCCTCCAAAAACATTTGATTGATGTAGTCTATATCCAAATAATGGTTCTTCTATATAGCTGATTCCTTTCCCTTCATTTGCTATAAAACCTATTAGCCAATCATGTGCTATTACACTTTTAAAAAAAGGAAGTGCTTTTTCTTTTACTTCTTTTGTAAATAGCTGTGAACATCCTATTCCTGCATATCGTGATATTGCTAGTTTACTGTGTTTATTTATTAATGGCATATTTTTATATTTAAAATAATCTTGTCTTATTATTTTATCTTTTTCATCTATTTGGTGGCAATTGCAATATACTAAGTCAACATTATCTTTTTTTAGTTTTTGTAAACTTTTTTCTATTTTTTGTGGATACCATATATCGTCATGGTCACTAAAACTTATGTATTGTGCTGTTGATTGTTGTAGTAAATATTCAAAGTTTTTGGTGTATCCTAAATTGTGTTCTGGTTTATATAGCTTTATTCTTTTGTCTTTTTTTGCATATTCTTCTAATGTTTTTTCTACTTCTTTGTTTGGTGAGCAGTCGTCAGAAATCAGTAGATTTATTTTTTTGTGAGTTTGGTTTAATATGCTTTCTATTTGTTTTTTTAAGTATTCTATTTTTGTGTTGTAGGTTGCCATTAGTACATCTACTGTTTCTTCCATTTTTACAATTTTCTCCTATCTTAATTTATTGGTTGGAACAGAATTAAATTTTGACAAGAAAAACAAGTTTAACATTTATGAGGCGTACTTATTGTACGTTGATTAAATGTTAAATGAAGTTTGCCGCAGTCAAAATTGTAATTCTGTTTCAACTAGTTATTTGTATTGGCTATCAACTTCCTTAAGAATAACATCATGTGCGCTACCTTCTGAAATGCTAACTTCAGACACCAAAGTCAATCTAGCTTTCTCGTGGAATTCTGGAATACTAATACTTCCACAATTGCACATAGTAGATTTTATTTTAGAAACTGTAACTTCTAAATTATCTTTTAATCTACCAGCATAAGGAATGTATGAGTCTACACCTTCCTCAAAAGAAAGTGCTTTTTTACCTCCCATATCATATCTTTGCCAATTTCTAGCACGGTTTGATCCTTCTCCCCAATATTCTTTAACATATCCATTTCCTTTTTTTACTATTCTTGTAGGACTTTCATCAAATCTTGCAAAATATCTTCCCATCATAACAAAGTCTGCTCCTAAAGCTAGTGCTATTGTTATGTGATGGTCATGTACAATTCCTCCATCTGAGCATACAGGAATATATATTCCTGTTTCTTTAAAATATTCGTCTCTTGCTGCTACAACATCTATTAAAGCTGAAGCTTGTCCACGTCCAATTCCTTTTGTTTCTCTAGTTATACAAATTGAACCTCCTCCAACTCCTACTTTAATGAAATCTGCTCCTGCTTCTGCTAGATATCTAAATCCTTCTCTATCTACAACATTTCCTGCTCCAATTTTTACATTGTCTCCATAGTGTTTTCTTACATAAGCTATAGTATTTTTTTGCCATACTGAATATCCATCTGAAGAGTCTATACATAACATATCTACTCCTGCGTCTACTAGTGCTGGTATTCTTTCTGCATAGTCTCTTGTTCCTATACCTGCTCCAATTATATATCTTTTATCATCATCTAATAATGAATTTGGATTTGTTTTTCTGTCTTCATAATCTTTACGGAATACTAAGTATTTTAATTTTCCTTCGTCATCTAATATTGGTAAACATGCTATTTTGCGTTCCCATATAATATCATTTGCTTCTGATAAACTTATACCTTCACACGCCCATATAGCTTTTTCTTTTGATGTCATAAATGTATCTATTGGTGCATTCATGTCATCTCTTGAAATTCTATAGTCTTTATCTGTTACTAAACCTATGAATTTTCCGTGTGGTGTTCCATCTTCTGTTATCATAACAGTTGAGTGTCCTGTTTCTTCTATTAATTCTAATACTTCTTTTAATGGTGTTCCTGATTTTACATTAGAGTCACTTGTTATAAATCCTGCTTTATGTTTTTTTACTTGTCTAACCATTTCTGCTTGTGATTCTATAGATTGTGAACCATATATAAATGCAACTCCTCCTTCTCTTGCTAATGCGATTCCCATATCAACTCCTGATACTGATTGCATTATTGCAGATACCATTGGTACATTTGCACTATATTTTGGTTCTTCACCTTTTCTATATTTTACTAGTGGTGTTTTTAATGATACATTTGATGGTATACATCTTTCATCTGTTAAATTTGGTAATAATAAAAATTCATTAAATGTTCTTGATATGTTTTCTAAAATTTTAGCCATTTTATATAATCTCCTTTTCTTTTTATATTTTTTAATGTACATTGATTAAATTTTTAATAAAGTTTGACGTAGTCAAAATTGTAATTATTTTTCAATCAAGCGTGCTGTCTCTTTAGCAATCATAAGCTCCTCATTAGTAGGTATAACCCATACTTTAACTTTAGACTCAGGAATAGAAATAACTTTTTCCTCTCCCCTCATATTATTAGCTTTCAAATCAATGTCAACACCCATAAATTTTAATTTTTCGCAAACTCCTTTACGTATATTAATTTGATTTTCGCCAATTCCTCCAGTAAATACGATATAGTCTACTCCATTTAATTCTACTGCATATTTTGCAATATAACTAGCAATTGCATAATTAAATTCATCGATTGCAATTTTTGCCATTTCATTATCAGTATTAGAAGCTTCTTCTATTTCTCTAAAGTCAGGTGCTAGTCCTGAAATAGCTGATAATCCAGAGTTTTTATTTAATATTGTTTCCATTTCTTCTGGTGTTAAACATTCTTTTTTCATTAAATATGTTATTACTGATGGATCTAAATCTCCACTTCTTGTTACCATTGGTATTCCACCTAATGGAGTTAATCCCATACTTGTATCTACTGATTTTCCACCATTTATTGCACATATACTAGACCCCTGTCCTAAATGGCATGTGATTATTTTCATGTCTTTTATATCTTTATTTTCTATTTCTGCTAATCTTTGTGATACATACATATGTGAAGTTCCATGGAATCCATATTTTCTTACTCCATATTTTTTGTAATATTCATAAGGTATTGGATAAATATATCTTTCTTTAGATATAGTTTGATGAAATGCTGTGTCAAATACTCCTACCATTGGTTTATTTGGCATTACTTTTTTACATGCTTCTATTCCTAAAATGCATGCTGGATTATGTAGTGGTGCTAAATCTGTATATTCTTTTAAAACTTCTACTACATTGTCATCTATTTTTACAGATTCTGCTATTTTTTCTCCTCCATGTACTAACCTGTGTCCTATTGCTGTTATTTCATCTAATGAGTCTATTACTTTGTATTCTGGATTTACAAGTTGTTCTAAAGTGAATTCTATTGCTTCTGTATGGTTGTATGCTGGGTTTTCTATTTTTATTTTTTTACCAGCACTTTCTATTTTGTGTGTTAAAAAAGCCTCTTTTTCTCCTATTCTTTCATATTTTCCAGAAGCCATTACCTCATCTGTTTCCATATTAATTAATTGATATTTTAATGATGAACTTCCACAGTTCAATACAAGTATTTTCATTTATTTTCTTCCTTTCTAAAATCTTAATTTTTTGTACGTTGATTAAATTTAAAATGAAGTTTAACGTAGCCAAAATTGTAATTATTTCATTTTCTTTGTTATTGAAAAAGAATTAAATTTTGACAAGGCAAACGAGTTTAAAATTTATGAGGCGTACGATGGTACGTTGATTAAATTTTAAATGAAGTTTAACGTAGTCAAAATTGTAATTATTTTTCAATAACCTTTTTTGTCTCTCTAGCAATCATCAACTCCTCATTAGTTGGTATAACAAATACCTTAACTTTTGAATTAGGACTTGAAATTTCTGCCTCTTCACCTTTAATTTTTTGATTAAGTCCTTCATCTAACTCAACTCCAAAAAATCCCAAATGATCACATATAGCCTTTCTTGAATCTTGACCTTTTTCTCCAACTCCAGCAGTAAAAGTCAAAACATCAATACCATTCATAGCAACAACACATCTTGCAATATAGCAAGCTATTAAATAATGATAATTATCTAAAGCCAATTGTGCATGATGTCCTCCTGCTGCTGCATCTGCTTCTATATCTCTAAAATCTACTGACACACCGGAAATTCCATAAGCACCTGATTGTTTATTTAATATATAACTCATTTCATCTGGGCTTAAATTTTCCTTTTTCATTATATATGTTACTACTGATGGATCTAAGTCTCCACTTCTTGTGCCCATTGGTACTCCTCCTAATGGAGTTAATCCCATACTTGTTTCTACAGATTTTCCATCTTTGATTGCACATACACTTCCGCCTTGACCTAAGTGGCAACTTACAATTTTTAAATCTTTTATATCTTTTCCTATTATTTCTGCTGCTCTATTTGATACAAATTGATGTGATGTTCCATGAAATCCATATTTTCTTATTCCATATTTTTTATAATATTCATAAGGTATTGGATAAATATATTTTTCTTTTTCCAATGTTTGATGGAATGCTGTGTCAAATACTGCTACCATTGGCATATCTGGTACTATAGCTTGACATGCTCTTATTCCTAGTATTGCTGCTGGATTGTGTAATGGTGCTAAGTCACTGCATTTTTCAATTTCTTTTATTACATCTTCTGTAATTAATACTGGATCTGAAAATTTTTCTCCTCCGTGCACAACTCTATGTCCTATTCCACCTAATTCTGATAAATCTTTTAATACTCCATAGTGTGGGTTTATAAGTCTACTGATTACAAATTCAATTGCTTGTTCATGGTTTTTAGCATAATGTTCAAATTTATGTTTTTGTCCAATTACTTTGTGTGTTAAAAATGAATTTGATTGACCTATCCTTTCAAAATATCCTTTTGCTAGCATTTCTTCTGTTTCCATATCAATTACTTGATATTTTAATGATGAGCTTCCTGAGTTTAGTACTAAAATTTTCATGAGATTTCCTCCTTTTATATATTTTAGAGATAACTTTAGTCTCTCTATTTATAGCTTTAATATACAGCTAGTATTGAATAAATTGTATTGTTTTTTTGTCTGTTATTATTTTTCACTATTTTGTGCTTGTACTGCTGTTATCGCAATTACTCCAGCAACGTCTTTACTATTGCATCCTCTTGATAAGTCATTTACAGGTCTTGCAATTCCCTGGCATAAAGGTCCATATGCTTCGGCTTTTGCTAGTCTTTGTACTAATTTATATCCTATATTTCCACCATTTAAGTCAGGGAATATTAATACATTTGCTTCTCCTTTTAGTGGGCTTCCTGGTGCTTTAGATGCTGCTACTTCTGGTACTATTGCTGCATCTAATTGTAGTTCTCCATCACATATTAATTTTGGTTCTTTTTCTTTTAAAATTTTTGTTGCTTTTATCATCTTTTCTGTTAGTTCTGATTTTGCACTTCCATAAGTAGAATATGATAACATTGCTACTTTGGGTTCTTTTCCTGTTAATTCTTTAAAACTTTTACTTGATGATATTGCTATTTCTGATAATTCTTCTGCATTTGGATCTGGATTTAATCCACTATCTGCAAATATAAATGTTCCATTTTCTCCATATTCACAGTTAGGTACTACCATAACAAAAAAAGCAGAAACAAGTTTGGTATTTGGTGCTGTTTTTAATATTTGTAATGCTGGTCTTAGTGTATCTGCTGTTGAGTGGATTGCTCCAGAAACAAGACCATCTACTTTTGAGTTTTCGTCTTTGACCATTAACATTCCATAATATACAGGATTTAATACTAATTCTTTTGCTTTTTCTATTGTCATTCCTTTGGCTTTTCTTAATTCATACAAAAGATTTACATATTTTTCGTAATCCTGTGATTTTTCTGGCTCTATTATTTTTGCACCTTCTATGTCTACCTTATTTGTTTTTGCTTTTTCTAAAATTTTTTCTTTATTTCCTATTAAAACTATATTTGCGTATTTTTCTTTTAAT
The DNA here is from genome assembly GCA_001916035.1 of Clostridium sp. 27_14. GTDB lineage: Bacteria > Bacillota > Clostridia > TANB77 > CAG-508 > CAG-269. The sequence goes on along the minus strand of MNRQ01000036.1, from coordinate 326 downwards.
GCTATTTCTGTTGCTTGTAAAATACGTATGTCTTCTGCTTCTGGAAGCACTATAGTTTTTATTTCTTGTTTGGCTCTTTTTTTGATTTCTTCAATAAATGACATTTTAAATCTTCACATCCTTACTTAATTTAGATTTTTATTTTGTCTGAAGTTTATAAGTGTAAAGATATTATATCACATAAGTTTTTTTATTGCTAGTTTTTTTATAAATTTAAGAATGATTTTTTGTAGGTTAGTCAATCATTTGTCACAAATTATTTAAAATAAATACTTTGAGCACCTATATTGCAAATAACGATTCTTCTTGACTTTTATATTTTTTTA
>MNRQ01000035.1 GCA_001916035.1 Clostridium sp. 27_14 | reverse complement strand
TATATATACATTAAATGGAAAGCAATCCACTATATCAAATAATGATTATTGGACAGGAGAAAATACATTAGATTATACAGGATATAATAGTATGTATTGCGGAAAAAACGGTTCTACAGGTAGTTATTATTGGTGGCTCGCTTCTCCGTCAGCTAACAACTCTGACTGTGTGTGCTATGTGAGCGGGAACGGCGCGGGCTTGGGCGGTCGCAGCTATGGCAATACGAATGGCGTAGCGCCCCTAGTTTCTCTAAAATCTGGAATCCAAGTTGAAATAGAAGAATAGAAATAATAGAAACTACGAAATTAGTAGATAGACAGAAACAAAAGATGGTGCAATCAGGCCACCGTGTCTGATGGCACCTTCAATATATGTGAACTTAATAAAAAGTAAATGACAAAGTTTGTTAGTAAAGAAATTGAAAGGGAGCTTATGTCTAATACTATTTTTAGAGCATTGTTAACCCCAGTGCTCTTTTTCAATTCACAATTCACACATATACAACCCAAAAGTATGCACAATATAAATGTTGATATTTACAACAGTAACTCTATTTTATAAAAATAAGCCAAAATTATTGAAAAAAAAGGTAAAATAATGTATTATAAAAGAGCAAAAAGCACAGGAAAAAATAAAGAGGTAAGAGAAAATTACCAGAAGGAGGAACAAAATGTCAAACATAAAATTAAATTACAAACAAACAAATATTACAAAAAAGATGATACAAGATTATGCCAAAAAGGTAGAGAAAAATCATAAAGAATTACATAAAAGAGCTGGAGATGATAATGATTTTGTTGGGTGGTTAGAATTACCTACAAATTATGATAAAGAAGAATTTAAAAGAATAAAAAAGGCTGCTAAGAAAATTGCAAAAGAATCAGATATATTAGTTGTTATTGGAATAGGTGGTTCTTATTTAGGGGCAAGAGCTGTAATAGAGAGTTTAACAAGTACATTTTATAATTTATTACCTGAAAAACAAAGAAAATTTCCTCAAATATTATATGTTGGTAATAATTTAAGTCCAAATTATATAAATGAGTTGATAGAATACATAGGGGATAAGGATTTTTCTGTAAATGTAATATCAAAATCAGGAACAACTACAGAGCCTGCTATAGCTTTTAGAATTTTTAGAGAAATATTAGAGAATAAATATGGAATTGATGAAGCTCGCAGTAGAATTTATGCAACTACAGATAAAGAAAAAGGAGCTTTGAAAACTTTATCAGAGAATGAAGGTTATGAGCAGTTTGTTGTTCCTGATAATGTTGGTGGAAGATATTCTGTTTTGACAGCAGTAGGATTGTTGCCTATTGCAGTTGCTGGAATTGATATTGATAAATTAATGGAAGGTGCTAGAAATGCACAAGAGAGATTTGATGATCCAGATTTGAAATATAATGAATGTTATCAATATGCCGTTATACGAAATATACTGTATAATAAAATGAATAAAACAACAGAAATATTAGTAAATTATGAACCTAAAATGCATTATTTTACAGAGTGGTGGAAACAGTTATATGGTGAAAGTGAAGGTAAAGAAAATAAAGGTATTTTTCCTGCTGGAGTAGATTTTACAACAGATTTACATTCTATGGGGCAATATATACAAGAGGGCAGAAGAGATTTATTTGAAACTGTTATAAATGTTAAAACACCTAAAAATGATATTGTTATAAACCCTGATGATGATAATTTAGATGGATTAAATTATTTGGCTGGAAAAACAATGGACTATGTAAATAAAAAGGCTATGGAAGGAACAATTAAGGCTCATGTTGATGGAGATGTACCTAATGTTATGATTGAGATGAATAAATTAGATGAAAAGAATTTAGGGGAATTAATTTATTTCTTTGAAAAAGCGTGTGCAATGTCTGGAATGATATTAGGTGTAAATCCTTTTAATCAACCAGGTGTAGAAAAATATAAGAAAAATATGTTTCATTTATTAGAAAAGCCAGGATATTAATTGCTTTTGATAGAAGTAGGAAAGGGATGTAATTTAAAGTGATATTTGAACATGATTTCTGTATGGGAATAAAAGATATAGGAAAAGATAATTTTATAAAAAATAGAGCTATTTTGGAGATGTTAGAAGATATAGGTGCATATCATTCAGATTTAGCTGGATATGGTGCTAGTGATATAGAAAAAACTAATGTTGTGTGGATTTTAGCTGGTTGGAAATTAGATGTTATAAAAAGACCTAAATATGGGCAAAAAATACATATTAAAACATGGGGAAGAGATATGTCAAAGGCTGTAACATATCGTGATTTCGAGTTATATAGTAATAATAATGAGTTATGTGCAATAGCAACTTCTAAATGGGTATTAGTTAGTACAAAAACAGGTAGAATTACAAAAATAACAGAAGAAATAGCACATAAATATATGCCGGAAGATAAAAGTGTATATGATAAAAAAGAGATAGAAAAAATAGATTTGCCAGAAGAGAGTGAGTATACAAAAAAAATTAAATATGCTGTAAATAGAAGAGATATAGACATAAATGGGCATATGCATAATTTATACTATTTAGATTTGGCGTATGAGGCTTTACCTGAAGAGGTATATAATCAAAGACCTTATGATAGTGTGCAAATTCAATATAAAAAAGAAATAAAATATGGTGAAAATGTTATATGTAAATATGCATATTATAATGATTATCATGTTGTTGCAATATATACTGAAGATGAAAAAAATTTACATGCTATAGTAAAATTAAAATAATTTATTATGATAACTTGATAAGGAGAACGGGAATTTTGTAGTTTTTGAGATAAAAATGTAATAAAGTGTTGAAAAAATGTATTTATGTGTGATATAATAAAGGTCGATAAAAAAGGGGCAAGTATAAAATCTAATGATATTGTGTATCATAGAATAAAATGATTGTCTAAAAAGAAAGGAATTGATTAAAAAATGAAAACATTAAGAAAAACAAAAATCGTAGGAACAATAGGGCCTGCAAGTGAAAACAGATTAGAAGAATTAATAAATGCAGGACTAAATGTAACAAGAATCAACTATTCACATGGAAGCTGGGATGAACAATCAGAAAAAACTGAAGAAATAATCAGATTAAGAAAAGAATTAAATGTTCCAGTAGCATTATTATTAGATATGCAAGGACCAGAAATAAGAACAGGAATGTTAGTTACAGGAAAAAATGAAAAAATCAAACTAGAAGATGGTCAAAAATTTACATTAGTAAATGAAGATATAGTAGGAGATAAAGACAAAGTATCAGTAAGTTACAAAGGTTTATATAATGATGTAAAACCAGGTTCAAAAGTATTAATTGATGATGGTGCTATTGAATTAGTTGTAGATGAAATAGTAGGAAAAGATATTGTTTGTACAGTAGTACATGGAAACGGATTAGGAAGCAGAAAAACAATAAATTTACCAGGAACAGCAGTACGTTTACCAGCTTTAAAAGAAAAAGATATTCAAGATTTAAAAACAGCTTGTGAACATGATTATGATTATGTTGCAATGTCATTTACAAGAAATAAAGATGATATTGATCAAGTAAGAAAAGTATTAGATGAAAATGGTGGAAAAGATATTAAAATAATAACAAAAGTTGAAAATGTTGAAGGTTTGGAACACATGGAAGAAATCGTGGAAAATGCAGATGTTCAAATGATTGCTCGTGGAGATATGGCAACAGAAACAGACTTTACAGAACCACCAGTAGCTCAAAAGAAATTTATAAAATTATCAAATAGAGCAAATAAACCAGCTATAACAGCAACACAAATGTTAGAATCAATGACATTTAACCCATTACCAACAAGAGCAGAAGCAAGTGATGTGGCAAATGCTATATTTGATAGAACAAGTGCTGTGATGCTTTCAGGAGAATGTGCTATGGGTAAATATCCTGTAGAATGTGTTAAAACTATGGTTAAAATTGCTGGAAGAGTAGAACCTGAAATAGATTACTGGAAAAGATTTAAAAACAATGATAATATTAATTTATCAGATTTTGAAACAAAAATTGCATATTCAACATGTGTAACAGCTATGAATATGGAAGCAGATGCTATTGTATGTTATACACATTCAGGTGATTCAGCAAGAAAATTAGCTGGATTAGGAGCTGGATGCCCAATATTGGCTATTACAGATAATAGAAGAACATTTAATCAATTAGCTATTGCTTGGAATGTAACACCTATTTTTGTTGAAGCACAAGAAAATATTGATAAAACAGTAGAAGTAGGAATTGAAAAACTAAAAGAAAAAGAAATATTAGAAAAAGGAGATTTAATTGTAATCTCTGGAGGAGCTAAATTATTAGAAAATGCAGAGTACAGCAAAATCGTTGGTGGAGTTGCAAAAATCTAATTTTATATTATGAAAGTTTTTTGAACTTTCTATAATATAAAATTAACGATGCACAGAAAATTTATTTCATAAATTTTCGCGCACGAACAAAGACGCGGACTTTAAAATATTCTAAATAGTGTAAATGTTATTAGTGTCCGCTTTTGTTCTATTATAATAGTTAATTTATAAAAAAGACTTAGGAATGGTAAAATCATTTATTGTTAATGATATTACTACTTTTAGGTCTTTTATTATATTATAGAAAATAGGAAATAAGTGCAAATGTTATAAATGTTTGCTTTTGTTCTTAAAAAAATAAAATATTAAAAGCTATTTACAAATATTGGAAAATATATTATAATATTTCCATAAATTGTAAATAGAAGGGGGAATTATTATGAGCAAAAAAATCATTGGCGTGGCAGCAATAGTAATGTTTCTAATATTTACGCCAATAGCTGTTCTTGCAACAGATACAAAAGAAGATGCAATACAGATAATAAAAACAGAGGAGGAAAAATACATAGTATATGTAAAAGATTTACAAAAGGAGGAATTTAATTATGCAATATCAAATACACCAACAGTAAAGGAAATGGATTTAAAGTATATACATTCGGCAAAAGATGATGAACAAAATCAAGTAATTGTTATAGATAAAAGTGTATATAATGTTAAGCAAAATCCGGTTGCATATTTATGGATAAAACAAGGAAAAAATTCTATTATTTCTGGAAAAGAAATTGATTTTAGTCAAAGTTTTGAAAAAAGTAAGATAGAAGAAGTTGAAAATACTGGTAAAAGAATAAAAACAGAGATTATTTCAGATCTTGTACAGGAAGATAGAACAGATGAAAATGGAGTAAAAATCACTGTTAAAGTTGGTGGAATAAAGATAAAAGATAATCAAAATGCAAGATACTTTTATGAGATTATGCCAGCAACAGATGAATATGGAACTTTAATGGAACTTGCAGAAAAAATTAAAAATGAATATAGTAAAATGGATATGTATGAAAAAATAAATGTAGCAAAAGAATTTTATAATAAATATAGTAGTTTAATATCAAAATCAAATTGGAATTTAGTCGAAGATATGCAAATAAAGCAACCAAAAGAAGCAAAAAATGATTCAAAATATGTAGTTTTTATCAAAAAAGTAGAAGAAAATCAAGTAACATTAGATTCAAAATTTTTAATATCCAAAGAAACAGAAACACCAACTTATGAAAGAGAACAAAAAGTTGTAGAAGAAACAACAAAATTACCTATTACAGGTGATAGTTTTTTATTAATAATAGCATTAGGAATTACTATAGTAATGATGATTTTTGTATTTATTAAGATGAAAAAGGCTAAAAAAGAAGCTGATAAATGAAACAAAATGTTTATGAAATAATAAAGCATAACATATATAAAATAATGAAACAAGAAATTTCTAGGAAAAAGAAACAAAAAAAGTATAAATTAATGTTTATATTATTAAGTATTATGGCAATTATTTTATTATGTTGCATAGTTTATAAATATGGAGGAAGACAAATAAATGAAGTAAAAAATAAAGAAATAGTAGAAGTATTTTCAAAAATAGCTCCAAAAGATAGTGAGCAAGGCGAAAGTAATTTATCAAAGACTAGTTTTGAAACAAAAGAACAAGAAAATACAAAAATCAAAATTGATGGGTATGAAGTTATAGGAATAATAAAAATTCCAAAAATACAATTAGAATATCCAATAATAACTATAAATAAGACAGATACAAATGGAGATGTAACAGTAAAAATATCACCAGAAGAGATGAAAGTACCAATGAAAATATCGATTGTGAAATATTGGGGACAAAATGTGAATAATTTTGGAAATTTGTCAATAGCTGGACATAACAATTATGATGGAACAATGTTTGGCAAGACAAAGAAGTTAGAGATAGGGGATAATATATATTTAACGGATTTGAAAAAGCAGACAATAAATTATCAAATTTATAACAAATTTGTAACAAATCCAAATGATGTGAACATATTGAAAACAGATGATAAATCAGTAAGGGAAGTTACATTAATAACATGTACAAATGGTAATAAGGAAAGGCTTATTTTAAAAGCACGAGAAAACAAATAAATAAGATAGGGGGAACAATAGATGTCAGGAAAACTGAACATGAAGAGCATAATAGCAATAGCGGCTGTAACAGTATTGACTGCAATTGCTATAATTGGTACGGTTGTGTTCTTAAAAGATAAGGGAACATCAGAAGCAACAGAAATAGCTTCAGAAAATGGAGTAAATGGTTCAGGAACTGAAACAATAAATGTACAAGAAAATGGAGTAAAAGAAACACAGGAACAAAATGGAGAAAATAATGGAGTTTTGACAACAGAGGGAATAACAAATGATAATGAAAATAATGAAGAATCACAACAAGGTACTAATCAACAAAATGCAAATTCACAAATTAATAGTAATGCAAATGGTCAAAATAGAAATTTACAGGCAAATAATTATATGAATGGTCAAAATTTGTCAAATACAAATAGTAATATACAAAATGATGGTCAAGGTAATAATTCACAAGGAACTGATAATATAGAAGGTTCAACAATAAGGAGAGTAACAGAAGGTGACCTCGTAAAAGTAACTGATGATAAAATAGTAAGATGGACTCCAATTAGTATGGATGTGGAAAATGTTTCTGCAAAAATAAGAGGAGAGAATAATAAAGATATAGAAATAAATAAAATGGCAATTAGTAAAACAGGTACTAATTTAATAAGAGCAGGAGAAGAAATAATATATAGATTGGAAGTGAAAAATACAGGAAAAGAAGATTATAAAAATATTGAGGTTGCTGATAATATACCAGAAAATACAACTTATGTTGAAACAGATGATAATTCGATAAAGATAAAAGAAAATGATAAAGTTATAGGTTTAAAATGGTATGTAGATATAAAATCAGGAGAAACAGTTGGAATACAGTTTACAGTAAGGGTGAATGAAAATATAACAGGTACTATTTCAAATATGGCAATAGCAAATGGAACTCCTTCAGAAGAAATAAAAACAGCAATTATAGAACAAGAAAAAACAAGTGCAGTATCAAGAGAGTTTAATGAAATATGGAAGACAATACAAGAACTTGCAAAGATTAATGATAGAATTACATATACAATAACAGTTAGAAATACAGGTGATATAGATGGTAAAACAACAGTAAAAGATGAAGATTTAAAAGGGATATTAGCAGATGGTAAGGCAGAAATGGTTGGAGAAGTATCTATATTAAAAGATGAAGAAATAGTTTCTAAAAATAAAACTGCGGAAGATCTAATAAATGGTATTAAAGAAATAGAGGTACCTGCTCATGGTGTTGCAAAAGTAGTGTTTACAGTAAAAATAAATAAGATTAAAGGAGAAATAACAAATGTCGCTTTTATAGGTGATGATGAAGAAGTACCGACAGATCCAGATGTTACAGATACAGTAAATATTACAGCTGTGAAGGCAAATACTCCAAAAGATAAAGTTAAAGAAAAGGAATTTATAACATATACAATAATACTATCAAATTCAGGAAATAAAGAAGGAAGTACAATAGTAAAAGACAAGATATCTGAGTATACAACTTTTGTAGAAAAATCAATAAAAATTAATGATAAAGAAACACAATATACACAAAATAATTTAGAAGATGGAATAAGTGTGAGTGTACCAGCAGGTGAAAATACAGCTACATTAAGTTTTGTAGTAAAAGTAAAACCCTTAGAAAGGGAAAATGTTGAGGTTAAAAATATAGCAATAATAGATGGTAATGAAACAAATGAAGTTACAAATGAGGCAGAAAAAGAAAAAATATCACTAACAGTAAATAAGATATGGTCAGATAATTTGATACAGGCTCAAAAAAGACCAGAAAAGATTAAATTTATACTAACTAAAAATGGAGAGGTAACAGAAACTGAGAAAGAAGTGAAAACAGCAGATATAGCTAATAAATCTCAGATAATAGTTTTTGATAATTTGAATAAATATGATGCAAAAGGTAATCCTTTGAAATATGGAATAGAGGAAGTAGGACTTAATGAGTTTTATAAGTCAAGTATAATTAGCCAAGTAGCAGATGAACAAGGTAATGAGAGTGTAGAAGTGGAAAACAAATTTACAGTTCCTGAAGATAATGAAACTCAAATAATAGTTACAAAAATATGGGATGATAATGATAATAAAGCTCAAAAGCGTTCAGAAAAAGTAAAGTTAAAGGTAACAGGGGAAAATACTGTTGCAGAAGCGGAATTATCAACAGAAAATTCTAAAACAGATGATGAAAATACATGGACTAAAGTTATGAAAATGCCTAAATATAATCAAGATGGTCAAGAAATAAAATATGTAGCAACAGAAGAAGATGTGCCAAGATTTTATGAAAAGACAGAAAAAGACTTAACAGTAATAAATAAATTTGTTGGTTCATCAGAAACAGTTTCAATAAAAATTAATAAAAAATGGAAAGATAATGAAATTCAAAAAGCACATAGACCAGAGCAGATTATTTTTGAAATTAGTGATGGCAAAGATTTTAGTCAAGAAGTGACATTGGAAAATGAAGATAATGCAACAAAAGTAATTAATGATTTACCAAAATATGATGAAAATGCGGATGAAATTAAATATATAATTACAGAAAAAAGAACGGGATTGAAATTTTATACAACAGAATCTTCAAAAAATGTAGATGGAAATAATATAGTATTTAATTTTGAAAATACATTTGAGATTCCAGAAGATGAAAAAGAAACAGAAATAACATTAATAAAAAGATGGGAAGATAACAATAATAAAGCGGGTAAAAGGCCAGAAAATGTAGTATTTGAAATAAATGGAACACCAAATCTAAAAAATTCAATTCCTGATCAAACAATAACAGGAGATAAAAAGGAAGAAGAGTGGAAGAAAACAATTAAAGTTGAAAAATATAATGAAGATGGTGTATTAATAAATTATTCTGCTACAGAACCAGAAATAAATTCAGAGTTTTATAAAAATGTAGATACAAATCCACAAGATTTGATAATAACAAATAAATTTGAAGTGCCAGAAACGACAATAGATTTGATTGTAAATAAAACATGGGAAGACAATAAAATTCAAGCACAGAGAAGACCTGAGACTCTTACATTTCAATTGATTGCAAATAAAAAAGAAGTGAAAAATGCTGTGCAAATAGTCAAAGTTGAAAGAGAAGAAAGTGTACAGAAAATAGAATTTAAGGGCTTGAAAAAATATGATGAAAATGGAGCTTTAATAAATTATGATGTTAAGGAGTTAGAAAATACAGAATTTTATAAATCGTATAAAAATGAACCTATTAGAAAAGATGATGGGAACATAAAAGTTGATATAACAAATAAATTTGAATTACCAAGTAATAATAAAACTAAAATAATTGCAACGAAAATTTGGGATGATACAGAAGCACAAGAAAAAAATCGTCAAGATGTAGAATTTAAAATAAAGGGTGCAAGAACTGATGGAAAAAGTGCAATAACTAAGAATATTACAATAAAAAAACCAGCAATAGTTGGAAATATAAAAAATGAATGGACAAAAGAATTAGAAGTACAAAAATATGATGATAATGGTCAGGAAATCAAGTATTCTGCAAAAGAATTAACAGTACCGAAATTTTATCAAGTAATATATGATGAAAATACACCATTAACAATAACAAACAAATTTATAGGTTCACAAGAAACAATAACATTAAAGATTAAAAAGAATTGGGATGATAATAAAAATAAGGCAGCAAAAAGACCTACAAGAATAACATTGCAATTAAATAGAAATAATGAAAAATTAAGTGATGTAGTATTAACACCAGACAAATGGGAAACAGAAATAACAAACTTATTGAAATATGATGAAAATGGAGATGAAATAACTTATACAATAAATGAAGTGGCTTCTACAGAAGAAAATTGGAAATTTTATAAACAAGATGAAACAAAAACAATTCAACCAACAGAAGAAAATGGATATACAGCAGAGATAACAAATAAATTTGTAAAACCAACAGATACTAAAGAAATAGAAATAAGTAAAAAATGGAATGATAATAAAGAAAATCATCAAGATGTTGAAGCAAAAATAATAGGAAAAGTTGGTGAAGAAATTATAGAGACCAATGTTCCAAATCAAATATTAAATCAAGATAATAGCTTTAAGAAAAAAGTTAATGTACCAGTATATGATGATAATGCAGATAGAATTACTTATTCTGTGCAAGAAGTAACTATTCCGGATGGCTATATAGTAACTTATAATGGACTAGAAATAATAAATACATTGCCATCTATTAATTTAACAAAAACAGTAATAAGTGTAAATGGAAATGCAGTTACAAATGGATCAGTTCCAGAAGTGAAAAAAGGAGATGTAGTAGGATATAAAATAATAGTAACTAATACGTCTAGCATACCATTGACAAATGTGCAAGTTACTGACAATAGGAAAATTAGTTTTGCTAATGATGGAGTAACTAATGTCACAAATGCTGTTGGAACTATAAGTGTTTTAGGAGAAAAGGGCACAGAAACATCAACTAAAGAATTTATAGTGTATTATAAAGTATTAGCGGAAGATACTAATGTTGGTGGTAAAGAAATTATAAATACTGCTACAGCAGTAGGTCATTATATAGATAGTAATAATAATGAAAAAACATTGGAAGCTAAAGATGATGCAAAAGTTATTGCAAAATCAAAAGTTGAATTTACAGCTACAAAATCAAGTAAAATAACAAAGGCATCAGGAAACAAACATAATGATGTAGCAGAATATGGAGATACAATTAAATATGTTATAACAGTAACTAATATTGGTAATGCTACAGGTACTACTATTGTAAAAGATAAAGTACCAGAAAATACAACATTATTAACAACAGGAACAAATTTGACAACCGCAGAATTAAATGATTTGAAGTCAAATAATGGATTGGCTAAAGTATTAGAGATTTCAGCAGGAAATAGTAAAACAGTTGAGTTTACTGTAAAAGTAACAGGAAAACCTGGGGCTAAAATAGCAAATTCTGCAACATATAGGACGCCTGAAGGTGAGGATAAAACAGTTAAGGATCCTAAAGAATATCAAATTGAAAAACAAGTAACATTAACTATAAATTCAGAAAAAATAAAGACAACTAATAGTAATATAGTTTTGGAATGGTCGTTTGACAAATGCTAAAACAGCAGCAAGTAAATTAATAGATGGTGTGGACTTTACTTCTGGAGGTCAGGTAGGAATAGTAACATTTAGTAGTGGAGGAAAGGATCAAAATGAAGATAATGCTCGAAAAATCGGAACTGCTAAAAATACAGGAGAGGCTACAACATTAAAAAATAAAGTTGATAATTTAACAGCAAATGGTGGAACACGTATTGGAGATGGATTAGTTAAGGCTAAAGAAATGATTGAAGCAATGGCTAAAGATAAGCCTGCTAATAAAAATATAGTTATAGTTCTAAGTGATGGGGCCTATAATGTAAATGTTACTTATGATAAACATGGAAATAAAGTTTATGGTAATGAATTATTAAAAACTGGTGGAGAAAAGGTAAGTAATGTTACGTCAAAGGCTAATGAATTAAAGAGTAGTACATCAAAACCAATTGTATATTCTATTGCAATAGTTGGGCAAAATGAAAGTTCAGGCAATACAAAAATTATGACAGAAATAATACCATCATCAACTAAAAATTATATTAAGGCTACAGATGGATATGATAGCATAATAGCAGCATTTAAAAAGGTTGAAACAGAGATATCTGGAAATACAACTGTTCTGGTGCTTTCTACAAATGGAAAAGTTGAATTAGATAACATTAAATCAGGTTCTGATATTATTATAAAAGTAAATGGTACAGCTATTACAGATGTTAATTCACATATTATTGTTTCTGGAGGTAAGACTTTTGTTGATTTAGCTTCTTTTGAGGCTGATGCTAAGATTCAGATTGAATATATTGAAAAATAAAGAGAAAATAATAGCATCTGAAGAAATAATTTTGTGAAAAAGATATATGTAAATTAATATATAAAAAGAGAAGATTTGTAATAAATCTTCTCTGTTCCTGTTGAGTCAGGCTATAATTCAATAATATGTATTAAATAACTATATTTACAATAGTTAAAAATAAAGCATATAATAAAGTTTTGATAGACATTCTGATAGTAGTTTCTTTTACTTTATTTATAACTATTAATCTATGTTCTTTTCTAATAGTTAAAGCTAAACAATCATTTTTTGGGTTTTCGTTCATAATAATCAACTCCTTAGTCTTGTGTAATTTAAAAAATCTTAAGTAAAACTATCTATAGTTTAATTTTACGACAAAAAAATGGAGTTGTCAACACTTTTGTAACAAAAAAGTAATGATTTTGTAATAAAAATGTAACATTTATGACAAAAGTGTAATAATTATGATAAAAGTGTGATAATTTGATGATTGTAATAAACTTTATAAATATTTAGAGTTTTATCAGTTTTTCCCAACTTAAAAAATCTTTACCAAAGTGACCATAATTAGTAGTAGATTTATAAATAGGTTTTCTTAAATCTAAATAATTTATAATTCCTAGAGGTGTTAAGTCAAATTTATTTTTTATTTTAGTTAAGATTGTATCTTCTGAGATTTTGCTAGTACCAAATGTATCAATAAAAATGGATAATGGTTCTTTTATACCTATAGCATAAGAAACTTGTAGTTCACATTTGTCGGCATATCCATTTGCAACAATGTTTTTTGCAATATGGCGCATCATATATGCTGCAGATCTGTCAACTTTGGTACAGTCTTTTCCAGAAAAAGCGCCGCCTCCATGTCTGGCATATCCACCGTAAGTATCAACAATGATTTTTCTACCTGTTAAACCAGTGTCACCTAATGGACCTCCTATTGTAAATTTTCCAGTGGGATTGATATGAATTTTAGTGTTTTGGTCAATGTATTTTTCTGGAATAATATTGTGGATGACATTTTCAATAATGTCTGTTCTCATTTGTTGTATATTAGTTCCTTCTTCATATTGATTAGAAATTAATATGTTTTCAATTCTAGCAGGGATTCCATCAACATATTGAACAGTTACCTGTGTTTTTCCGTCAGGTCTTAAGTATGGTAAAACATTGTTTTTGCGTAATTCGGTTAGTTTTTTTGAAAGTTTGTGTGCCATGTTTATAGCAAATGGCATATAATTTTCGGTTTCATTAGTAGCGTAACCAAACATTATTCCTTGATCACCTGCTCCGTCCAGTGTCAACTCCGAGTGCTATATCAGGACTTTGTTTTGTTATATAAATTTCAATATTACATGTGTTTGGATTTATATCTAAATGTTCATTTCCATATCCAATTTCTTTTATTGCGTTTCTTGTAACTTCTTCGATATTAATGTTTGCTGTGCTTGTTACTTCTCCAGATATTATTATTTTATTTTTGGTTGCAAATGTTTCTACTGCTACTCTTGAGTTTTTGTCTTGTTTTAAATATTCATCTAATATTGAGTCAGAGATGTAATCACATAGTTTGTCTGGATGTCCTTCTGTTACACTTTCAGATGTGAAAAAATAGTTATTATTCATAATAAATTACTTCCTTTCGTCTAGTATTAATTACATGATAAAGATTATATTTAAGTTTTATGTAATTTTATAAATAATATCATAATGAAAAAAATATATCAATAAAAACTTTTAAATTAAAATGTCATATGATATAATCCAAAATATATAAGTATTGTTTTATTTGTGACATTTAATATTGAGTAAAGAGAATAAAACAAATGAGGAAAGGAAGAATTAATATGAAACAAGATTTGATTGAGAAAATAAAAGTGTTACTTTTATTTGGAAAAAGAAATGTTGATGGAGAAGAAAGGGATGGGCAAGTAGAAAAAATATTAGTAGAAGAGGATGATACAGCTCATTATTTTTATATGAAAGATTATTTAAAAGATCATTTTAAAGATGAAGATGAATTGCAAGTAACTGCAAGAGAAAAACATGATGTGAATAGTATTTTTTATGAAATACAAAAATTAGGACATATTGCTTTTGCAGAAAATACATCAACACCAACTTATAAAACAGGAATATTTTATATGCCAAATGAAATTTCTGATAAACAAAGAGAATCATTAAAAAAATTACAAAAACAATTGGAATTAGAAGATTATAATATAACAGAATTTTTGAATTTGCATAGAGATGAAAATGGGATTTTATTAGGAAATCAAAAAAACGGAAAGGCATCAATACTGGAAGAATTTACAGAAGAACAAGAGAGACAATAAATTTATATAAAATGGGGGAGGCTTATGGAAAAAGTAATAGAAGTTAGTAGTTTAACTAAAGAATATAAAGGTAAAAAGGCTATAGATAATTTAACATTTGATGTATATAAAGGAGAAATATTAGGATTGTTAGGACCCAATGGTTCTGGTAAGAGTACAACTATAAATTCAATATTAGCATTATTAAAATATCAAAAAGGAAGTATAAAGATTTTTGGAAAAGAAATGAGACCAGATTCTTATGATATAAAGCAAAAAATAGGAGTGATTTTTCAAGAAGTTGCAGTGCTAGATGAATTAAATGTGTATGATAATATAAATTATTTTTGTGGATTGTATATACAAGATAAAAAAACAAGAGAAAGATATGTAGAAGAGGCAATTGAATTAGTTGGGTTAGAAGAGTTTAAAAAGTATTTACCAAAGCAATTATCAGGAGGCTTATTGCGACGTTTAAATATAGCTTGTGGAATAGCACATAAACCGGAAATAATATTTTTAGATGAACCGACAGTTGCAGTAGATCCACAAAGTAGAAACAATATATTAGAAGGAATAAAAAAATTAAGAGATAATGGTGCGACTATAGTATATACAACTCATTACATGGAAGAAGTTGAAATTCTTTGTGATAGAATTATAATTTTGGATAAAGGTAAAATAATAGCAGAAGGAACAAGTGAAGAATTGAAGAAACAAGCAAATATAGAAGAAAAGATTGAAAGAGTAGGACCAACATTAAATGATGTCTTTTTAAAGCTAACTGGAAAGGAGCTAAGAGATTAATGTTTATCCATAATTTAAAATATACGATACAATCATTATTAAAAAACAAAACATTGATATTTTGGACTTATGCATTTTCGATTATACTAAGTACATTTTTTTATATGGCATTTTCAAATATTGAAAATGATGAAAAGTTACAAGTGTTCGATATAGCTGTTGTTGACAATGCTGAATTTAGAAATCAAGAGATTTATAAAGAAACATTAAAAACATTATCAGAAGAAAGTGAAGAGAAATTATTTAATATAGAATATATAAATATTGATGATGCAGAAAAAGCATTGGAGAATTCAGAAATTGAAGGATATCTATTGTTTGAAGGTGAAACTCCAAAAATAGTAGTAAAGACTACAGGAACTTATCAAACAATAATGAAGTTTGTAGTAGATGAAATAGAACAAACAAAAAAAGTAGTAGAAGATTTGTCAGAAAAAGAAATTCAAAAAGAATTGTTAAAAGGAAATGGCAATTTTAATACGGAAAAAATAGTAGATAATATTTTAGATAAAATAAATAATGAAAAAATAGAACTAAAAGATATATCAAATTCTAATTTGAGTTATATGATGGTTGAATATTATACTGTAATAGCGATGGCGTGTATGTATGGTGGAATGATAGGAATAACAGCAATAAATAGATGTTTGGCAAATATGAGTAATAAGGGAAAAAGGATAGCTGTGTCACCAACTAGAAAGAGTGTTATAGTGTTAAGTTCAGCATTAGGAGCATATTTAGTGAGTTTAATAGGAATAATGCTGTTAATAATATTTTTGGTATTTGTTTTAAAAGTTGATTTTGGAACAAATTTTGGATTAGTAATATTGCTATCATTAGTGGGAAATCTTGCGGGAAATTCGTTAGGAGTATTAATAGCTTCATGTTTTAAAGTTAGTGAAGGGACAAAGGTAGGTATAACTATTTCAATATCAATGATTTTGTCGGTTTTATCTGGGATGATGGGTGTTACGTTAAAATATTTTATAGATAAAAATATTCCAATAATAAATAGAATTAATCCAAATAATTTAATTACAGATGGATTTTATTCATTATATTATTATGATACTTTAGATAGATATTGGAGTGATGTAGTGAGTTTATTGATATTTTCAGTAATTTGTTTGATTATTTCTTTTGTTAGTTTAAGGAGGGAAAAGTATGACAGTATTTAAAACTATTTTGAAAATATTAAATAGATTAAAAGGTATGTTAATATTGTATACTATAGTACTTCTTTTAATAACAGTTCTTAATCAGACTAATAAAGATAATGTAACAAATTTTGAAGAGACAAAACCAAGTATACTTGTTATAAATAAGGATAAAGAAAATACTATTTCAGAAGGATTAGAAAAATATATTAAAAGTCATTCAAAAAGTGTTAATGTGGATATAAGTGATCAAGATGCAGTAAATGATGCTATTTTTTATAGAGATGTAAATTATGTGATATATATTCCAAAAAATTTTGGGGAAGATATATTGGAAGGGAAGAGTCCAAGAGTAGAATATAAATCAAGTGGGGATCAGTATTCATCTTATAGTGAAATGCTTGTTGAAAAATATATAAAATTGGCTCTTATATATAAAGATTATTATAAAAATGATGAATTAATTAGTAAAATTAATGAAACAATTAATATTGATTCACAAATAGAATTGAAAACAAATTTGGATACATCTAAATTGAGTTCAGCTACTAAATATTTTAATTTTTTAAATTATGCTTTTTTAGCTGGTTGTGTTTATTGCATTAGTATGATTTTGGCAAGTTTAAAAGAAAAGAATGTTAGTAAAAGGACAATAATTAGTAGTTTTGATTTGGAAAAATATAATAGAGTTGTATTACTTGCACTTTTTGTTGTTGTATTTGCAATGTGGTTGTTATATATGATATTGAGTTTTATTATATTTGGAGATTTGATGTTAACTTTAAATGGTGTTGCTTTTATGATAAATTCTTTTATATATGTAATTTGTGCTTTGACAATAGGTTTTTTTATAGGTAATATTACTCAAAATAAAAATGCAATAGGTGGAATTGTAAATGTTGTGGCATTGGGTTCTTCATTTTTGTGTGGTTGTTTTGTTCCTTTTGAATATATGCCAGATTATGTTGTTAAATTAGCACATATATTTCCTACATATTATTTTGTTTCTAATAATGAATTAATTAGGAATATGGAAATTTTTGATTTTATTAATGTTAAGCAGTTAGGTATTAATATTTTTATTATTATAGTTTATAGTTTGATTTTTGTTGTTTTGACTAATTTTATTAGTAAGAAAAAACGAGTTTTATTGTAATTTTTTGTGTTTATATTTTGAAAGTTACAAAACACCCATTCATTTGATATAAAATCTAATGAATGGGTGTTTTAGAAAGGATTAGATATCAAAAGCTGATTCTGGTTTGTTAATACCTATCCAGGCATAATACCAGTTATCAATGCATGTTTCCTTTGCACCAATTTCTACTATTGTAGTGCTGCCGTTAGGAAAGCATAACTGAGTGCCAACATATAACTTCATGCGATGACACCGAGCTTCTTCAAGGGTCTTATAGCCTTTTACAGGGTGTCCGTATCCTGTATAGGCCAGTGCAGCTTTTTCTTCTTTCATAGAAGCTGCTTCTTCCTTGACACAATCTACTACTTCTGCAGCAGATTCCTGGATGCTATTAACAACTGTAGAAAGAATTTTGAAAATCATAAAGTTTCTCCTTTCATTTTACCATCTTACTTTAGATGGGTGGATTTGTCTAAATAGACAAACTATTATTGTAACATATTAAGTATACTAAAGTTTGCTGTAAAAGTCAAGAGAAATAGGTGTTTTTCTCTAGTTACAATTGTTAATATAAAATTTTTTTTCTGCTAGTTTGTCTTGAACTCCACGTAGTGCTTCTCCGAATCTTTGGAAGTGTACAACTTCTCTTTCTCTTAAATATCTTAAAGGATCTATTACATCTGGATTATCACGGCATAAATCTATTAATTTTTCATAAGTGGCACGTGCTTTTTGTTCTGAATAGTTTACGAAAGTGCAACCAAAATAATGAATGTTTATATTGAATGAAATGCTACAGTTAATAGGCATTACCGAAAAA
>MNRQ01000034.1 GCA_001916035.1 Clostridium sp. 27_14 | reverse complement strand
CAAAAGCAAATTATGCAATAGGAGCACCAACAGCAGAGATGTATGTGGCATCATATAATCAAGTATCACATACAACAGGAAATTATAAATTAGGAACAGAATATAGTTCATATAGTGAACCAGGATATATATATATAGTAAACAATTTAGTACTACAAAATACTGGTTGGTTTACAAGAAGTAATACATTAGATTATACAGGTTATAATAGTATGTATTGCGGAAAAAACGGTTCTACAGGAGATTACGACTGGTGGCTCGCTTCTCCGTCGGCTTACCACTCTGGCTTTGTGTGCAGTGTGTACGGCGATGACGCTGGCTTGGGCAACAGCAGCGATGGCGGCACGCTTGGTGCTTGCCCGCTAGTTTCCCTAAGATCTAGCTTCCAGTTGGAAATAGAACAATAAAAAAGTGCAAAAATAGATATTGTCTCATATCTGGACAGAATTAATGAAACCTAACTGAGAGTAACGATACAGACGATAAATACTGGTCCAGAGAATATAAAATATGGAGGAAATCATAAGATTTTCTCCATAAGCCTAAAAATGCTTGATTTTTGAGATTTTAAAATAGATTCGATATAGCCAAAACGATAAGAATAATTTCTAACAGCACGAGAGGGATTGTCATTAGTAACTAAATACCAAGGTTCATTAGTATTGGAATAATTAGATATCAGCAGTAACAACAGACTCTGCCGATATCATACCAGTAATAACGAATTATTGATAAATATTAAAAAAGTGTCCGGATATAAGCTAAAGAGTCTCATATTCGAATAGAATTATCAAAAACTAACTGAGAGTAACAATGCGGAGGGTGAATACTAGGCAAAGAACATAAAAGATTGTGGAAAATTATAAGATTTCTGCTATTTATGTAAATTAAATAAAATAAAAGCATTTGATGATAATACAGTTATAGCATAGTAAAGTTTGGTTTAAAAACCACGTTTTACTATGCTCTTTTTTATTTCTTACTTAATGTGTAATAAAAAAGCAAAAACATAAGTAAAATTAGCCTTGATTTTTAAAAGTAAATATAGTAAAATAGGCACATAAAGGTAATAAAAAATAGAAGAATAGTTAAAAATAATTTAATAATTTAAGCAATAAAATCAAAAAATTTAACTAGAATAAGCCTTGAGAAAGGAATGAGATTAAAAATGTCAAAGCCAATAGTAGCAATTATAGGAAAACCAAATGTAGGAAAATCAACATTTTTTAATTATTTAGCAGGAAGTCGAATTTCCATAGTAGAAGACACACCTGGGGTAACAAGAGATAGAGTATATGCAGAAACAAATTGGAGAGGAAGAAATTTTACATTAATAGATACAGGGGGAATAGAGCCAGAATCTGAAGATATAATATTATCGCAAATGAGAGAACAAGCAAATTTAGCAATAGAAATGGCAGATGTAATTATATTTTTAACAGATATAAAACAAGGGGTGACAGCAGCAGATCAAGAAATAGCGTTGATGTTAAAAAAGTCTGGAAAACCAATAGTGCTAGTATGTAATAAAGCAGATAATTATGAAAAAGCAAAACAAGATATATATGAATTTTATAATTTAGGAATAGGAGATCCATATCCAATATCAGCTGCAAATGCATTAGGAATAGGAGATGTACTAGATGCAATATATGAACATTTTCCAGAAAAAGATGCAGATGAAGATGATGAAGAAGTTATAAAAGTAGCAGTAATAGGAAAGCCAAATGTAGGAAAATCATCATTAATAAATAAAATTTTAGGAGAAAATAGAACAATTGTAAGTGATATAGCTGGAACAACAAGAGATGCAATTGATAGTTATTTTGAAAATGATAAAGGAAAATATGTATTAATAGATACAGCAGGTATACGAAAAAAAAATAAAGTAAATGAAAGAATAGAAAAATACAGTGTAATAAGGAGCTTACTTGCAATAGAAAGAGCAGATGTGTGTTTAATGATGATTGATGCAAATGAGGGAGTTACAGAGCAAGATACAAAAATAGCTGGAGAAGCACATGAAGCTGGAAAAGGAGTTATAATTGTTGTAAATAAATGGGATGAGATAGAAAAAGAAACTGGAACATTAGAGAAATATAAAAAAGAAGTTTATGCAAAATTAGCATATTTATCTTATGCACCGATAATTTTTATTTCAGCAAAAACAGGTCAAAGAGTTGATAAATTATTTGATATGATAAATGATGTAGCAAAACAGAATGCAATGCGTATATCTACATCAGTGTTAAATCAAGTAATAAATGAAGCAATTGCAATAGTGCAACCGCCAACAGATAAAGGAAAAAGACTTAAGATTTTATATGGAACGCAAGCGTCAACTAAACCACCAACATTTGTAATTTTTGTAAATAATAAAGATTTATTTCATTTTTCTTATGAAAGATATTTAGTTAATCAGATAAGAAAAGAATTTGGATTGCAAGGTACTCCAATAAGAATTATAGTAAGAGAGAAGGTAGAGAAATAATATGGTAATAGATGTAGTTATGGCAATAATAGCCTATTTAATAGGAAGTATAAATTTTTCTGTAATAATAAGCAAAAAGGTTGCAGGATTTGATGTTAGAGAAAAAGGAAGTGGAAATGCAGGAAGTACAAATATGTTACGATCTGTAGGAAAAGGAGCAGCAGTACTTACATTATTGTGTGACATATTAAAAGGTGTGGTAGCTATATTAATAGCAATAGGAATAGGAAACTTAGTAAAAGATGCAGATAAGGGATTATTAGTACAAATTGCTGGTGTTGCAGTAGTTTTAGGACATACATTTCCAATATTTTTTGGATTTAAAGGTGGAAAAGGTGTAGCAACATCATTAGGAATTTTATTAATGACAAACTGGCAAATAGGATTAATATGTTTAGTATTTGCATTGGTTTTAATGGTCCTTACACAAATGGTATCATTGGGATCATGTGCAGCAGCAGTATTGTTTCCAGTATTAACATTATTTATAAAAGAACATTATATTGTAGCAGAAGGCGGAAATTATTTTATATATAGTGTAATATTAGCAGTGATTGTTTTATATAATCATAGAAGTAATATAAAAAGAATGTTAAATGGAACAGAAAACAAATTATCACTAAAAAAATAAAAATATGAGGATTTTATAGAATTTTTATAAAAGAGTAAAATCTTATAAAAGATTTAAAGATATTTTATGAAAAGATAAAATGTTATGAAAGGTTTATAGGTATAGCCATTGTTAAAAACCTAAATACAAAAGCAAGGAATGGAATAATATGAATAATATAGCAATTATAGGTAGTGGAAGCTGGGGAGTTGCTTTGGCAACACATTTAGCAAATATGGGACATAATGTAAAAATATGGTCATTTTTAGAAGAAGAAAGAGATTTAATTAATAATGATAAGAAGTGCAAATTTTTGCCAAATTTAACTTTACCACAAGGAATTATGTGTTCAACAGATTTCAAAGAAGTTATAGAAGGAGCAGATTTTATTTTACATGTAACACCATCAAAGTTTACAAGAGATACATTTAAACAATATAAACAATATGTAGGAAAAACACCAATTATAATATGTTCAAAAGGATTTGAAAAAGAAACAATGAAAACTTTAGATGAAGTAATTTTAGATGAATTACCAGAAGCAAGAGTAGGTGCTTTATCAGGACCAAGTCATGCAGAAGAAGTTTCTATAGCAATACCAACAGTATTAGTAATGGCATCTAAAGATAAAGAAGTTAGAGAACTTGTACAAGATGCTTTTATGTGTTCACACATGAGAGTATATACTTCTGAAGATATAAAAGGTGTTGAACTTGGAGGAGCACTAAAAAATATAATTGCATTTTGTGCTGGTGTAGCAGCTGGTGTTGGATTTGGAGATAATACATTTGCGGCACTTATAACAAGAGGACTAGGGGAAATATCAAGATTAGGAGTTGCATTAGGTGGACAAAAAGATACATTTTTTGGATTGAGTGGATTAGGAGATTTAATTGTAACATGTTTAAGTGAACATAGTAGAAACAGAAGAGCTGGAAAATTAATAGGACAAGGAAAAACATTGGAAGAGGCAAAAAAAGAAGTTGGAATGGTAATAGAAAGTATTGATAATATAGATGTTGCTTATGCATTAAGTCAAAAATATAATATAGAAGTTCCAATCATAAATACAGCTTATGATGTTATATATAATAAACTTGATGCAAAAGAAGCTGTTGAAAAATTAATGACAAGAGAGAAAAAAATGGAAATGTAAAGTGTCGTATTTGATAAATACATAAAAAAAGCAAAATATAATAAATAAAAAGAAAACACATAAAAAACAAAATATAATAAATAAAAAGAAAATGCATAAAAAAAGAAAATATAATAAATAATAAGAAAAAGTATAATAAGACATTGTATATATCAGTAGATTTTAATAATATTTGTACGATGTATTTAATTTGAATAAATTATAGTAATAAGAAAGGAATGTGGTTTAAAATGGAATTTTTTGATAAATTAGGTAAAAAAGCTAGTGAGGCATACAAAGTTACAGCAGATAAAACAGGAAAGATTGCAAAAGAAGCAAAATTAAAAATGAAAATGGCAGATTTAAAAGGTCAAGCAAATGATATTTATATGGAAATAGGTAAAAAAGTATATGAAAAACATGTAAAAGAAGAAACATTAGATATAAAAAAAGAATTAGAAGAAGAGTGTACAAAGTTAGATGTAATAAGTGATGAAATAGACAGTATTTTAAAAGAATGTATAGATTTAAAAGATAAAAAAGTATGTCAAAAATGTTATAGTCAAATTGAAAAGAATATGAAATTTTGTCCAGAATGTGGAGCAAAACAAGAAGAAACTGAAAAAAATGAAGATGTTAAACAAGTAGAAGTTGTAGAAGAAACAAATAGTGATGAAAAAGAACCAGAAATTACTACTGAAAACATTGATGGTAAAATTGAAATAAATGAAACTCCTGGAAATGCAAATCTTACAGAAGAAGAAAAGGAACAAGCACAAGAAAATTTAGAAAAGACAGTTGCAATTGAGGCAGATGTTGAAACAGAGAATGATTCAGATATTGAAGAATAAAGATAGAATAAAATTGACATAATTCAAGAGATATGCTAGAATATAAAAATAAAAATAGAAAGGAGAGTTTGATTATGGTGGCAAATGAAACAAATCAAACCAAAAATGTAACAGGAAAAAGGGTAGCAGCAATTGGTAGGTGGATGCCAATTCATTATGGACACAAAAGGTTTTTAATAAAATTAGCTAAAAACCCAGAGTTTGAAAAAGTAGTAGTTATGATAGGTTCTTGCTTTGAAAATGGAAGACAGAGATATTGTGTTTCAGCAGTTGAAAGAGAAAAAATGATAACTGCAATGTTTCAAGCAGAAGGAATACCAAAGGAGAAATATGATATTATACATATTCCAGATGTACCTACTTTTGAAGAATGGATTAATTTAATTTCAAATGCATGCAAAATGTATGGTATAACACATTTTTGCACAGGAAATAAGGAAGACATTTTAGATGTATTAAAAGAAAAAAACATTGAATTAAATGCTGAGTTGATTAATCCAGAAGAAGGTAGTGAAGTAAGATATCATGCAACAGAAATAAGGAAACTTATTTTAGAAGGAAAGTATGCAGAACTTGAAAAGATGATACCAATGGAAACAAAAGCAATACTGTTTCGAAATACATTTAAAGAAATTATTGCAAGTAGTAAAAACAGAGGAATAAGTTTTGTTCCTGGAAGACAAGCTGTTGATATTGTTTTTCTAGTTAAAAATACTGTAGATGGTAATACATATGTCTTATTAGGAAGAAGGTCCAATAAAAAAGTAGACTTTAAAGGAGAATTATCACTTCCAGGAATTGCTATTAATCAAGCAATATTTGAATCACCATTAAAAGCAGCCATAAGAGGACTGAAAGAAGGAACAGGGTTAGAAGTAGAAGTATTAGATAACTCTTTAGAGCCTGCTATTATCAAACTTAAAAATGTACCAAATAATAATTTGGAACAATTATATTATGTAGGTATTTATAGTTCAAATGATGAAAAGTATGCAGGAACAAGAGGAGGATCATCACAGTGCTTTGGTATCTTTATTGAAGATGAAATTTATAAATATGAAGAATATTTAACAGCTGGAAATGATTTGGAAAGTGTGGCATTTTATAATGTGAATACACTATCAGAACCACTTGCATATCAACACAGTGAAATGCTTGAAAAAGCAATAAATATGTTTGAAGGTTATCCTAACTTAAAGAAATACGAACGGAAATAAGATTAATTATAAAGGTTTAAAGGCAAATGATAGTAAGTAAATTATTTGACATTAATTTTTATTAAAAGTAAATCTTATTTTAATACAAAAGTAGTAAATTAGATAAAATTTTTTCTAATTTACTACTTTTTGTATGCTTTTTTAAAATGTACATATACTAATATTAAAAAATCATAATTGAAAGGAAAGTGAACAAAATGATAAAAAAATATAAAATAAGAGCATATATTTTTTTGGCAATCTTTTTAATATTAGTAATAGGATTTGGAATATATAATGTAATGGCAACAAGTAAAAATAATGATAAAAATAAATTATCAGAAAAAACAGAAAATGAAATAAAGTATTTAGATGAAAATTTAATAAAAATATTTAATCAAATGAATAATATAAAATATGAGAGTTATAAGATTTCTGTAAATACGGCAAATCCAAGTAATATGGAAGAAGGAACAAATCAATCTAATCAAAAAGGTAGTGGAAGTTCTGGAAATACAAGTGAATCAGGTACAAGCTCAGGAAAGTCAGATGAGTCTACAAAAAGTTCGGAAAGCAATAATTCGGGAGGTAAAAGTGGTAGCAATAAAGGAGAAAGTAGTAAAAATCAATCAAGTAATGAAACATCAGGAAGTGATAGTAGTAGCTCAGAAACAGGTCAAAAGAAATATGAATTACAAGAGGAAGGAATACTAACACAGTCTTTAGATATTGATTGGCAAACTGTAAAAAATGACGTGGAAAAAATGTATTTATCAATTCCAACAATAACATTAGACTTATATCAAACAACAATAAATGATAAAAATATATTGAACTTTAATACGGAATTTGATAATTTAACTAAAATAGTTCAGGAAGAAAATAAAGTAGAAACATTAAGACAATTATGCAAAATATATGAAATATATGTTAAATTCTTGGAAGAAAATAATTCAAGTGAACAGGAAAAAGTGGTAGCAAAAACTAAATTGGATATTTTCAAAGCATATAGTAGTTTAGATGATAATAATTGGGAAGAAATTTCAAATTATATGAAATCAGCATCAGAAGAATTTTCAAAATTAATGACATCATTAGATATGAAGGAACAGAAACAATATTCAATAAACAAATCATATATAATGATTAATGAACTATATAAAGCAACGAATATAAAAGACCCAAAAATCTTTTTGATAAAATATAAAAATACACTAGAAGAATTAAAAAATATATGATATAATATCAAACAGAGTAAATTGAATAGTCGCTGGTAGAAATCGAAAGATACTACGAGAGGAAAGTCCGGGCTCCATAGAGCAATGATGCTAGATAACGTCTAGTGGGGGCAACCCTAAGGAAAGTGCAACAGAAAATAACCGCCTCTTTAAGAGTTTAACTTTATGGTTATTCGACTTATAAGCAAAGGAAGAAATTCTGGAAGTTTTACAAGAGGTAAGGATGAAAAGGCGAGGTAAGAGCTCACCGCTGTTATGGTGACATAGCAGGTCAGTGTAAACCCCATCTGGAGCAACACCTAAAAAAGAAGATTAAACCTGCTCGGTGCCTTCTTGAACTGCGTGGCTTGAGATTATTAGCAATAATAATCCTAGATAAATGGCTATTTTAAAAGACAGAACCCGGCTTACAGATTTGCTCTATAAATATGATAACATGTACAGCGAAAGTTAAAATTTTAGCAATAGTTAAGATTTTTGACTTCGCTTTTTTAGAAAAAAGAAAATAGCAATAGGAGAAATAATATTAATAAGGGAACAAAAGAGGACATTAATAACATTTTCACTTATTTAAAACAATATAAAAATATA
Source organism: Clostridium sp. 27_14 (assembly GCA_001916035.1). Lineage (GTDB taxonomy): Bacteria > Bacillota > Clostridia > TANB77 > CAG-508 > CAG-269. The sequence continues at coordinate 15,209 of MNRQ01000034.1, read as the reverse complement.
TTAATAAATCTAGGAAGGAATGAATTTTATATGAGAATAAGATACAAAAAGTGGGCAAGACCAGAATTAGAAGCGTCAAAATTTTATATAGATAATCCAGAAGAATATAAAGGAAAATGGAAAACATTATATAAAAATCAAGAACAACCAATATACTTAGAATTAGGATGTGGAAAAGGACAATTTATAGCAAAAATGGCTTCAAAGCATACAGAAAACAACTATATAGCAATAGATTTAGTTGATGCAATGTTAGGATTAGCAAAAAGAAATATAGAAAAAGAATATCAAGAAGCAAAAAAAGAACCAGAAAACGTAATAATTACAAGATTTGACATAGAAAGAATACCATTAATTTTAGATGAAAAAGACCAAATAAAAAGGATATATATTAATTTTTGTAATCCATGGCCAAAAGGAAAACATCATAAAAAAAGGTTAACACATACAAGACAACTAGAAAAATATAAAACATTTTTAAGTAATGATGGAGAAATATTTTTTAAAACAGATGATGATGATTTATATCTTGCAAGTTTAAGATATTTTGAAGAAAGTGAATTTGAAATAATATCCAAAACGGAAGATTTACATAAAAATCAAATATTTCCAGAAAATATAGTAACAGAACATGAAAACATGTTTACTGAACAAGGAATAACTACAAAAGCAATAATAGCAAAACTAAAAAGTGAAAAATAATAAGGAAAGTGGTAAAATGGATATAAACATAGAAAACATGAAAGCAAATTCAAATGACAGAGAATATGTATTAAAAACAGTAAAGGAACAAGGAAAAATGCTAGAATTTGCAAGTAGTGAATTACAAGATGACGAAGAAATAGTAAAAGTAGCACTTACACAAGATGGTGAAGCACTAGAATTTGCAAGTGACAGATTGAAAGGGAAAAAAGACATAGTATTGTTAGCAATAAAAACAGCACCATGGACAGCATTTTATGCATCAGAAAAACTAAAAGCGGACAAAGAGCTTATAATGGCAAGTGTAAAAGATTGTGGACAAACTTTATATTATGCTAGTGAAAAATTAAGAGATGATGAAGAAGTAGTAAGAGCAGCAGTTGCAAACAAAGGGATAATAATAAAATATGCAAGTTATAGATTACGTAATAATAAAGAAATAGCGAAAATAGCAATGGAACAAGATAAAAGAGCATATCAATTTTTGACAAAAGAATTAAAGCAAGATGAAGAAATAAAAGCCTTAAAAGGTTAAAAATAGCAAATTTGAAAGATAATTAATACATAAAAATAAAGGTGTACAAAATATAAATACAATTTGTAGAAAAACTAAAAGTAAAAGGAATGTGATATAAATGCCAAATTGGACAAAAGAACAAGAACAAGCAATATATGAAAAAGGAAAAAACACACTTGTAGCAGCTGCTGCTGGAAGTGGAAAAACTGCAGTATTAGTAGAAAGAATGATACATAAAATAATAGATGAAAAAATAGATATAGATAAAATTTTAGTAGTAACATTTACAAATGCAGCAGCAGCAGAAATGAGAGAAAGAATATTAGATGCAATATATGAAAAACTAGAAAAGGACCCAGATAATCAACATTTACAAAAGCAAGTAACATTATTAAATTTGGCAAATATATGTACAATAGATTCTTTTTGTTTAGAGGTTGTAAAAAACAATTTTTATGAATTGGAAAATATGTCACCAAACTTTAGAATAGCTGATACAACAGAAATTGAATTATTAAAAGAAGAAGTATTAGAAGATTTATTTGAAGAAAAATATGAAACAGAAGATAAAGATTTTGAAGATTTGATAACAACATATACAACATATAGAGATGATACTCCACTAAAGGAGTTAGTAAAAAAAATTCATGGATATATATATTCAAATCCATTTCCACAAAAATGGTTACATGAAAAAATAGAAATGTTTAACTTAGAAGAACAAGGACTATTAGAACAGGATTTTTCAAAAACACTATGGGGAGCAGAATTATTAAAAGACTTAGAAGAAGAAACAAAAAATGACATAACAATATTGGAAGATGTTGCAGAAACATTGCAAAATGATAGAGATTTAGAACCATTTTACAAAATAATAGAAAGTGATATAAATCAAATAAAAACATTACAGAAAAGTTTAGATAATTGGGACAAGGCTTATGAAACATCAGGATATATAAGGCTAGTAGACTGGTCAAAGAAAAAGGTAGAATCGGAAATAAAAGATGAAGCAAAAAAGATGAGAGATATGGTAAAAGCACGTTTTAATAAGAAAAGAGAAAAAACGCTAATAGCAGATTCTAAACAATGTGCGAATGATTTATATAATATGTATAAAAAATTGCATAAACTAGAAATATTAATTAATGAATTTGATAAAAGATTTGCAAGTAAAAAACGTGAAAGAAATATAGTAGATTTTACAGATGTAGAACATTTTGCTTTACATATATTAATTAATCAAGACGATAAAGGAAATGTGAGTACAACAGATATAGCAAAAAAGTATTCACAAAAATTTGAAGAAATAGCTATAGATGAATATCAAGATAGTAATGAAGTACAAGAATACATATTAACAGCTGTATCAAGAGAAAATAATATATTTATGGTTGGAGATGTAAAACAAAGTATATATAAATTTAGACAAGCTATGCCTGAACTATTTCTAAGTAAATATAAAAATTATAGCAATTAGAAGGAAATAGCCAAAAAGAAGCGGGAACAAAGATACAATTATTTAAAAATTTTAGAAGTAGAGATAATGTACTAGATTTTACAAATTTAATATTTGAAAACATAATGAGTGAAAATTTAGGAGATGTAGATTATACAGAAGAAGAATATTTGAATCTAGGAGCAACAGACTATGAAAAAAATGGGCAAAACTTGAAAACAGAAATAGATATAATAGATACAAAAACAGACGAGCCAGAAGATGATACAGATATTATAGAAGATGATGTACAATATGGAAAAAGTGATTCAGAATTTGATGAAGAAGAGCAAGATGCAGGAGAAAAAGAACATTTACAAGACATTGAAATAGAAGCAAGATATATAGCAGAGAAAATAGAAAAATTATTAAAGGAAAAATATCAAGTGTATGATAGAAAATCAAAAAAATTTAGAGATATTAGACCAAAAGATATAGTAATATTGTTACGTTCAACAAAAAACAAAGCAAATATATATGAACAAGAATTGGTAAAAAAGAATTTGCCAGTGTTTTCAGATAGTACACAAGAATATTTAGATACAATAGAAATAGAAACAATAATGAGTTTACTAAAAATAATAGATAATCCAATACAAGATATACCATTAGTAACAATATTACGCTCACCAATAGCAGGATTTTCAGATGATGAATTAGTAAAAATTAGATTAAGTGATAAACATGATAATTTTTATGAATGTATGCAAAAAGCAAAAGTGAATGTAGATACAAGGCTAAAAGAAAAGATACAAAAATTTTTAAATCAATTAGAACAATGGAGAAAAGAGCAAGAATTTTTAGCATTAGATGAGTTAATATGGAAATTATATTTAGATACAGGATATTATAATTATGTTGGATTAATGCAAAATGGAATACAAAGACAAGCAAATTTGAAAGTGTTATTTGAAAGAGCAAAGCAATATGAAAGTGCAAGTTTTAAAGGATTATATAATTTTATAAATTTTATAGAAAAATTAAGATTAAGTAGTGGGGATTTAGGCTCAGCAAAAATAATAGGAGAAAATGATGATGTAATAAGGATAATGAGTATACACAAGAGTAAAGGACTCGAGTTTCCTATAATATTTTTAGCAAATAGTAACAAACAATTTAATAAACAAGATATAAGAAAAGATGATGTTTTATTACATCAAAAATATGGGCTAGGAATTAAATATATAGATTATAATAAACAATTAAGGTATGAAACTGTAGCAAGAGAAATGATAAAAGGAAAAATAGAAGTAGAAAATCTTTCAGAAGAGATGCGTATATTGTATGTGGCACTTACAAGAGCAAAAGAAAAAATATATATAACAGGAACAGGAAAAGAGATACAAAAAAAATTAGATGCATTTGAAAAAAATGTAGAAATCTATAAAAAAGAGAATGGAAAAATAAAATCAAATATATTAAAAAGTTGTAATTCATATTTAGATTGGATTTTACAAACTTATGTATATAATAAGCAACAAACTGAAAAAATTGCAGATATAAATGTTATACTAAAAAATGATATAAAAGATATATGGCAAGAAAATAAAGAACATGAAGATGATATAGATGTAAAAACAAAAATAAAAGAAGGTATAGAAAAAACGAAGTCAGATAAAAATATTGCAAAAAAGATAAAAGAGATACTAGAATATAGATATCCATTTGAGGAAACGACAAAGTTACCAACAAAGATGTCGGTAAGTGAAATAAAAAAAGGTAAATTAAGTGAAGAAAGTATAAATTTAGCTAAACCGAAGTTTTTGCAAGAAAATATAGAGAAAAAATTAACAGGGGCAGAAAAGGGAACTTTGATGCATTTGTGTATGCAATATTTAGATACAAGTAAGGATTATGACTATACAGAGTTAGAAAAATTTGTAGAAAGTTTAGTAGCAAAAAATATAATAAAAGAAAAAGAAAAACAGGTAATACAATTACAAAAATTATATAGATATACTAATTCAGAAATCTGGCAAGAGTTAAAACACTCAAAATTAATAGAGAAAGAAAAGCCATTTTATATAATGTTATCAGCAAAAGAAATTTATGAATTAAATGAAAGCAATGATATAGAAAAAGTACAAGTAAATCAGAATTCAGATGATAAAATTTTAGTACAGGGGATTATAGATTTGTATTATATAAACAAAAATGATGAACTTATTTTACTTGACTATAAGACAGATTTTGCTAATAATGAAAATGAATTGATAGATAAATATAATGTGCAATTGGAAATATATAAAAGAGCGTTAGAAAAATCATTAAGAAGAAGTGTGGATAAAGTATATATATATTCGTTATATTTGCAAAAATCTATAGAAATAAATTTTGACAGTAAGGCATAGAAAAAATTTTACGTATAACTTTTTGGCGAAATATGAAATTTTGACATTTTTTAAGAGAAATGGTATACTATAGGCATATTTTAAATAGAGAAAGTAATAATAAAAGGGGATTGGAAAAATGAGTAGAATGAAAACATTGTGTTTATATGTATTGGCAATTATTGGATTTTTCTTATTTTCAGAACTTTTAATAAATGCAAGTTTAGAATCTGAATATAGGAAAATAGGTAGAAAAGATGATTTAAGTCAGGTAGTTATTACTCAGGCAGAGGCAACAAGGGTAAATGGTAGAATAAAAGGAAGTGTAGTTAATCCAGAGGATAATGAATTGACAGGAAAATATTTGAAATTTGATTTTTATTCTGCTAGGGATGTATTAAAAGGTACAAAATATATTGATGTTTCAGAATTGCAAAAAAATGGAATACAAGAAATAGAAATGCATTTTAAATTAGAAAATGTTGATTATTATACAGTTAGTGTTGTGAATGAAAAAACAGAAAAAGATATGGAATTATTGCCACAAGACTTAAATAAAACACAAATAGTATTAGCAACAATTTTAACTTTAATTATAATATAAAAAATCTGAAAAATAATATAAAATAGTTTGACATATAAAAAAAGATATGCTAATATATATTTAGCAATTGCAAAACAAATCAAGTAATAATGGCAAAAAAGATTAGGAAGTCTCTCAAAACATTTCCTAATCTTTTCTTTTTGCTATTTACTTAAATGTTTTACTATGTAGTAAATCAGTAAAAGTTTTAGCACATCAAACAAATCTTTCATAATGACCTCCTTTCTACCTTTTGGCGAAAGGCATGGTTATAATAATATAAATATATAAATTTGTCAATGAACTAGATAATACAACTATAACTTTACATAAAATTGACTTTTGGCTGTAAATTTGGTAAAATATAATTATAAAATCAAACTAAATGGAGGGCTTTTTTATGAGATTATTAAAGGCAAATGAATTTAATAAAGAGGCAAATATTAATGCAACAAATTGTTTCGCTTTTGCACTTGGTTTAACAGAAAATGGTGGACGGTATGAGCTGCCAAGAAAAGATGTAGATGGTTGCAATGTGAAAATTGCAGAAGCATTTAAGTACAGGGCAGCATACAACAATATAATGCTTCGGGAAGTTTTAAGTTTAGAAGAAACAAGAGGAAAAGTAGCGTTTATATTATTTGGTTGGTTTTCTTTTGCAAATTTTCATGTTGTTCGAAAGAACTCTGATGGAACATTCGAGCATAAGCCAGATTGGAAAGAGCCAGCTGCAGAGATTAAATGGGAAGAACTTAGAAAAGAGTATCCAGAAGACTATCATGTTTTTGTATTAGAATAGCGAAACAAACTAAAAAGACTTACCAATGGTAGGTCTTTTTAGTATTCTAGGAAAGTTCTCCGAACTTCCTAGAATATAAAATATAACAAGGCCGCGATATTTGCTAAAGCAAATTTCGCGCACGAACAAAGACGCGGACTTTAAAATGTTCTAATAAGTGCCAATGTTATTAATGTCCGCTTTTGTTCTTTTATAGCATTTTCAGAATAAATTTAACTTCTAAGCAAGTCAACCCAAGAATAAATAACACGTTTAGACATTGTAAAAAGATTTAATTTAGGAACGTCAGATTTTGCAACTAAATTAACTGAGGCTACGATTTTATCATCAAGAGAGAATGTAGCTTCACCTAATTTTTGACCGGCTGAAATAGGAGCGGAAATATTATCACTTAAATTTATAGATTGAGAGACTTGATTGATTTTATTTTTTTCAATCAAAGCACCACTATTATTTTCTAAAACAACATCAACTTGAGATTTAACTCCTTTGGATACATTAATAGTTTTTATTAAATCACCTTTATTTCCAAAACTTTTAAAAGCAAACTTTCCAAAACCATAATCTAGTAATTTTTGAGCTTCGGCAAATCTAACTTTAGTACTAGGTGCTTTCATAATAACAGCAATTAAAGAAAGATCATCACGAGTAGCACTAGCAGATAAATTATATAAAGCTAGAGATGTAGAACCAGTTTTTAAACCAGTAGCACCTTTATAGTTTTTTATCAATTTATTAGTATTAGAAAGTTGAGATTTGCCATCTCTTAAAGAATCCATCCAAATAGTAGTATATTTAGTAACTTCTGGATATTTATTTAATAATTCTCTAGACATAAGAGAAATATCGTAACTAGAAGTAATATGACCATCTTGATCTAAGCCATGACAATTTTTAAAACAGGTATCATTCATACCAAGTTCTTTAGCTTTGTCATTCATCATTTGAACAAATGCTTCTTCTGAGCCAGCAATAAACTCACTCATGGCAACTACACAATCATTAGCAGAATTAACGCAAATAGCTTTAAGCATATCATCAACTGATAAGGTTTCTCTAGGGTCAAGCCAAATTTGAGAACCACCCATAGAAGCAGCATTTTCAGAGCATGGAACAGAATCTGTTAAGGAAATTTTTTGATTTGAAATAGCTTCCATAATAAGAAGAATGCTCATAACTTTAGTTACAGAAGCAGGTCGTAATTGTTCATGGATGTTATGACTATATAAAATTTGACCTGTTTTTTGTTCAATTAAAATAGCACTACCACATTCTAAGTTAAGAGAATTATTTTCATCTGTATTATTAGTTTCAGTATTAGAATTTTGAGAAGATAAATCAGAATTTGCTAAAAGAGAATCATCTATAGTGGAAGACCAAACATAACTACTTGCATCAATAGCAAGGCTAGGAAAAGATAAAGAAAAGATTATTAAAAAAATAATTATAAAAGTGATAAGAATTTTATAAATATGCATATCAACCCCTCCATATATAATGAAATATATTCATTATAATTTAATTTATGCAGTTAATAATTGAAAAAGTAAACATATACCATCACAACTGGCAAAAGAAAACAAAAAATTTTTATATCAAGTAATAAAAGATGGTGCTAGAGCAAGAGAATATGAAGGAGCTTTAACAGAAAAAAATCTGGTAAAACAACTAGTAATGTGAATATGTAGGAAAACTTTAAAAAATTCTTAATAAAGTATAAGGAAAAATTAAGAAAAAATAACTTTACAATAAAATAAAAAGTATATATAATTTAAACATAAAAGGCTAGCTAAAAAAATAAATAGAAAATTAAGCTTTTTCAAAGAAAGGGGAGATAAATATGCCATCATGGGCAATACATTTAGGAGTAACAACAAAAATAAATGAAAAAATTAAATTATCAGAAAGTGAAAAAAATATATTTTTATTAGGAAATATATTACCAGACATATTAAATGGTCATGTTATAAAAAATATATCACATATAGTACCACATAAAGAAGCACATATAGAAAAACCAGTACAAGTGGGAAATCATATAGAATATAGATATGATTTAGATGGCTTTTTAGAAAAATATAAAGAAAAGTTTAGTAATCCACTAATTTTAGGATATTATACACATTTGCTAACTGATTTTTATTGGAATAATCTTACTTATGGACAATTGGGGATTTTTGATGAGAATAAAAATCTTATAGGAATAAAATTAAATAATGGAAAAGAATACAAATGTTCAAAAGAAGAAATAAGAAAAATAAAAACAAATGACTTTAAATTATTTTCTAATTATATTTATGAAAACAAACTAACAAAAGTGCCAAAGTATGATGAAAAGATGTTAGAATATGCAAAAGAATTGACATGGCTTGATTTGAAAAAAGATGATATTTTAGAAGCAATTAAATATTTAGAAGATATGGCAGAATTAAAAATTCAACTTGAAATAGATTTTCCAGATTACAAGGTTTTTACGCAAGAAGAAATGGAAAGTCACTTAAGTAAATGTATAAAGTTTATAGAGGAGGAAAAAATACCATGGGAATTTTAAAAGTACAAAATTTAACTAAAAAATATGGAAAAAAAGATACAGAAGTTGTGGCATTAGATAATGTTTCTTTTAGTGTTGAAAAGGGAGAGTTTATTGCAATTGTAGGAGCATCAGGAAGCGGAAAATCAACATTATTACATCTTATGGGTGGTGTTGATAAACCAACTAGTGGAAAAGTATTTATTAATGATAAAGATATATATCAACTTTCTAAAGATGATTTAGCTATTTTTAGGAGAAGAGAAATAGGAATAATTTATCAATTTTATAATTTAATACCAATATTAAATGTTAAAGAAAATATATTGTTACCATGTAACTTGGATGGAAAAAAAGTAGAAGAAAAACATTTGCAAGAGATAATTGAATTATTGGGACTTTCAAATAGAGAAGAGCATTTACCAAATCAATTATCTGGAGGGCAACAACAACGTGTGGCAATAGGAAGAGCAATAATTAATAATCCATCAATTATTTTAGCAGATGAACCTACGGGAAATTTAGATAGTAAATCATCTAAAGAAATTATAGAATTATTGAAAAAATCAAACAAAAAATATAATCAAACAATTTTATTAATAACACATGATATGTCTATTGCTGAACAAGCTGACAGAATAATAAAAATTCAAGATGGAAAAATTGTAAAATAAAATTATATAGCATGTATAAGACGTAAATTATTAAACAGTAAGGAGGATTAAAAGTGAAAGTTTTAAATGAAATAACAATTAAGAATTTAAAACAAAATAAAAAGAGAACAATAGTAACAATATTGGGAATTGCTTTATCAGTAGCTTTAATATGTGCAGTAACTACATTTGTATCTAGTTTCCAACAAGCAATGGTGGATAGAACAAAAATAACAGATGGAAATTATTACATATATATGAAAAATACTACTGATAAGCAAACTCAAGATTTAATAGAAAATAATGATAAAGTTGAACAATTTGCTAAATCTCAAAACATAGGATATGCTTATTTAGAAAATAGCAAAAATGAATATAAGCCTTATGTTTTTTTAGAAGCATTTGATGAAACAGCTTTAAATAATAGAGGTGTGGTGTTAAAAGAAGGTAGATTACCACAAAATTCTAATGAAATTATAATACCAGACCATGTACTTACAAATGGTGGACAGACATGGAAAATAGGAGATAAAATAACATTACAAATAGGTACTAGAATAGAAAAGAATGTATCAGGAGAAAATGATGAAATTCAAGAACAAGTAAAAGATGAAAAGGAAACGGATGAAGAATCAAATGCTCAACAGCAAGTAGAAACAGAACAATTATACAAAAAGTTAACTCAAGATGATTCGTATGGTAAGCAGGAAGAAACAATAATAAATGAAGAACAAAAAGAATATACGATAGTTGGAATTATGGAAAGACCAAGTTTTGAAAATTATACAGCACCAGGATATACATGTTTAACTAAATTAGAAAATATTGATCAGGGGAAACCAATAGATGTTTCAATATTGTTGAAGAATCCAAAAGATGCTTATGATTTTAAAGAGGAGCTAAAAAAACATCTAATTTTTGATATATCTAATGTTGACACAAATGACCAATTATTACAATTTTTAGGAGAATTTAAAAGTGAAAGAACTACAAATTTTCTTAATGTAATTGCAGGAGTGGTAATAGGCATTATAATGTTTACATCAATATTTGTAATAAGAAATAGCTTTAATATTTCTTTAACAGAAAAGACAAAAGAATTAGGAATATTAGCAAGTATAGGGGCAACAAGAAAACAAATAAGAAAAAGTATTTTATTTGAAGGAGTAATATTAGCAATAATATCAATTCCACTAGGAATATTAATAGGAGTATTAGCAATAGGTATAGTGCTTGCTGTTGTAAATATGCTTTTAACAAGTGGTGGAGTTCCAATAATAGATCATTTTAATTTACATTTAGTAGTAGAACCAATAGCAATAATAGTAGCTGTTGTAACATCATTTATAATGATAATTTTGTCAGCTATAAAACCTGCAATAAGAGCTAGTAGAATACCACCAATAGATGCAATTAGAAATACAAATGATATAAAAATTAGTGCTAAAAAAATAAAAACATCAAGGATAACTAAAAAGTTATTTGGTATAGAAGGAGAAATAGCAAATAAAAATTTCAAAAGAAGCAAAAAGAAATATAGAACGACAATATTTTCAATATTTTTAAGTATAGTATTATTTTTGTCAATGGATTCAGTAGTGACAAATTTATTTAATGTTTCTTCCACAGAATATAAAGAGATGAATTATAATTTGATTGTAAGGGCGAAAAATGATGATAAAGAAGACACACAAAAATATTTTAAACAAATTTTAGAGTTACAACAAGTAGTAGAAAATACAAGAATGAATGCTATATTAAAATATGATTTTGTAAATGTAGATAAATCGTATTTTACAGAAGAACATTTAAAAAATTATATAGGAGAAGCAGGTGAAACTGGAATTTGTGTATATTCTGTAGGAGAACAAGAATACCAGAAATATATAAAAAAATTAGGATTATCTTATGATAAAATAAAAGATAAAGCAATTATTTATGATAAAAAAATGAAATATGAATATGAAGAAGGCAAAGATGGAGCAAAAAGAGTAGAATATAGGATGTCGAACTTAGAAAAGAAAGATATTATAAATTATAATGAACAAAAATATAATGAGATAACAGGAGAATTTGAAAAAATAGGAAGCGGACAGATAGAAGTTGGAGCAATTGTAGATACATTACCAATAGGAGAAAATTTATTTTATATGAGTCAATATCCAATTATGATAATATCAGATGAAAAAATGGAAAGTTTTAATTATGATATACAAGAGCTGGTTTTTGATGTGGATAATGTAGAAGATGTTGAAAAAGCGATTATAGATATTGATAAAACAAATAAAGATAATATTAGCAACTTAGATGAAATCTATCAAACGGAAAATAGAATAGTTTTAATAGTTTCAATATTCTTGTATGGATTTATAATAGTTATTTCTTTAATAGGAATTACAAATGTATTTAATACAATAACAACAAATATGTCATTACGTTCTAAAGAATTTGCTGTATTAAAATCAATAGGAATGACAGAAAAGCAATTCAAGAAAATGATAAATTATGAGAGTTTATTGTATGGATTGAAAGCATTGATATTTGGGCTTCCAGTTGGATTAGCAATTTCATATTGGTTATATACAGAGACAGGCAATGTTTTTTCTTCTGAATATCATTTTCCATTTAAAGCAGTTGGAATTTGTGTAGTATTTGTTTTTGCGATTATTTTTATTACAATGAGATATGCAGTACAAAAGAGTAAAAATCAAAATACAATTGAAATGATTAGAAAAGACAATATATAATTAGAGAACAAAAGCGGACATTAATAACATTTGTACTATTTAGAACATTTTAAAGTCCGCGTCTTTGTTTGTGCATGAAATTTGCAAAGCAAATATCGTGGCCGTGTTATTTCTATAATATAAAAACCCCGTATTATAAGCGGGGTTTTAAAATTTTAAAATTGAAGTTATCTAATAGTTTTTTATAGTTAAGAAATGATAATAAACAGATATAAGATAACGAAAATAAAATAATTTTAATAATGTATGTTATAAAAATGTTATTAAAAGAAACAGGAAAAATAAGATTAATAAAAAAAGCTAAAAAGGCTATAAAAATAGGTTTTATACAACAATTAAAGAAATCAAAATTAAAATTAACCTTATTTTTTAACAATAAAAAGCTAATGGTAAAATTAAAAATTTCACTAACAAAAATACTAAAAACATATCCATTTGTTCCTAAAATAGGAACAATGAAATATATAATACAAATAGTGATTAGAAGATCACAAATATTAATAACCATAACTCCAAACTGAGAGCCAATACCTTTTAGAATACCATCAATGATATTATCTATATACATAAAAATAATAAGTAAAGAAAAAATTTTAAAATATGCAGCAACTTCAATGTTTTTATATATTAATATACTAAGTTCATTAGAGAAAAAGAAGAAAATACTAGCAATTAAAAATGAAAACGAAAAAGTAACAGTAAAAATTTTAGAGCAGACTGTTTTCATTCTATTAAAGTTTTTTCCAGCTTGTAATCTGGCATATTCAGGAATAAGTAATCCGCTAAAAGAATTAACAAAAAAACTAGCAAACATTAAAACAGGCATAACCATACCATTTATAAGACCATATTTTGAAATTGCTAAAGAATAATTTAAACCAGATGCTTGTAGTCTTATAGGTATAAGAAAATGCTTTAAAGAAGATAATCCAGAGCGTATGTAAGAAGTAAAGGCAACTGGAAAAGCTATTTTAAATATTTTTATATTTAGTTCTTTGTTGTATGAACGTGATAACTTAAATTTTCTTTTTTCAATAATATAGAAAATAAAATTAAGTAAAAAAGAAAATAATTCTGAAATTACGTCACCAATAATTAAACTGGTACAAATAGCATCAATACCTTTAGTAATAGAAAAACTTACAAGAAAATATGTGGCAAATATTTTTATAGCTAATTCAATACATTGTGCAAAAGCACTTTTGTAAGATTTTCCAATACTTGTAAGAAATCCACCAATTACAGCTGAAATGCTAATAAGAGGTAAGCCTAAAGAAATAGAGTATATTGGAATATTAGAAACATTACCATTTAACCAATTGCTAGAGATAATAGGAGCAAGTAAAAAAAGTAAAAAGCTGGCTGAAAGTCCAAGTATTAGTGCAAAAAATATGCAAGTTTTTACAGCTGTAATACCTTTTGAAAAATTGTTTTTAGCAAATTCTTCAGAAACAATGCAAGTACAAGCAAGACTAATGCCAGAAGTAGCAAAAGTAATGGCAAAACTATAAACAGACATGACTAAACTAAATATACCAATAGCCTCTTGCCCGACTTTATTTGCTACATAAATATTAAAAATAAGTCCTGCTCCACGTATTAATAGTGAAGAGGAAGTTAAAATAATGCCATTTATTATAAAAATCTTTGCTTTTCTCAAAATATATTCACCAATAAAATATATTCTTTGAAAAAATGAATAGAACTGATTTATTGTAATTTATAAATTGTTGCTGTAACATTATCAGAAGTAACATTAAAAGTAAGTTTTATATCATTACCAGAATTATTTTGAAATTTAAAATCATAACTTCCATAAGCAACAGCAGCATCTTTTCCTTTTTTTGCATAAGGAACTTTATTGCTATGTTCATGGCGTTCAATAACTTTTAAAGAAGGTATAGTTAAAACAGCATTATATAAAGTACTACTAATTTGACAGTTTCCACCACCTAAACCTTTCTTTTTATTTCCGAGCATTATCAAAAATATCAGCTTCTTGGTAACCGTTTTTAGTAGAAGATGGACCTAAAGTTTTACAAAAAGAAAAAGTTTCACCATTTTTTATAATTTTCCCATTTAGTCTTGAAGCAGTAATTTGCATATTGTTTTGTCTAGCATTGTCTTTTGTGTAGATTTTGGTTGAAAAAGATGCAATCTGAGTTTCTAATGGTGGAGATGTAGATTCTGGCGGATTAGAGTAAGTATTTTCTGAAGGCTGTTCAGGATTTTGTGGAGATTTTTCAGTATTTTGTGTGAATTTTTCAGTATTTTGTGTGGATTGTTGAACGTTTTGTGAAGAAGTATTGGAATTATTGCCAGAAGATTGATTGTTATTTTTTTCATTATTTTGTGAAGTTGAGGATTTTTCAGCAGTATATTGATTTTCTTTATTAACATTACTGATTTTATTGTTACTAAATTTATTTTTAAAAAATAGAAAAGTAATTATGCATAATATTATGAGAATAATAGAAATAATATAAGAATTTTTTTTAGAATTATTTTTTTTTGTCAATTTTCAACATTCCTTTCAACACTTTTATAAATGCAAGTATAAATTATGCTTGATTTTATATTAGTATTACCTAAAAAATGAAAAATATTTAATAAAAGACAAAATAGTAAAAAAAATAGAAAAGGTGCATTTTTAGTTTGTTCTATAAAACTTAATTGTATGATAAGATATTAAAACAGAGAAAATAAAAAACTTTTTTAGAGATTTTTTCTAAAAGCATAAAGGATTAAAAGAAGAATTATGCTTTAGGAAAACTTTACTAAAAAAGTCATAATTAAGTAATAAACTTAAATAAAAATATATACTTAATTTTATAGCATATACCAACAAAAAAA
>MNRQ01000033.1 GCA_001916035.1 Clostridium sp. 27_14 | reverse complement strand
TACCATAATATATATGCTTTTCTAAGTGTTTTGCCCTTAGTGATAAAGTAGAGTAATCTGGAACATCATCAATTTGAATAATAGATTTAAATATATGATCGTGTTTTATTTTATATTCAAGCTCTCTTAAACTAAAAATACTATTTTTAACGCCGTATAACATACAGCAAACTATTTGTTGATCTGAATATTTACCAGGTCTTCCTTTAGTATTTTGATTATTTGTGCTTAATTTAGTAAATGCAATTTTAGCGAAATTATTATATCACAAAAGAGTGACTTTATTTATTTTTACAAATTTTGTTTATTCAACAACCTAAATTAGATATTTAAATATAATATATTATAGAAATTAAATGGAGGTTTAATTATATTCAAAAAAATAAACTCTTACTATTCAGAAAAAGTTTCTTTAAAGATTTGGTGTTTTATAGCAATATTAAATATATTCTTCTTCACCACTAATCCATTCAACATCTAAAAGTTCTGTTGCGGTTAGTATCTCTTGCTTTGGAAACTTGTCTGATATAATTGCTCTATATTTTTTCAAATCATTAATTTTAAAGAATCCAGTAACTTCAAATTTCGAACTATCTATGAGTAATATAGTTTCTTTTGTTTTATCTATTATTCTTTTTTTTGAAACAGCTTGACTAAGACTTACCTCATATACATTAAACTCATCAATTCCTCTTGCGGAACAGAAAGCTATATCGATATTAAAATGATTAAGCAATGAATTTTCAATATCTAAATTAACTACAGAAGAAGAAAAATGTTTTACTTCCCCTCCAGTTATAAAAATTTTCATGGTCGGATTTCCGTATTCTGCTAATTTTAAAGCTGTGTTCAATCCGTTAGTAAAAATTATTAAATGTTCAATATCACATAAAAATGGACATAGTTCATATACTGTGGTACTAGAATCTAAATATATGCACATTCCAGGTGCTATAAAATCTTTTGCCAAGGAAGCTATAGTTCTCTTTTTGATTACGTTTTCACTTTTGCGTAAAAATTGTGATGGTTCTACGGTATTGAAGTTATTTAAAATAATCTCTCCATGTAATCTTTTAACTAGACCTTGCTTTTCAAGAAAAATTACATCTCTACGAACAGTAGAAATACTAGAAAAAGTAATTTTAGCTAAATCCTCAGTTCGAATTCTTTTTTTACTTTGTATAATATTAGTTATTTCCATTAATCTATCTTGTTTTAGCATAATATATCACCTACCTTTAATTATATATATTAAAATTAGCACAATTTTGAACAAATTTGAAGTTTTTTTTGTTAAAGATTGAAGAAATTTCAACATTATGTTCATATATTGCAACAATAAGTTCAACCTTAGTATAATGAATTTGTAAAAAATAATAACATTTATTGATAAGGAGAAGTGATATGGGTAGTGTGTTAGCAGTTGACTTGGGGGCTTCATCAGGGAGAGCTATTTTAGGAGAATTAAAAGATGGAAAAATAAATTTAAAAGAAGTAAGTAGATTTCCCAATAAGCCTATTTATAAAAAAGGAGCTCTAAGCTGGAATACAGATGATTTATTTTCAGAAATTAAAAAAAGTATAATTGAAGCAAAAAAGTTTGTTGAAGTTGAAAGTATTGGAATTGATACCTGGGGAGTAGATTTTGGTTTACTAGATGAAAACGGGAATTTGATTACTTTGCCTGCTAATTATAGGGATAGTAGGACAAAAGGTATTTTGGAAAGAGTATCTAAGCTATTTTCATTAGAAGATCTTTATATGATTACAGGAAATCAAATAATGGAAATAAATACTCTGTTTCAATTATTGGCTTTAAGAGAAAAGAATCCAGAATTATTCTATCAAGTGAAAACGATTTTGTTAATTCCTGATTTATTTAATTACTTATTAACTGGGAAAATAGCTGCAGAATGTAGTATAGCATCAACAACTCAACTTACTAATTCTTATACAAAAGAATGGTCAGAAAAGGTTTTGAATAATTTCGAATTATCTAGGCATATGTTTCCTAACATTGTTAAGGAGGGAAATTATCTTGGAACAACTAAGCCAGAACTAGAGTTAGGTGATATAAAGGTTATTAATGTTTGTCAACATGATACAGCTAGTGCCGTAGTAAGTGTTCCTTCTGAAAGAGATTTTTTATTCATTTCTTGTGGGACATGGTCTTTGATTGGGACTGAATTAAAGGAGCCTATATTAAGTAAAGATGCAATGAAGTTTAATCTAACTAATGAAAGTGGTCATAGTGGGTCAACTAGATTATTAAAAAATTGTACAGGACTTTGGTTAATACAAGAATTAAAAAGGAATTATGAAGAAGATGGAGTTAACTATTCCTATGAAGAAATAGCGAATATTGCTAGTTTGGTTTCTAGTAATAAGTGCTTAATTGATACTGATGATGAAATCTTTTTAGATCCAGGTGATATGAGAGAAAGAATAGTATCATATGCTAAGAGAACAAATCAGAGTATACCTAATAAACCAGAAGAATTCTTTAGATGTGCTTATGAAAGCCTAGCACATACATATAAAAAAACAATTGAAGAAATTGAGATTGTTACAAATAAAAGGTTTGAAGATATTCATATTGTTGGTGGCGGTTCTAACGCAACATTTTTTTGTCAATTAGTTGCCAATATAACAGGGAAAAAAGTCATTGCTGGACCTGGAGAGGCAACTGCCATAGGAAATATTGTTATTCAGTTAATTTCATTGAAAAAAATTAAAGATGTTGCAGAAGCTAGAAAGATAATTTCTAATTCCTTTGATTTAATTACTTTTATGCCAAATATGAAGTGAAGAGGGTGATTGTTTGTTAAAGGGTATTCCGAAGAATATTTCTCCTGAATTATTGAAAGTGTTAATGGAAATGGGACATGGAGATGAAATTGTAATTGCAGATGGTAATTATCCAGCAGCAAGTAATGCAAAAAAATTAGTAAGATGTGATGGATTAAATATACCAGAATTATTGGAAAGTATATTAACTTTATTTCCTCTTGATGTTTATGTGGATTCAGCGATTAGTTTAATGTCAACAGAAAATGTTGATCCAAATCCTGAGATCTGGGATGTATATAGGAAGATTTTTAATGAAAAAAGTGTTGAAAATAATAATATTATGTATATGAACAGAGAAGATTTTTATGAAAGAGGCAAGAGGGCATATGCTATTGTTGCTACTGGTGAAGAAGCAATTTATGCAAACGTTATCTTAAAAAAGGGTGTTATAAAGTAATTTATATGTAGAGGAGTGTGTAAGATGAAAGTATATCCTAAAATAGGCATTAGACCAACAATTGATGGTCGTCAAGGGGGAGTTCGTGAGTCATTAGAAGAAAAGGCAATGAAAATGGCTCAGTCAGCAAAGGAATTAATAGAAAATTCTCTTTTCTATGCAGATGGAACGCCAGTTCAATGTGTGTTGGCAAGTAGAACAATTGGTGGTCGTGGAGATGCTGCAATTGTTCAGCAAGAGTTTACAGGACAAAATATAGTGGCAACATTATCTGTAACACCTAGCTGGTGTTATGGAACAGAAACAATGGATCTTGATCCAAATACCATTAAAGCTATATGGGGGTTTAATGGAACAGAAAGACCAGGAGCAGTTTATTTAGCTGCTGCGATGAGTGGATATGCTCAAAGGGGATTTCCTGCTTTTAAGATTTATGGACATGATGTACAAGAACTAGATGATAACACAATTCCAGAAGATGTTAAAGAAAAAATACTTTCATTTGCAAAAGGGGCTATTGCTGTTGGTCAAATGAAAGGTAAATCTTATGTGAATATTGGTTCTTCTGCTATGGGTATTGCAGGTTCACAAGTAGATGTAAGCTTTTTTGAGGATTATCTAGGAATGTTAGTTGAATTTGTAGATATGACAGAAATTTTACGTCGTATTCATTTAGGAATTTTTGATGAAGCAGAATATGATAAAGCTTTAACTTGGATAAAAGCTAATTGTCGTGAAGGAATGGATATAAATGAGGGGAAAGACTTACCTCATATTATTAAGAAATCAAAGGTCGTTCCACCAGATAAGGATTGGGAGTTTATTGCAAAGCAAGCTATTATTATTCGTGATATTTTATTTGGTAATAAAAAACTATCAGAATTAGGTTGGAAAGAAGAGGCTAGAGGTAGAAATGCCATAGCAGGCGGTTTTCAAGGTCAAAGACAATGGACTGATTGGTTACCTAATGGTGATTTTACTGAAGCAATTATGGCTTCAACATTCGACTGGAATGGTCCTAGACAAGTAACTGCTTTTGCAACTGAAAACGATACATTAAATGGTGTTTCAATGCTACTTGGAACATTACTTACCAATAAAGCACCTATTTTCTCTGATGTAAGAACTTATTGGAGTCCAGAATCAGTTAAAAGGGTAACTGGTAAAGAGTTAACTGGAAAAGCTAAAAATGGAGTTATACATCTTATTAATTCAGGTGCATCTGCTTTAGATGGTACAGCAGCTTCAAGAGATAGGGATGGAAATAGAACAATGAAAGAGTTTTGGAATATGACAAATGAAGATGTTCAGTCATGTTTAAAAGCAACAGATTGGTGTAGAGCTAATTATGAATATTTCCGTGGAGGCGGCTTTTCATCACATTTTAAAACAGAAGCAGAGCTACCAGTTACATTAATACGAGTTAATTTGATTAAAGGAATTGGACCTACATTACAAATTGCTGAGGGATATACTTGTGTACTTGATGAAGAGATACATAAAGTTTTAGACGAAAGAACAGATAAGACTTGGCCTACTACTTGGTTTGCTCCTAATTTGGGAGAAGATGGCTTTGAAACTGTTTACGATGTAATGAATCATTGGGGAGCAAATCATGGTGCATTTGTTCATGGTCATATAGGAGCAGATTTAATTACTCTAGCAAGTATGCTAAGAATTCCAGTTACACTTCACAACGTACCACGTGAAAAGGTTTTTAGGCCAAATATCTTTGAAGGAGCAGGAACAAAAGAGCTAGAAACTGCTGATTTTGAAGTATGCAAATTATTAGGTCCATTATATAAAAAATAGAGTTACATTTATGAAAGGCGTGATTAAAGATGATAATGGAAAAGGAAAGAAAACAGTTAATTAACTATGGAAAAAAGTTGGTTATAGAAAAGTTGACAAAAGGAACAGGGGGAAATCTAAGTATTTTTGATAGAAATCTAGGTTATATTGCTATTACCCCATCTGGAATTGATTTCTTTGAAATGAATGAAGATGATATTGTAATTTTAGATTTGAATGGCAATGTAGTTCAAGGAGAAAATCTTCCTTCAAGTGAATGGCAAATGCACTTAAAACTATATAAGACTAGAGAGGACATTGATGCTGTAATTCATGCACATACAATGTATTCTACAGTTTTAGCATGTTTATATGAAGAATTACCAGCAACGCATTATATGATTGCAGTAGCTGGCAAAAATGTAAAAGTTGCAAATTATGCTACTTATGGAACTGAAGAGTTAGCAGAAAATGCAGCAAAAGCTATGGAAAATAGAAAAGCTGTATTATTAGCTAATCATGGAATATTAGCTGGATCAAAGGACTTATTAAATGCTTTTAATATTATAGAGGAAGTTGAATATTGTTCAAAAATATATTGTATTTCTAAAAGTATAGGAAATCCAGTAATCTTATCAGATGCTGAGATGGAATTGATGGATAAAAAGTTTGTTTCTTATGGTCAACGCAAGGCTAAGGAAGTGAGGTAGTATGAAATATTAGTAAGTAGAAAAATGGAGTATTAGTAGCAAGTAATGCTGAAAATGCTCCAGAAAGAATTATATTCTATCCTTCTATGCAATCTTGAATAAGGAAGAAATATATGGGATAAAGTACTATGATTATGAAAGTGATATATTAGATATATTTAGGTTCATATAAGCTTAGTACAACAAATGAAGAATTCATTCACATGTGAATTATTTAACCTAAAATTAATTTGAAAAGAGGGCAAAAAAGTTGCTTAGTTGTTCGGAAAAAGTAGCTACTTTATTGGCAGAAATCCCTAAAATTAAACTTATATTTTTTATAAACGAAATATACTTAAAAATTGGTTAAAATAAAGAGTTTTATATTATTTTTGATTATGGATTGATAACTTATAATTATTTAGAGTATAAACCTTAAATGGAGGCTTGAAGAGATGAAGAAAAAAAATGGATTAATAATAGCCAGTCATGGATATTTTGCAAATGAAGCACTTAATAGCGTAAAGATGATTAGTGGAGATATAGATGAAGAAATAATAAGAACATATTCTATGACATTAGGTAAAGATTTAGATACGGTAGTTGAAGAAATAAACGATGAAATATTAAACTTAAGTAGAAGTGTTGAGAATGTTTACTTATTTACAGATTTAATGGGTGGAACTCCAAGTAATGCATCTATTACAAACTCATTAAATCATAGTGAATTAAATATTAATGTTGTTAATGGTTTTAATTTGCCGCTATTGTTATCATTTGTTCTAAACATAAATAATGATATCGATATAGATTTCTTATTAGAAGAGGCAAAATTAGCAATTATAAAAGTTAATAATAAATTAAATGAAGAAGGGGGTGAACTATAAGATGGCAATAGAATTTGTAAGAATTGATGACAGACTTATACATGGACAAGTTGCTACAACATGGGTAAAGAAATATGATATAGAACAAATTATTATAGTAAACGATAAGGTGGCAGGTGATAAAATACAGCAATCTGTATTAAAAATGTCTGCACCACCAGAATTAAAAGTTGCAATATTTGGAGTAGATAAATTTACAGAAGTATATAATAGCAACCCTATAAAAAGAAGAACAATGCTTATTTATACAAATCCAGAAGATGTTTATAAAAATGTTAAAGGTGGATTAAAGTTCCCTTATTTAAATGTAGGTGGAATGAAAATGGTTGAAGGTAAGAAGAAGATATCTAAAGCTGTTTCAGTAGATGAAAGAGATATAGGATTCTTTACAAAACTTTTAGATGAAGAAATAAAAATAGAAGTTCAAATGGTTCCAAATGACAAGGAAGTTCAATTAAGAGAAATTATATAATGTAAGGAGTGTATAATATGTTTTTTGAAGCGCTACTATTAGCAATACTAACTATTATTTGCACTATTGATACAAGTGGTCCTCAAACAGCGATTTATAGACCGTTATTTGCTGGGGCAATTACAGGACTAATATTAGGTGATTTCAGACAAGGTTTAATTATAAGTGCTACCTTAGAATTAATGTGGTTAGGTGTAGTTGGAGTAGGAGCATATACACCACCAGATATAATATCAGGGGCTATAGTAGGAACAGCAATAGGTATTATATCAGGTGAAGGTGCAGTTGCAGGTGTTGCAATAGCAGTACCAGTAGCAGTTGTATGTCAACAATTAGATATGCTAGCAAAGACTTTAGATATTTCTTTTGCTCATAAAGCTGATAAAGCAGCAAGTGAAGGTAATTTAGGAGCAATTGATTTATATCACTACTTAAGTTTAGGGATTATTTGTTTATTTAAAGCAGTACCAGTATTTTTAGCAATACTAGTAGGGGGAGAATATGTATCTAAACTATTCTCATATATCCCTCAAGTAGTATTAGATGGTTTATCAGCTGCTGGTGGAGTATTACCTGCTGTTGGATTCGGTATGTTATTATCACTTATGCTTAAAAAGAATATGTGGATTTTTCTTCTAGTAGGATTTGTTTGTTCAGTTTATGGAAATATGCCTACAATTGGGATAGCACTTATTGGAATAATAATGGCAGTACTTTATGTAATGTTTAATGAAAATAAAGAGATGAAAAAGGTTACTGAAACTGTAGAAATTGAAGAGAGTGGAGGTTACGATTTATAATGGAAAGCGGAAATAAAATACAAAAATCAGATATTAAAAAAGTATTTTGGAGATTCCAACTATACGGTGGTTCATGGAACTTTGAAAGAATGCAAAATGTAGGGTTTTTATATTCAATTAAACCAGTATTAAAAAGATTATATGCAAATAAATCTAAAGAAGAGATGTCTACTGCAATGAAGAGACATATGGAGTTCTTTAATACTAATCCAACTATGGCAGCTCCTATTATAGGTGTAACCTCTGCCCTTGAAGAAGCTGGTGGAAATGAATCAGGCGATGCAACAACTGCAGTAAAGGTTGGTTTAATGGGACCTTTAGCAGGATTAGGTGATAGTATTATTTGGTTAACTTGGATGCCTATATGTATGAGTTTAGGTGCTTCTTACTCAAAAGAAGGAAATCCTCTAGGATTAATTATAGCATTCTTAATGTTCAACATAGTGAATATGGGAGTTAAATATTATGGATTAAAAATAGGATATAATAAGGGCGCTGAATTAATTAAAGAAACAAGTGAAAGTGGAGTATTACAAAAATATACTAAAATGGCAACGGTACTTGGATTAGTATTAGTTGGTGGTCTAATACCTCAAATGGTTAATTTAAATTTAGCTTTAGAATTTACTCAAGGCGAATTGGTAATTTCACTACAACAAATCATAGACCAAATATTCCCTAAATTATTGCCTTTACTAACTACATTAGGATGTTATTCGTTAATTAAAAAAGGTAAGAGTTCTGTAAAAATATTAGTTGCTATAATAGCAATTTCTATATTATTAGTGTTTGTAGGAGTATTATAATTTAAAATTATATTGAAAACAGGATATATTTCAATAATTTGATATATATCCTGTCTTGTTATAGGAGGAAAATATGAATTTATGGTATAGAAAGCCAGCAGAAAATTGGAATGAAGCATTGCCACTAGGAAATGGGAAAATAGGTGGTATGGTTTATGGAAATATTGTAGATGAACAAATATCTTTAAATGATGAAGGGGTATGGTATGGTGGTGGAGATACTAATAGAAACAATCCAGATTCATTAAAGAACTTAGGAAAGATAAGAGAATTATTATTTAATGGTGAAGTAAATAAGGCAGAAGAGCTAGCAAAGATTTCTATGTATGGAACACCTAGAAATATGAGGCATTATGAAACACTAGGAGATTTATATATAAAGCATAAAAATATAAATGAAAACAATGTTAAAAATTATAAAAGAGGACTAGATATAAATAATGCTATAGCATGGGTTGAATATGAGTTTCAAGGAATAAGTTACAGACGTGAATATTTTATTTCTCATGTTGATGGTGTAATGATCATTAAGTACACTTCCAGTGAAAAAAAAGCTTTAAGTTTAACAATGAATTTAGATCGTAAGAAAAAGTTCTTAGATAAGATGGGAAAATTAAATGAAAACACTATTATGATGTCTGGTGTAACAGGCGGTAAAAATGGACTTGCCTTTAATGCAGCATGTAAACTTATAGGTGTCGGAGGAGAAGTTTATACTATAGGTGAAACAATTGTAGGTGAAAATTTAGATGAAGCTATAATTGTATTTTCTTCTGATACAGATTATTCAAATGATAATCCCAAAAGTGCAGTTATTAATAGGCTTGATAACATAAATTATGAGGGATATGATGTTTATAAAAATAATCACATAAAAGATTATAAAAGATATTTTGATAATATGAAACTGAAATTTGAAGGTAAAGCGTATGATAATCTTCCAACAGATGAAAGATTAAATCTTGTTAAGGAAGGAAAAGTAGATATAGGATTAATTAATCTTTACTTTCATTATGGTAGATACTTACTTATATCTTGTAGTAGACCAGGAGGATTAGCTGCTAATTTACAAGGGATATGGTGTGAAGATGTAGATCCAATTTGGGGTTCGAAATATACAATAAATATTAATATTCAAATGAATTATTGGCTAACAGGGCCCTGTGGATTATTAGAATTAAATAAACCTTTATTTAATTTAATTGACAATATGAGAGAAAGTGGGAGAATAACTGCAAGAGAAATGTATAATAGTAAAGGATTTGTAGCACATCATAATACTGATGCTTTTGGAGACACTGCTCCTCAATCACACACAATTGCTGCTACTATTTGGCCATTGGGAGCAGCTTGGCTTTGTACACATATTTGGGAACATTATCTATTCTCATTAGATAGGGAATTTTTAAAAGAATATTATCCAATAATGAAGGAGTCAGCAGAGTTTTTTGAGGACTACTTGGTTGAAAATAAAGAAGGTTATCTAGTAACAGGGCCATCTGTTTCACCAGAAAATACCTTTATTTTAGAGAATGGTCAAGAAGGAAACCTTTGTATGGGACCAACCATGGATATCCAAATATTAAGATTATTGTTTACAGATTGCATAGAAGCCAGTAAATGTCTAAATATTGATTCTGAATTTAGAAATAAATTAGAAGTAATGGTAGGTAAGCTTCCACCAACTAAAATTGGTAAGTATGGTCAAATTCAGGAATGGGCAGAGGATTATGAAGAAAAGGATTTAGGGCATAGACATGTTTCTCAGCTATTTGGATTACATCCATCTAATGAAATAAGTCTAGAGAAGACTCCTGAATTAGCAAAAGCAGCAAAAGTTACATTAGAGAGAAGACTTAAAAATGGTGGAGGACATACAGGGTGGAGCCGTGCTTGGATGATAAATTTCTGGGCTAGACTACAAGAAGGAGAAAAGTTATTTAATGACTTACAGTCCTTATTAAGTAATTCTACTATGAATAATTTATTAGATAATCATCCTCCATTTCAGATAGATGGAAACTTTGGTGCTGTAGCAGGTATATGTGAGATGCTATTACAAAGTCAAAATGGTAGTCTAGAAATTTTACCATCTATTCCTGAAGAACTTAAAAATGGAGAAGTTGTAGGTATTAATGGAAGAGGTAGTTTCGAACTTGATTTTAAATGGATTAATGGAAAAATAACTTACTTAAAAGTTAAAGGTAAGCCAGGAAGTTCATTTAAGCTTAAAATAAAGAAAGAAAACTCAATAAAGGGAAATGATATAAATAAAGAAGTAGTTATAAATAATAATGGAGAGTATATATTAGAAAATTAATATATATGAACTGATTTAGTATGGAGATATACAAAATACTGTAGAAAAGTTATAAAATAAAATGAAGATTTTTTATATGGGTATAGATTGAAAAGATAGTATTTAATCGCATTAGCAAAATCAAGAGCAAGTTGAAGATAAGTTGATTTAAAGTTATATATATGAATTGAATTAGATTTAAGCATAAAAAATTAACATCTTTCATAATTTTAAAAATAGTATTAGAAAATCCCAATAAGTCAAAAAATTTATTGGGATTAAATATTTCATATATTTAGGTTTGATATTTTTTGGAGTTTTATTAGCTCAAGGTATAAGATTTTCTAAAACTGGACCTAGGTCAATATATTGGACACATTTTCCTTAAATTTTTCTTAGCTGATCTTCTTTCATTTGAGGAGTTATATAACCTATAGATCCATAAATTCTTTTTCGGTTATACCATGCATCAATAAGTTCAAATATATCTATTTTAGTAGTCTCATAATCATAGTATTTAATATGATTTACAGGTTATTTCTTGAAAAAAGATAAACAATATAAGGCTGTTACGCATTTATCTAAAAAGGCTGATTTTATGTTTATTGTATGTTTGTTGTATGTGAAGAAGGAATAGAGGAACAGTATGATTATTGTGTAGGGAATATTATTCCTAAGTATATAAAACAAGGTGTTAGTTTTGAAGAAATAGCCATTATTGTACAATATAATAAACACGCAAAAGAGTTGGGGATAATATGCGAAGATAAAGGTATTCCTTATTATATTGCAAAGCATGAATATGATAGAAGTGATATAATAATATGGTTAGAGAGATGTGCTGGATGGGTTATTGATAATATATCACAATCATTTGAAAATATTTTTTTATTTTTGGGAAAAATTAATCAACAAGTATTACGATAAGAAAATAACAGCTAAGAATCGTCTACTTGAGAAGAGAAGATTAGAAAATATATTGATGAAGAGTAAAAAAATATTATAATAATTTAGAAAAATGGGTGCAATTTTTAATTAATAATTTAGAATTACGCAATATGTTAAATAAATCTATATTATATCCAGATGAAGTTGAAAATATAGATAGATTTATTAAGGTAATAAAGGAAAGTGGGTATTCTAATAGAAATGTAGGGATATTTGCAAAGATAGGAAAACCTAAAAATCAGATAACTATAACTACACTACATAGTTCTAAAGGGCTAGGGTTTGAAGTTGTTATTATATTAGGTATGGAAGAGGGGAATTTTCCAGATTATAGATCAATAACTCAAAGAGAAATAGAAGAAGAAGAGAGAATATGTTTTGTATGCATTAGTAGAGCAAAGAGCACTTGTGTGTTAATGAGATCTATATATTATAATATTCCTACTAAGGATAATAGAATATGGCATAAATTAATGGAAGAATCTAGATTTTGGGCGAGATTATATAACAAATATAATAAAGGATAACAAAAAAGCCTGCATATTTGATTGTAGGATTTTTGATTCTAGTACCTATGAAATTTCAATGATAGTTGATAATAAATCAATTATTTCATCTTTTTGATATTTAGGTATATCTAAATTTAACAATTGTTTTAATAGGTAAATATCATTTGAATTAATATTAGAAATGTCAATTTTAGCGTTTGGATAAGTAATAATTTTTTTAGTTATTGTACCTAAAGTATTATTTACAAATAGAATATTTTTATATCTTTGTAGTCCTTTTAAGTATAAAATAATACCTTGTTCAGAATTAAATATAAATTTTATTCTATTTAGTATAGTAGTGACTTCTCTTTTAGAAAAATTTTCTTTAATAAAGTTATTCTCCATATAGTTAATGAAATTCATATCAATTTTTGTTTTTTTAGTAGAATTCATATAATCTGCTATATGATTAATTAAAAAGGTGTTTTCTGTAAAAAGTTCATCAGATTTTGAATATCCTTCTAGTAAATTATCAATTTCTTTGTAATTTTTCATATCATCAAATCACTTCGTATTTTTATTTGTATGCAATATATACAGCCTTTTGAGAAAAATCAAATTGGTGTTAGTATAAAGTAGTGGACACATTAAGACGAACTAAGTTAAAATAATATTTAGTTAAGAAAGGATGTGTCCATTATGGGAAAGGGCAGAAGATA
>MNRQ01000032.1 GCA_001916035.1 Clostridium sp. 27_14 | reverse complement strand
TACCATCTGATACGTCCCATGGTAGGTTGTTTCCTTCTGTTTTTACTGTTAGTCCTTCTTTTTCTAATTCTTCCCTTAGTGTTGCGTTATCTATGTCTCTGTCTCCTTTTGTCATTGCTGTTAGTATTGCCAAGTTTATTTTTTCTATTGTTCTTGATTTTTCTGTTTTTATTTTGGCTTCTTTCGATTTTGTTATTATTCCGTTTTCTCCACTTAATGCATTAATTGTTACTCCTGCTAATATTAATAGTACAATTATGATTCCTCTTGCGTTTTTCTTTTTTGTGTTCATTTTTTAAATTCCTCCTTCTTTTTTGAGACTGCTGAAATATTGAAATATCTTGAATTAAAAAAGTAGCCTCTCTTTTTCTTATGATTTTTTTATTAAGTAATAAACTTAATAAAAAATCATAAAATCGTATTTACTTACAGTATCAACGTTTTTTTTGATTTTTTATATATTTTTCTACATTTTTTTCAAAACTTAATATTGCTTTTTTTGTAGGTATATGCTATAAAATTAAGTATATATTTTTATTTAAGTTTATTACTTAATTATGACTTTTTTAGTAAATTTTTCTCAGGTCATACTTTTTCTTTAAGTATTTTATGATTTTAGAAAAATCTTTTTAAAAGTTCTTTTATTTTTTTTTATATTTTATAATAATATTAAATTTTATAGAATAGGCTAAAACTACACTTTTTTGTATATAATTTCTAAAATGTATATATAAAATAATATAAGGCAAAATGTCAAAAATAAAAAAGCCTAACAGTAGATACTTTCTAGTGTATCTTTACTATTAGGCTTTTTTATTTTTATATTTTTGTAGTTCTTTTATTGGACTTTTTTCGTTATGCGGTCACTTGTTTAATACTATATAGATGTAGTTGTTTTTGAGTCTGGCCCCGAAAAACAACTTAATTTTAATAATATGTTTCTTGTAAAATTGTGATAAAGTAGTTTATTAAGATTATATTAAATGTTGAAAATATAAAAAATAATAGTATTACGAAACTTATAAATTTGTGTTTTTTTATTTTTTTCCATATTGTGGTTGTCCTATTTTTCTTTTTCATTTCTAATTTGTCTTTTGTGCTGTTATAAGTGATATTAAAAATCTCGTCCTTTGCATATTCCATAAAAAATCCCCCTTATTAATATATTTATAAATTTTCTTGTTTTACTTTTTATAAATATATTCTTTTTTGTATATATTTATTATTTGTTTTTTATGTTTATGCTTTTTTTTGTTACTTTTTTATGAAGATGCTTATTTTATATATTTAACTTATTTATTTTTTTATAAACTTGTTTTATTTACTTTTATTATGCTTGTCTTATTTGTATTGTTATTTTTTATAAAGATTCTTTTATTTGTTTTGCTATTTTTTCGCTAATTCCTTTTACTTCCATTAGTTCTTCTATTGTTGCTTGTTTTATTTTTGATATTGTTCCAAAGTGTTTTAATAATTCTTGTTTTTTTGTTTCTCCTATTCCTTGTATGTTGTCTAGTTCTGATTTTGTTATTTCTTTTTCTCTTAGTTTTCTATGGTATGTTATTGCTGTGTCATGTACCGTGTCTTGAAATTTTGTTATTAGATTTTTTAGTGTTTCTGATATTTCTAATTCTTTTCTGTTTTCGTCCATTAGTGCCCTTGTTTGGTGTTTATCATTTTTTACCATTCCAAATACTGGTATTTTTAGTCCATATTTTTCTATTGCTTTTTTTGTTGCTCTTATTTGTGTTATTCCTCCGTCTGCAAATATTGCGTCTGGTAGTTTTCCAAATCCGCCTTTTGGATCTTCTATTGAGTGTTTTAGTCTCCTTGTTATTACTTCTTCCATACATCTTGGATCGTCTTGTCCAAATACTGTTTTTATTTTAAATCTTCTTGATAAGTTCTTTTTTATTACTCCGTCTTGCATTACACACATTGCTGCTACCATATTTGTTCCTGATATGTTTGATATGTCATACGTTTCTATTTTTCTTGGTAGTTTTTCTATTTTTAGTACTTCTTTTAGTTCTAATAGTATTTCACTTTTGTCTTTTTCTTTGTTTTCTAGTGTTACTTTTGCATTGTTTTCTGCCATTTCTACAAATCTTAATTTTTCTCCCTTTTTTGGACTTTTTAATTCAACTTTTTTTCCTAGTTCGTTTGATAGCCATTCTTCTATTACTTCTTTGTCTTCTAGTTCTTCTCTTAACATTATTTTGTTTGGAATGTTTGGATTATCCATATAGTATTGTTTTATGAATCCTGATAGTATTTCTTTGTCTTCCATGTCTTTTAGTTCATTGAAAAAGTAGTGCTCTCTTCCTATCATTTTGCTTCCTCGTACAAAAAATACTTCTATACATACTTCTAGTTCTGATTTATATAATCCTATTACATCTATGTTGTTTTCTGATATATTTGATACTTTTTGTTTTGTTGATATTCTTTTTATTGCTTGTTTTCTGTCTCTTAATTCTGCTGCTTTTTCAAATTCTAACTTTTTTGATGCTTCTTCCATTTTTTGTTCTAAGTCTTTTATTATTTTTTCTGTTTTTCCTTCTAATAGTTCTATTATTTCGTTTATTTGCTTATGGTATTCTTCTTTTGTTACATATCCCATACATGGTGCTAAACATCTTTTTATATGATAGTTTAGACATGGTCTTGTTCGTGGTTTTAGGGTTCTGCATTGTCTTATTTGGTATCTTTGTTTTATAAAGTCTATCATTTCTTTTGCTGCTCCTGGATTTGCATATGGTCCAAAATATTTTGCTCCGTCATTTACTACTCTCCTTGTGAATGTTACTGTTGGGTAGTCTGATTTTATGTCTATTTTTAGATATGGGTATGTCTTGTCGTCTTTTAATAATACATTGAATTTTGGTCTGTTTTTCTTTATTAAGTTACATTCTAGTATTAGTGCTTCTGCTTCATTGTCTACTACTATATATTCAAAGTGGTCTATAAGACTTACCATATTTTGTATTCTTTTTGTTTTGTTTGTTTTTCTAAAATATGATCTTACTCTGTTTTTTAATGATACAGCTTTTCCTACATATATGATTTCGTCGTTTTTGTCGTGCATTATATATACTCCTGGTTTTCCTGGGAGCTTTTTTAATTCTTCTTCTATATTGAACATTTTTTACCTCTTTTTATATGTTTTTTTATAATTATATACTATTTATTGGTTATAAATCAACTTTTATATAAGTAATTGATATCATAAATTTTTATATAAAATACTTGCACGCTTAAAAAAATTAGTATATATTATAGATTATAAATTATATACATTTAATATTTATATATAGATAGGAGGATTTGTTTATGTGTGGTATTATAGGTTATTTGGGAATTAAAAAAGCTAGCCCTATTTTGTTGGCTGGTTTAAATAGATTGGAATATAGAGGTTATGATTCTGCTGGTATTTCTACTGTTGAGATTGATGGTATTCATGTTGTTAAAGATAAGGGTAGAGTTAAGAATTTGGAGTCTATTCCTGAAATTAATACTTTAGAGGGAACTGTTGGTATTGCTCATACTAGATGGGCTACACATGGTAAGCCTTCAAAGGAAAATGCTCATCCTCATCAAGATAATAGCAAAACTTTTAGTGTTGTACATAATGGTATTATAGAAAATTATTCTGAACTTAAGAATTTGTTGCTAGAAAATGGTTATCATTTCTTTTCTGATACTGATACAGAGATTATTCCTAATTTGATTCATTATTATTATATGAAAGAATTGGAATTAGATAGTGATAAAACTGTTCAAAAATTCTTAAGAGCTGTTAGAGATTGTTGTTCTGATTTAAAGGGTAGCTTTGCTTTAGAAGTTATTTGTTCGGATTTTCCTCATAACATGATTGTTGTAAGAAAGGATAGTCCTTTGGTTATTGGTACTTGTGATGATGAAAAATATATTTCTTCTGATATCCCTGCTATACTTTCTTATACTAGAGATTTTTATTTATTAGATGATTTGGAGTTTGTTGTTTTGGATAATAAAAGTGCTACTTTTTATAATAGTGATTTGGAAATTTTGCCTAAAAAAACTTGCAATATTGAATGGAATGCAACTGCTAGTGAAAAAAATGGTTATGCTGATTTTATGTCTAAGGAGATTGATGAACAGCCAACTGCTATCAGAGAGACAATTGGTTCAAGGATTAATATTAGTGATTTTCATTGTGAATTTTCTGAGTTGCCTTTGACAAAAGATTATTTACAGTCTATTAATAAAATTTATATTGTTGCTTGTGGTACTGCTATGCATGCTGGTTTGAGTGGTAAAAATACTATTGAGAAATTGTGTAGAATACCTGTGGAAGTTGATATTGCTTCAGAATTTCGTTATAGAAATCCTATTGTTGATTCTAATACCTTGTCAATTTTTATTTCTCAGTCTGGTGAGACGGCTGATACAATTGCTGCTTTGAAACTTGCAAAATCTATGGGTAGTAAAACTATTGCTATCTCTAATGTTATTGGTAGTTCTATTACTAGAGAGGCTGATTATTCTATTTATACTCATGCTGGTCCTGAAATAGCTGTTGCTTCTACAAAAGCGTATACTTCTCAGTTTGTTTTGATTAATATTTTGGCTATTTATTTTGCTGAGATTTTAAAGTGTTGCCCTGAAAATGATTTATTATATTTGAAGAAAGAAATTTTAGGTTTACCTAAAAAAGTTGAGGAGACTTTACATTGTAAAGATGATATAAAACGTTTTGCTAAAAAAATATATCAAGAAAAAGATGTTTTTTTCTTGGTGGAAGGTGCATTGAAATTGAAAGAAATATCGTATATTCACGCCGAAGGTTATCCGGCTGCCGAAATGAAGCACGGACCGATAGCCCTGATTGATGCCGAAATGCCGGTAGTAGTCATTGCTACCCAAAACGGGCTGTATGAGAAAGTACTTAGCAATATTCAGGAAATCAAGGCACGAAAAGGAAAGGTGATTGCATTTGTAACCAAGGGCGATACGGTGATCAGTAAAATAGCCGATTGCAGTATCGAACTTCCGGAAACAATCGAGTGCCTTGATCCGTTAATTACTACGGTACCTCTCCAGTTGCTTGCCTATCATATTGCAGTATGTAAGGGAATGGATGTAGACCAACCTAGAAATTTGGCTAAGTCTGTTACAGTTGAATAAGAACAAAAGCGGGCATTAATAATATTTGCACTATTTAGAGCATTTTAAAGTCCGCGTCTTTGTTCGTGCGCGAAAATTTATGAAATAAATTTTCTGTGCATTATTATATTTTCTATTATAGGAATTTCGAAGAATTTTCCTATAATAGATCAAATGAACGCATAAGCACAAAAATGCTAATTGCGTTCATTTTGGTTTTATATAAGAATTGTATAGATTTTCTTATATAATTTGTTTTTTCTTTTTTATCCTACTAATAATTTTATAATTATTAGTATAATTGCTCCTGGTAGCCCTAAAAATCCTACTATTATACTTGTAAAAAAGTTTAGTCCTATATGGAATCCAAAACTACTTCCTACAATGTTTATTAAAAAAATTACTAATCCCCCAATAATAGAATTTAATGCTAGTTTTAGTATCTTTTTTATTGGTACTATAAATATTCTACCAAATAAAAATAGAAAACAAATGCATGCTAAATATGTAATGATATTTGCATTTAAGTTCATACACATCTTCCCCTATCTCTTTTGAGACTTCTTAAATTGCATTTTCTTCATCAGTGGATAAACGGTATTCTAATTCTTTTATAAAGTGTACGCTTAAGCCTTTTATTTTGGCCATTTTTATTAAATAATTTAGTTTTGCTTGATTTGCTTTTATTTCATAAATGTAATAGTCTATTAAGTCTGAGTCTGCAAATTCATAGTTATTGTTTGCAAATTCTAGGTCTTTGCGTGTTTTTATTATGTTACGAATTAATTCACTTTCTTCATCTGTTGCAATTTTTTCAATCATTGGCATTTCTTTTTTATAAAATTCTTGCATTTTTTCATACCTTTCCCTTTTAAATTCTATATCTTATTATATGTACAAGCCAGAAAAATATTCCAAAAAACACTTGATTTTTTGCCTTTTTTATAGGATAATATATATGTGATATTTGTGCATTTTATGTGCATATTTTAGCGATTCGAGAAAGGATTGAATTTTAATGAAAGTAATTGATAAATTTTTAAAGAAATTACATACAACTCGTAATAATTTTGCTACTTATGTTCTTACTTTGATTTCTCTTTACTTAGTAGTAGATAGAATGACAGAAATTCTGCTAATTATTTTTACAGGTGTTTCTTATTCTTATTGGGGACCTATTCAATATTGTTTAGCTTTAGCTTGTCCTATGCTTGCTTATGCTTTTTCTGTTCCTTCTGAATATTCTACTTCTAAAGCACAAAAGGTTAAAATATTTTATGTATATATTATTTTATTGGCTGTTATTGTTGCTTCTATGTTTACTCAGTGGCTTAATATGGGGGTATGGTTATTTTTAGTTTCTGTACCTGGGTATGAGGATTTAGTTACAAACTTCTCTGAACTTTTTAGACCTGCTTTAACTTCAATTTCATTCCTTATTCCTATTACTATTGCTTATAAAATATTTAATTTCTTATATATGGGTGTAAATGATAGTACACAACAAACTCGTTCTATTTGGGATTATGAAGGTATTAACTTATCTGATACTAAAGAAGGTCATGGACCTTTTACTTGTGAGATGTTTTGGTTTAAAAACTCTGAAACAGGAAAAACTGCTACACTTCCTGAAAATTCTAGATTTCAATCTACTTTAGTTTGTGGCGGTTCAGGTAGTGGTAAAACTTCTATGGTTTTTGAACCTTTTATTGCTAGAGATTTGGAAAGAAAATTTTTCTATTCTGAAGTTTCTAAAGAAATGGGATTTACAGCTTTAAAAACAAAAATTGCTGTTTTGAATAAACCTTATAGTAATGATTTTTTAAATAAGAATTTTAATTTGAGTATGCTTTCTCCTGCTTATGGAAAAGAAACTGTTTATAAATCATATATGAAAAAAATGATATTATCTGATAAACCTGAATTAACTTATAGGAATTGTGGTGTTACTGTAATGTCACCTGATAAGGATATTTCAAATCATATGATTGATGTTGCTGAGAATTTTGGTTTTACTTATCATATAGTAGATCCTTCAGATATTAATTCTATTGGTATAAATCCTTTTGTATATGATGATCCTTATATAATTGCTACTACTATTTCTTCTGCTTTAAAAGCTATGTATAATGATACTCATACAGAAGTTCAAGAAGCATATAGAGAAGATGTTATTTTGCAGGCTATAGAAAATGTATCAATTTTATTGAAAGAGATGTATCCTAGAATGAATGAAGGTGCTCTTCCTAATTTGAATGATATGTTAAAAATGCTTACAAATTTTGAATTAGTTGAAAAAATGTGTGAAATTATGGCTCATGATGAAACTTTGAAAGAAAAACATGCTAATCAAATAGCTTATTTTAAAAAGAATTTTTATAGTAATGGTTCTGGTAAAGAATTAACTGAAAAATTTTTATATACTGCTGTTTCTCAGTTAGATAATTTGCTTAGATTAGATGGTTTAAAATCTATTCTTTGTAACAGACATAATAATATAAATTTTGATAATGTTTTAAAAAATAGTGAATTGATATTTGTTTGTACTAGAAGAGGTGATTTAGGTGCTACAAGTCATAAGGCTTTGGGATTGTTCTTCTTAATTGCTTTTGAAAATGCGGTTTTAAGAAGACCTGGTACTGAAAGTTCTAGAACTCCTTACTTCTTGTATATTGATGAGTTTCCTGATTTTATTAGTAAATCTACAGAACCAATATTTACAATGTTTAGAAAATACAAAGTAGGTGCAACTATTTCTGCTCAGAATTTGGCACAATTAAATGCTCCTGGTTCTAAAGATAATTTTAGACAAACTATTTTGGCAAACTGTGCAAATAAAATATTTACTGGTCATGCTACTAAGGAGGATTTGGAATGGTGGTCTACTGAAATGGGTCAACATAGAGAGTGGAGCTTTTCTGATACTATTGATTTTGCAAAAGGTGCTTATGATTCAAAACATGGTAATGTTTCTTGGAAATTTGTTGCTAACTTCTCAGCAGGTAAATTACAGTCATTTAGTTTAAAGGATTGTGCATTTAAACTTAGATCAGAAAGTGGCAAACCTCTTGCAGGTCAAGGTAAAATGGGATTCTTAGATTCAAAATATAAGGAACCTCAAAAAATTAAAAAATATGATTTTGCAAAATATACTAATTCTCCAGATGATGTTGATACATCAAATGATGATTCTAAAAAGGAAAAATTTAATCCTAAAAAACTTGATTTTTTAGATGATAGAAATGAGTTTGATCCTGTTCAAATTGATAGTACAGATTCAAAATATATTTTCGAAGATGAGAATGCTATAGTTGTTAATTTGAAAAAAGGTAAGAAAAATGATAATAATTAATTAATGTAAAAAAATTAGATATGTAAAAGTAAAAAAGACTACTTAAAAAGAAGTGAACTTAAATTATTAGATAAAAAAGTTTAATAATCTTGGTTCACTTCTTTTTTGGTAGTTTCTTTTACATTATAATATTTTAAATTTTAAATCCTATAATTTCTAATATTATTCCTGAAATTACACCTATTGTATATAATAAAGTTACTATTTTTATATTGTTTTTTATACCCTTATTAGTTTTAAATAAAACTGCTAGTCCTACTCCTGCTCCTGTTAATAATCCTGCTATTAAACTTGATGATGATATAACTTTTTGTAAATACATATTTGTAAGTATAACAGATGCTGCACAGTTTGGAATTAGCCCTATTAATGCTGATATTATTGGTCCTATAATTGGCTTGTTCATTAATATTTTTGATATGTTTTCTTCTCCTATAAAATGTACTACTATGTTTATTATGAATGTTACTAATATTATAAAAAAGAATATGTTTATTGTATGTTTTAATGCTGATTTTATTATTCCTGATTCGTTGCAGTGGCAGTGTTCTTCTTCACATAAGTCTTTTATTTCGTCTTCTTGATTTATTTCTTTGTCTTCACCTGTTGGATTTGTTTGTTTTCTTTTTATTAGTCTTATTACTAAATCTATTATAAATCCTGCTATTATTCCTATTATTAATTTTGTTCCTAATATTTTTAGAATTATGATTGGTGAAACTGATTCAGAAATAAATATTGGTAGCATTTCATCTGATGTTGATAAATATACAGATATTAGTGTTCCTAGTGTTATTACTCTTGCTGCATATAAGTTTGTTGCTGATACCGAAAATCCACATTGTGGAAATATGCCTAATATGCTTCCAAATAATGGTCCATATTTGTCTGATTTTTTTATTATTTCTTTTGATTTTTTTCCCATTTTATGTTCTATGTATTCCATTAATATATATGTTATAAATAAAAATGGTAGCAGTTTTATGTTATCTATTAATGTATCTTTTATTATTTCTATCATTTTTTGCTCCTTTCTGATGGTTTATAATTTTTTAGTTCTTCGTATTATAGTTTTATATATTAAAAAAGGTTGTATAGCTTTAATAATATACAAAAAATACCCCTTTATGTATAATAACATAAAAGAGTGCTTTTTGCAAGATTACCTGCTATAGCATTTGTAATTTGAATATTTTTAGAGCTCCTGATTATTATCTTCTATAACATCCTGAAAATCTTCCTGTTCTTCCGTTATTATTTGAATTTGGCGTTACATTTGCTACTACAGATATTGTGTTGTTTTCATTACATGTACAACTTGTTCCGTTTGTTCCTATTTGTATTGTTCCACTTGTTAGTTGTGTTTCGTTGTTATTTACTGCTGTGCTGTTTATTCTGTTGCAACAACTATTATTGCAACTATTATTGCAACTATTATTGCAACTATTATTGCAATTGTTATTACTTCCATTATTATTGTTTTCTAAGGTATTTAATATTCTGCATATTAGCATTGTAAGATATGCTGTTATAAATGATAATATCGTATATGCTATTGTTGCTACTAAAAAGTTGGCTACGTCTACTAGAAATGCAACTACTAAAAATATTGCAAATATAATACTTGCTACTATTATTGGACATCTGAATACTTTTTGCAATACTATTGAAAATATTATAACTGCTATAGGAAGTGCAAAATAAATAAGTAGTGTGTTCAATTTAATCACATTCCTTTCTTTTAAGGCTTGGATAGGTTAAAAAATAGTAATTATTTTTTTGAAACCATTTCTCCTTTTCTTTTTATATATTATGTAACTTATGGCTTTTTTGTGAAAATAATTACTATTTGTTTTAATATCTTAAGAAAGTTCTGAAATATCTTTATAATATATAAAAATATTACTGCACATTACTTATTTTTTGTTTTTTGTTTTTTAGTTTTCGTATTCAACTTTTACTAAGTATAGTCCTTGTGGTTGTAATGTTTTTCCTGCTTTTTCTCTATTTTTTGATTCTATTATTTTTGGAATTTCTGTTGGTTCTATTTTTCCTAATCCTACTTCTACCAATGTTCCTGCTATAATTCGTACCATATTGTATAAAAATCCATTACCTGTTAGTTCTATATATATTTTTTCTGCATTTCTATAGACTTTTGCTTCATATATTGTTCTTACACTACTTTTGCTACTTGTTCCACTTGCTTTAAATGCTTTGAAATCATGTTCTCCTATAAAGTATTTGACTGCTTCATTCATTTTTTCTTCGTCTAAATGGTTTGGTATGTTTGTTTCTAAGTTTCTGTATATTGCAGTTCCTTGTTCTGAGTTGTTTATTATGTATCTATAAGTTTTTCTTTTACATGATAGTCTACTGTGAAATTTTTCGTCTACTTCTTCTGCTTTTATTATTCTGATACTTCTTTTTAATTTTGTGTTTATTGCTATGGCAAATTTTTCTATTGGAATTTGTGAGTTTGTTTTAAAGTTTGCTACTTGTCCTAATGCGTGTACTCCTGCATCTGTTCTTCCTGATGCTTGTAAGTCTATTTCTTCTCCTGTTATTTGACTTATTGCTTGTTCTATACTTCCTTGTATGTTTAGCTTGTTAGGTTGTTTTTGCCATCCATTGAAATCTTTTCCATCATATTCTATTGTTAGTTTTATGTTTCTCATTCTTGCTCTCCATTCATTTTAATAAAATAAAACTTGAATTTTATTTTCAAGTTCTATTTTTATATTATTTCTTTATATACTTTTATTATCTTTTTATATTATATTTGTGTTTTAT
Source organism: Clostridium sp. 27_14 (assembly GCA_001916035.1). Classification (GTDB taxonomy): domain Bacteria; phylum Bacillota; class Clostridia; order TANB77; family CAG-508; genus CAG-269. The sequence continues at coordinate 6,687 of MNRQ01000032.1, read as the reverse complement.
TCTTCTGTTTTTTCATTTTTATTTTTGTTCTTTACTATTTTTTCTTTTATCTTTGTAAATCTGTTTTTGCTTTTTGTGTTTGGATTTGCAAATCTTTTTGTTACTATATTGCTTATTAGTATCTTTTTTAATACATCTTCTCTTACATCTGCTATTAGTGTTCCGTCTTTTGCGACAGATACTTTTCCTGTTTCTTCTGATACTACTACTGCTATTGCGTCTGATTCTTTTGATATTCCTATTGCGGCTCTATGTCTTGTTCCTAGTCCTTTTCCTACATCAACATTGTCTGCTAATGGTAGCACACATGCTGCTGCTGCTATTTTGTTATTACTTATAACTACTGCTCCGTCATGTAATGGTGTTTTTGGCACAAATATGTTTACTAGTAATTGTGGTGATACTTCTGCATTCATTGGTACTCCTGTGTTTTCTATGTCTTGAATGTTTATATCTCTTTCTAGTACTATTAGTGCTCCTGTTTTTGATTTTGCTAGTTCTTCTGTTGCTATTACTACTTTGTATATGTCTTCTTTTGTTTTTGTTGCTAGGTCTGAGTCTATTCCAAAAAATTTAGTGAATTTGTTTGTTCCTAATTGTTCTAGTGCTCTTCTTAGTTCTGGCTGGAATATTATTATTACTGCTATTAATCCTATATTCATTATTGCTGTTAGTATTGCATTTAATATTCTAAAGTTTAAGAATCCACTTATCCATGTTGCTACTAGCAATAATGCTATTCCTTTGATTAGTTGCCATGCTCTTGATCCTTTTACTGCTTTAAAAAACCAGTAAAATAAAAATATTACAATTGCTAAGTCTATTATTAGTGTTATTAGTTCAAATGGATTTCCTTTTAGGTTTTGAAAATATCCTAATATATTTTCGTTATAAAAAGTTTCCCAGTTTGTTGCTTTTACAGGTGTTATTGTTCCTACATTTCCCATATATACTAGTTTATGCTAGTTTTATAACTAGCATATCCTCCTTCTTTTTTATTTAGTTTTTTTAATTTCTTACATTAATGCAAATATTAGTGTTGCAAATGTTCCTGCTAGCATAAATATTACTAGTATTCCTGCCATTATTTTTCCGAATATTCTTCCTGCATTGTATTCTCTTCTCTTTTTTGTTTGTGTATTTTTATCTTTTTTCATAATTGTTCATTCCTTTCATAAATTTTTTATTTATGTTATTTTTACTTTTTCCTTTTTTATTATAACATTTTAATTGTTGTTTTTCAATATTTTATTTTCAATATTCTTGTGACATATCTATTTAAAACTATAGTTTTTATTCTATTAATATTTTAAATGTTTCTAAATTTGCATCTTCTATTTTTTTGTTACTATGAATTGTAAGTATTTTTTCTCCTTCTTTTATACTATCTCCATTCTTTTTTGATAATATTATTCCTACTGCCATATCTATTTTGTCTTCTTTTTTTACTCTTCCTGCTCCTAAATTACATACATATTTTGCTATGATGTCTGCTGGTATTTCTTTTATTTTTCCGCTTCTGTTGCTTATTATATCTGTTTTATATTTTGCTTTTTCAAATTTTTCTGTGTTTTCTAAGTAGCTTGTGTCTCCTCCTTGAATTTTTACCATTTCTTTAAATTTGTTAAATGCTTGTCTGTTATATATTTGTTTTAGCATTTTTTCTTTGTTTTCTTCTATGTTGTTTCCTAGTCCTGCTAATTTTATCATGTTTGCTCCTAAGTCTATTACTACTTTTTTTAGGTCTTCTGGTAATTCTTCTCCTTTTAGAAATTTAATTGCTTCTATCGTTTCTAGTGTATTTCCTATTGTATATCCTAATGGTTGGTTCATGTCTGTTAATATGTATGTTGTTTCTCTGTTTGCTAGTTTTCCTATTCTTACCATTTGTTCTGCTAATTTTTTTGCATCTTCTTTTGTTTTCATGAATGCGCCTTTTCCATAAGTTACTTCTAACATTATTTTTTGTGCTCCACTTGCTATTTTTTTACTCATGATGCTTGATGCTATAAGTGGTATGCTTTCTACACATGATATTGAATTTCTTAGTGCATATATCTTTTTGTCTGCTGGTGCTATGTTCTGTGTTTGTGAAATCATACTTATTCCTATTTCTTTTACATTTTTTATAAATTCTTCTTCTGGTAATTGTGTTCTATACCCTGGTATTGATTCCATTTTGTCTACTGTTCCACCTGTGAATCCTAGTCCTCTTCCTGACATTTTGGCAACTTTTACTCCTAATGAACTTATAAGTGGTAATAGTATTATTGATACTTTGTCTCCTACTCCCCCTGTTGAGTGTTTGTCTACTATTATTCCTTCTATTTTTGATAAGTCTAGTATATCTCCTGAGTTTGCCATTTCCATTGTTAGATTTGTACTTTCTTTGTCTGTCATTCCATTTATATATATTGCCATTATTAGTGCTGCTGCTTGATAGTCTGCTATTTCCCCTGATGTATATCCTTTTATGAAAAATTTTATGTCTTCTTCAGTTAATTCTTTTTTGTCTCTTTTCTTTTCTATTATTTCTAAAATATTCATAAGTTTTTTACATTCCTTTTCTTTTATTGATGTAATATGTTTTTGGTAAAACTTCTTCTGTGTATTGGCGTTAATCCATATTCTCTTATTGCTTGCATGTGCATTTTTGTGCCGTATCCTTTATGTTGTGCAAATCCGTATTGTGGATATATTGTGTCCCATTCTCTCATTATTCTGTCCCTTGTTACTTTGGCTATTATTGATGCTGCTCCTATTGAGTAACATTTTGCGTCTCCTTTTATTATTGATTCATATGGTACTCCTTTTGTGTCTATGTGTTCTAATGCATCTATTATTATTAAATCTGGTGTTATATCTAATCCTTCTACTACTTGTGTTACTCCACTTTTTGTTGCATTTAATATGTTTATTTCGTCTATTACATCTTGTCCTATTATCGCCACTGAATAACTTATTGCTTCTTTTATTATTATGTCATATAGTGCTTCTCTTTTTTTCTCTGATACTTTTTTTGAGTCATTTACTCCTTCTATCATTGAGTCTGCTGGCATTATTACTCCTGCAACTACAACAGGGCCTGCTAATGGTCCTCTTCCAGCTTCGTCTATTCCACAAATATTTTTGAATCCTTTTTGGTGTAATTCGTTTTCTATTATTTTTAGATTTGTTAGTCTTTCTAGTTCTTTTTCTTTCATTTTTTGTTTCCTTCCTGATTTTAGTATAATGTAAGAATTGTGGCTTGGCCTTATTTACAAATTTATTTCTATTCTTCGTTTCTTATGTCGTCTAAACAGTATTTAGTTTCGTTGTTGTTTGTTTTTATTCCTTTTGTGTTATATATTTTTACATTTGAGTTTGTTATATCATATACTACTATATACCATCCTTTTTTTTCGCTTGATTCTACTCCTTTTATTCCCATTTTTTCTAAATCTGTTGTTGATATTTGGTATACATTTCCATTACTTATTTCTTCTGATGTTATTCCCATTATGTTTAATTCTGTACTGATACTACTTGATGTTGTTACTTTTGTTCCTTTTCCTTCTCCTTCTAATTCACTTATTGCTTTTTCTTTCATTTCTGCTGTTGCTTCATTTGGTTTTATTCCTAAATCGTAATTTGCATTTTCTACATATTCTTTTGTTTTTGCTTCTATTAATAACATGTTTGTTTTTATGTTTTGTATTTTTGCTCTTTTTATGTTTGATACTCCATAGTTTATTGTTATTCCTGATAATATTAATAATACTACTATTGTTATTACTAATGTTGCTAGTGTTACTCCTTTATTTCTTTCTTCTTTTTTCATCTGCTTCTTCCTTTCTTTCTTTTTTCTGTTTATATTATATATTGAATTTACTTTTTTTTCAAGGCATTTTTTATTTGTTCTTTTGATATTGGTCCTTCTCTTAATATTTTTATTTTGTCTGAGCTGCAGTCTACTATTGTGCTTCCTTTAGAAAAAATTACAGTTCCTTCTATTATTCCGTCTAATAGTGGGCAATTTTTTTCTATTTCTTCTAAGTTTGTGCATTCTTTTTTTCCGCTTTGGTTAGCACTTGTCATAAATATTGGACTTCCTAGCTTATTTATTATTTCTTCTATTGTTTTTGATGTTGCCATTCTTATTGCAATTGTGTCTTTTCCATTTGTTATGTAATTTGGTAATTCTTCTTTTTTTCTTAATACTATTGTGATTGGGCCTGGCATAAATGTTTTTATTAGTTTTTCTGCTTTTTGGTCTGCTATTGCTATACTTTTTATTTGTTCTTCATTTTCGCACATGACTGGGAATGATTTGTTGATTGGTCTTTCTTTGGCTTTTATTAATTTGTCGTGTGCTACTTTTGAATTTATTCTTGCACAAATTCCATAGACTGTGTCTGTTGGTATACTTATAATTCCGTCATTTTTTAGTATTTGTACTATTTTTTCTATTTCTGTTTGTTTATATCTTTTTATCATCTTTTTTCCTTTCATTCTTTGTTTTTTCTATTTGCTTCGCTTTTTACATTGTATCAAATTTTTTTTATTTTGTCTTTACTTTTTGATTGGTTATTTTTTGAATTTTTTATTGTCTTGAATATATTATTCACATTTGAATAAAATAGTATAAATATTGTTGACTTTTGTATTACGTTGTAGTACAATAATTATGAAGGGAGTTGATTTTTATGACTATTTCAGTAAGGTTAAGTGATAAAGATACAGAATTAATAAAAGCGTATGCAGATATGAATAATATTTCTTTATCAGATTTAATAAGAAATGCTGTAATGGAAAAAATTGAAGATGAATATGATTTAGAGTGTTATAAAAAAGCTATAAATGAATATAAGAAAAATCCTAAAACTTATACATTAGATGAAGTAAAAGAGGAGTTGGGTTTATAGATGAAGTATAAAATACTTTTTACGGATAAAGCAAAAAAACAATTAAAAAAATTGGATAAACATATATCTGCATTAATAATTGGATGGTTAGAAAAAAATATTGAGAATACTGAAAATCCTCGAGTTCATGGTAAAGGTTTGGTAGAAAATAAGTCTGGTCAGTGGAGATATAGAATTGGCGATTATAGAGTAATATGTGAAATACAAGATGAAAATGTAATAGTTTTAGTTTTAGAAATTGGACATAGAAAAGAAATATATAATAAATAGAAACAATAGAAAAGTCTTAATATTTGAGATTTTTCTATTGTTTTTTTATTTTATGTTTTTTTGTTTATTTTATTGAGAATATGGTTTTTTTGATTTATAAATTTTTCTATTAATAGTACTGATAAATACATTATTCCTGCTAATATTCCTAATATTATTACACTTGTCATTACTATATCTAGCTTAAATACTTGACCTCCATATACTATTAAATATCCTAATCCTGCTTTTGATACTAAAAATTCTCCTGATATTACTCCTACTAATGATAGTCCTATATTTACTTTCAATGAGTTTATAAATGTTGATATATTTGCTGGTATTACAATTTTTGCTAGTATTTGCATTTTGCTTGCGTTAAATGTTTTTGCCATTTTTATTATATTCTCATCTGTTCTTATAAATCCATTTAGATTTTCTAATATTGTTACTATTAATGATATTGCTACTGCCATTACTATAATTGCTGGTGTTCCTGCTCCGTACCCATATAATTATTATTGGGCCGTAATGCTACTTTGGGTAAACTGTTTAAAACTACTAGGTATGGTTCTGATACTTTTGCTAAAAATCCTGACCACCATAGTATTATTGCTATTATTATTCCCATTCCTGTTCCTAATAAAAATCCTACTACTGTTTCATAAGTTGTTACTTGTATGTGTTTTATTAAATCGTTTGCTCCTAAATTTGTTAGTGTTTTCCATATTCTACTTGGTTGGCTTGTTATGAAACTGTCTATTATGTTATTGTTTGCTAGTAGTTCCCAGATTCCTAAAAATGTTATTAATACTCCTATTTGAACTATAAATACTAGTATTTTTTCCTTTCTTTTTTTCTTTAAATATTTTTTTCTTTCACTTATCATTTTTCATCACATTCCTTCCTGTTGATACCCCTAATTCTTTCCAGAGCATATTGAAATATTTACTGAATTTAGGGTTTTCTCTACAGTTTATTGGATTTCTATTTTCTATTTCGAAGTTTATTTTGTGTATGTCTTTTATTGTTCCTGGTCTTTCTGTTAGTACTATTATTCTGTCTGACATACTTATTGCTTCTGGTTGATATAAAAATAGGCAGTTTTAATCTTTATTTTTGACTAATCTAATATTTAAAATTAAATTAGCCCTATGTGCTTTTTTTTAGATTATTTAATTGTTTAAAATTGAAATACAAATCCACTTGTTTATCTTGGTGAATTTCAATTCTATTGATAATTACTTTCATAATTTCTGATGTTGGCTTATTTAAACTCAAAAACTCTTGTATAACACTTTTTATTTTTTCGGTATCATCTTTTTTTGATTCGTCTTTTTGTCTTTTAATTTCTATGTATTCGTTTTCTTTTTGCTTTATTTCATTTTTTAGTTTCGAGAATAACCTTTCATACATTTCTTCACTTATTTTATTGTTTAATTTATCAACATACATTTGATCAATATTGTTATTTATTAATTTTATCTCGTTTTCTAGTTTTTGAAGTATTTTTCCATAATCATATTTCGTTATA
>MNRQ01000031.1 GCA_001916035.1 Clostridium sp. 27_14 | reverse complement strand
TTAAATCTTTATTAGTTTTTAGTTTTTCAATTACTTTAAATTCAAGCATGAAAAAAGTCCTCCTTTCTAGAAAGAGAACTTTTAAAGTTTTATATAAAATAAAAACTTACGAACTTTTAAGTCCGTAAGTTGATTTCAAATGGAGCAGGTAGTGGGAATCGAACCCACGTCATCAGCTTGGAAGGCTGAGGTTCTACCATTGAACTACACCTGCGTGTGTATTTGATTTTAATTATTTTTTAAGAGATATTTGGAGCAGGTAGTGGGAATCGAACCCACGTCATCAGCTTGGAAGGCTGAGGTTCTACCATTGAACTACACCTGCATTTCTCTTGACAAAAAAGATTATACGGCATATCTTTAAATTTGTCAAGTGTTTTTTTATATTTTTTTATTTTTTGGGTTTTATGTTGGGCACTTTTGTTTTTCTTATTCTTCTATGTGTCATTACTTTATTGCTTTTGTTATCTCCAAAAACATACTAGACTTACTATTGCTATTTTGGCTAAAACATTTAATGCTAATTGATAATGAACACATTTTATTCCTAAATCATTTACTATATCATATTGTTGTATCATTTTTTCTATTTCTTCTTTTGTTGATATTTCTTTTTCTTCCATATATTCTTTTGCTAAGTATCTTGCTTTTATCATTGCATCATTTTCTAGGTACATTCTTATTATTAAATATACTATTCCTAGTATTGCTAATGTTGTAATGCATGCCATTTGGTTTGGCAATTTTCCGAATATTGCTATGATTAATACTGCAAAAAAGTATATTAAATATATATTTGAAAATATGAAGTTAAATAATAGTATTTTTCTGTTTTGTATTGAGTGTAGACATTCATGTGCTATTGTTTGTATTCGTGTATAGCTATTTCTTAGATTTCCTATTGATATTTTGTTTGTTATTGCTATATATACTGTTGCGTCTGATCCTTCGTTTTCTTCTATTTTTACTTCTTCATTTTTTAATTTTTTTAGGTATTCTTTACATATTTTTATGTTGCTTGGATATTTATCACTTATTTTGTCTAATTCTTTTATGTTTGTCATTTCTTTTAGCTTTTTCATGTTGACTCCAAATATGGCAAATAGTACAAATATTAGGATTATGCTTAGTAGTGAAATTATTAGAAATTCCATTATTTTTTCATTCCTTTCTTACTTTTGTATCTATGCATTACATATATTGTGTTTTATTCCATTACGTCTTTTATTGCTTCTCCTATAATTTTGTTTATGTCTGCTACTAGGACATTAAATCTTGTTTCTGCTTCAAAATATCTTTTTGCATCGTTTTGTTCTATTAGTTCTGCATATTTATCTTGTACTTTTTGTAGTTTTTCTGGGTCATTTTTTCCTGTTTGCATTACTTCTATTTGTGTTTGATAACGTAATTGGTCAAAGTTTTTTATTTCTTCTGATAGTTTGCTGTTTAGTTTTATTGCTTCTCTTGCCATTTTGTAGTTTACATATTCTTCTGATTTTTTTATTTGTTGTGCTAAATCATTAGCTATGTCATATACATTCATTTTTATTTTTTCCTTTCTTTATAACTTAAATATTTTATTTTTCTGATTTTTTTGTTTTCTATTTATTTAATAAAAATATAAGTGTTTTCATTGTTGCTCTTCTTCTACTATGCACAATTTTATATATTGTTTTTTGTGTTTTCTTGCTCAGTTTCTTCTGAGCCTTCTATTACAATTTTTGCATCTGTTGGACAAATGTTTACCCATGTATTTCCATCATTTACTTTTATTTCATTTCCTTGCAAATCTTCATAAATTGTTTGTTCGTTTCTTGCTTTTTTTATGCATTTTATTTTTATTGCTTTTCCGTTTGTTATGTAATATCCATTAAATGTTCCTATGTTTTTTAATGTTTGTCTGCCTTTATTTTCTCCATCGTCTAGTGTTTCGTTATCACACATTGTTATTATTATATTTTTTGTTGTTAGGTTTTCTCCTGTTGTCCAGTCTGTTTGTGCTTTTTTTCTTGCATAACGTTTGTATACTTTGTTTTGTTCATCATACTCATATTTTACTGTTTGTAAATTAGAGTGTGGTATTGTTATTGATGTTGCATTTTCTCCATCTTCTAAATTTACTTCGTCTGTTACATATTTTAGTACACTTTCTTTTGTTGATGTTGTTCTATATTTTTTGTTTTGTGCTGATTTTAATATTTTTTCTGTGCTTGTTAGTGCATTGTGTGGTGCTGATTTCTTTTTGGTTCTCCAAAATGTTGTTCCATCTTCTTCTATTCCGTTTATATTGTTTATTGAATATTTTTTTATATCACTTTGTGCTTGTGGACTCCATCCAAAATGAACATATATTGCGTCATTTTCCATTGCATAGTCTAAAAAGTAATGTCTTGAGCTACGTACTGGTCCTATTTGTTCTACATCTACTCCTTTAAACATTGCCATTAGTCGTGTTTCTCCTCCTTCTGCTATTGCTTCATATACCATATATGCTTTTTGAAGTCCTACTTGTGGCCATGCTTGGTTGTGGTTGTCTATCATTACTGCTATTGGTCTATCTTTTCCATTATATATTTGTACTTGTTTTTCTTCTTTTTTACTGATTCCTGTAATTATTACATTATTTTCTTCATTTTGTTCATTTGCAGTTTCTACATTTTTGTTTTTGTTTTCTACAATTTTGTATCCTAAAAATCCTCCTGCTAGAATTATTAGTATTACTAGTATTATTATTGCTGTTTTTGCGTTGCCTTTTTCCATTTTATCATCATTCCTTCCTTAGTTTTACATTTAGTGCGAAAGAATTTTTATTCTTTTTCTCTTGTAATGCCTAATTTACTAAGTACATTTTCTTCTTTTGGTCTCATTATTATTTTGTCTTTTTCTTCTATGTGATCATATCCCATTAAATGATAAAATCCATGTACTACCATGTAACTTAATTCTCTTTCAAAACTGTGTCCATATTCTTTTGCTTGTTCTTCTACTTTTTGTACTGAAATTATGATGTCTCCTAATACATCTTCATGTAAAAATTCTTGTTTTTTTATTTTTTCGTCTAATTCTGTTTTTTCAAACATAGGAAATGAGAGTACATCTGTTGCTTTGTCTATTTGCCTATATTCGTTGTTTATTTGTCTTATTTTTTCTGGTGTTGTTAGTGTTATTGTTATTATTAGTTTTGAGTTTGTTAGATTTTCTGTTTTATAACATTCTTCTAAAACTTTTTTTATTGTTTTTTCATATTCTTCATTTGGTTCTACATCTTCATATATTATTTCACACATTTTTATCATTTCCTTTTTATGCACTTAATTTGTTTACAGTATTACGGATTTTGCCTAAATATTTTCCATAAGATTTATAGCTGTTTTTTATTTCTTTTATTTGTCCGTAATCTAGTAATTTTCTTTTATAGTATACTTCTAATTTTGAATAGTCTACTTTATTGTTTTCGTCATGTATTTTCTTTAAGTCATCTTTTATAAATAGTATTTCTTTTTGTTTTACATATTCTATAAAGTCTGTTTCTTTTAGTTTTGCTATTTTTTGATACTTGTCCCAGAATTTTTTGTATTCATCTCTTTTTGATAAATCTTCCCAAAATACTTTGGTTGATAATAATCTTACATTGTAGTCTTCTATTAGGTTTATTAGCATATTATATGCTTTTTCTCTTTTGTTTGCTATTTTTGTGTCTTGTACTAAAATACGTGCGTCTTTTAATAATTTTTCATAGCATTGTTCTGCTACTATTAATGGTATGCTATGTGTAAATAGCTTTCTGCTTATTCCTAATAATATCATATTTTTTTCTATATTGTCTCTTGTGTCTAACTTTCCTACTGTAAAACTTTGGAATCTTTCGTAGTCGTCTTTTATTCCTTTAAATTCCTCGTCATAGTTTTCTACTTTTAATGATAATATGTTTTCTATGTATTCTTCAAGTGTGTAGAATATTTTTGTGTATATCCATTCTTTGCTTGAGTCATAAGCATTTGTTGTGTCTGCTAATTTTATTGAATAATTTTTTAATATTGATTTGTATAAACTGTCCATTTTGTATATGTAAAATGATATATATTTTTGTTTTATTTTTTCTTTGCTGTTTGCATTTATTCCTTGCCAGTCAAGGTCTATTAAATATTTTTGTTTTCTATATTTATAGTCTATATAGTCTTTTTCTTTTAGACTTGTTACTTCATAGTATTTTGATAATGCTTCTTTTTCAAAGTCTGATGCTGTTCCATTTCTTACTTTTTTGTATATTGAGTCCATTATGTGTTTGTCTAATGCTTCTAAATATACTGTGTATGCTGAGTCAAATTTTTTTTCTAGTTCGTCATTGTTGTATTCTTGGCTTTCTTTTGAAAATGCTTCATAAGTTTTTAACATTGCATTTCTCTTTATGGTTATTACCATTCCGTTTATTCCTATTTTTGTTGGTATCAACATCCTTGTTAACGTTTTTGTTAACTTGTTAAAAAATCCTGTATCTGCTCCTGTAATTTTTAAACTTCTTTCTTCCATGTACCTCAATCCCTTCAAAAAACTATTTTTTCGTTTGTCCCTATGCTTTCTAATACTTCATAAGTCACATAGACTTCCAGCCCATTTTCTTTTTCATAAGTGTTTATATTTTTATTTACAATTTTTGTTTTGTCTTCTATTTCATTATCTAATTGTTGTTCTAATTCTTTTATCCCTAAGTCTTTCGCTTGTTCTTGATTATATTTTTTTTGTTTTTCTTCTTGTTCTTTGTTTACTACTTTTTTTACAGATATTGGTAAATAAAAATCTGAAAATAGTCTGAATTTTTCTTCCGTCTCTATTGTATCATAAATTTTGAATTTTGAAACCCTTTTTTTAAAATTTATTTCAAATTTATTAAATTTTATTGAATAAAATTTTTCTGTATTTCCTGTTTCTCTTATTTCCGTAGTGTTGTATGGTATAAATTGGTATTTTGTATGCCAAATTTTTGCTTCTATTTCTCCTTTTGCGTGTACATATCTAATTCCTGTATATTTTCCTTCTAACCATCCATTAATTAGTATTGTTCCTGCATTTACTGTGTCTCCTACTTTTACATTTGCTGTTCCATTTTGTGCATTGATTTTTGTTATTACTCCTATTTTGTCTGATACAATATTGCAATATTCTGTGTCATCTATTATTTCTGGTTTTGCATCTGCTTTTACTATTTTTACTATTGCATTTGTTCCTTTTAATTCTATCCCCATCCATGCTATGTCTTTTCTTTTCAATCGTACTTTATTAATTATTTCTTTTGAATTTATTTTTGATTTTAATGTTCCTATATTTAACCCTGCTTCTACTATGTCTTTATATATTTCTTCTGTGTTGTTTTGCCCTTCTTCTTGTATTTCTATGTTCCATATAAAATTTGATATTATTCCAATTGATACAGTAAATATTATTAGTAGTATTGCGAAAATTTTTCTTTTTTTATATTTATTTAATAAAAAAGGTAAGCCACACTTTTTTTCTATTTTTGTGTGACATTTTAACTTTTTAGCTATTTTGATTGCTTTTTTAAAGTCATTTATTGATATATTGAAGTATAATTTTATGTTTTTGTCTCTTTTTATATTCCATATAATAATTTTTTTGTTGTTACATATATTTATAAATCTTTCTATATAATATCCTTCTATTGATACTCTAATATACCCAAATATATAGCATAATAAAACTTTTATTAACATTCATTTTCCTCCACTGTTCTTTCAAGTTCTATACTTTCTAGTTTTCCAGTTACCTTAACATCTGCGTTTGATAGGTTTACTAAATTAAATCCATATCCATTTAAAATTACTATTCCATTTTGTGTTTTTATTCTTATAAAAAATTCTTCATAGTCTATAATTCCTTCAAAGTTTTCTATTATAATTTCATCAAATCCATGTATAGTAATTTTTACTTCGTTTGAGTATATTTCTTTTGGAATTTCTAAAAATTTGTCTATTTTTTTGAATTTCTTTTCTTTGATATTAATCACTTCTTTCTTTTTGCTTATATCTATTTTAAATTTTTGTCTTTCTTGATTTTTATGGTATTGAATGTATTTTTTGAAATTATATATGTTGGTATGAATTTTAGTTATTTTTTAACTTTTTATTATTCTTGATATTCTTCTAATGATGCAAATTCATATCCTTGTTCTCTTGCTTGTTTTATGATTTGTGCTAATAAATTAGTATTTGTTTTAGAATTTCCGTGTAATAACATTATTTCCCCTGAGTGAAAGTTTTCTGTTATTATTTTTAGTGCTTCTTGTTCTTGTGGTTGCTTTTTTTCTTCCCAGTCTTTATATGCAAATGACCACATTACTGTTTTATAGCCTAAGTTTGCTGTGTTTATTAATGTTCTTTCACTAAATTCTCCCATTGGTGGTCTCATAAATTTCATTTCATAATTGTATTTTTCTTTAATTGTTTGGTGAATTGTTAGTAATTCTGTTTTTATTTCTTCGTCTGATAAATCTGGTAGACTCTTATGTTTTACAGTGTGGTTTCCGGATTATATGTCCTTCTTCTATCATTTTTCCTACTAATTCTGGTTGTGTGTTTACATAGTGTGCTGTTATAAAAAATGTTGCTTTTACATTTTCTTCTTTTAATGTTTGTAATATTTGTGTTGTATATCCTGCTTCGTAACCTTCGTCAAATGTTAAGTATATTTTTTTACTTTCTTTGTTTCCTATTGCTATTCCATTATTTTCTTTTAGCATTTTAATATTTTTGCTTCCTAGATCTGGTTGTTCATGGTTGTTTGCTCTTTTTATTCCCCAACCTATTTTTTTGTTGCTTACATTTTGTGTGTTTACTATTTTTACATTTTCTTTTTCTTCTATTAAATATCCTACAGATAATATTGTTATTATTAGTAACCATAATAGTATTTTTTGATTTTTCTTCAATACCGTCACTCCTAACTTTTTACTTTATTTAAAAACATTAATTTTGTAGCACGATTTTTCTTTTGTAAAATATTTTTCTTAATAATATTTTTCTTTTGTAAATTCTATGTTACTTTTTTCTGTTTTATGCTTTCATTTTTATTTTATTTATTTTTATGTTGCCTTCTTTTTATGTTTTCCATTTTATTCCATTTACTTTTTGTGGATAATATTTTCTACCACCACAGGCTGTAGTTTTTTACCTTTTGGATAAACTTACTGCTTTTCTATTGACAATATGAAATTTTTGCATTATATTATAAATATTATTGGAAAATTTTAGGTAATTTGCTTCTTTTTGTCGAACTTTAATTTTTTAATAAATTTGTTTTTAGAAGGGTGATTTTTATGCTTAATTTTGTTGTTTGTGATGACAATATTAATATTTTAGATAAGCTTCCCAAAATGTTAGAAAGTATTTTTATTAAACATGGTTTTGATGCTTCTATTGGTTTTAAATCTGATGATTTTGATGAGATTATAAATTATGTTGATAATAATAAAACTGATGTTTTAATCTTGGATATTAATCTTAAGAATGGCAAAAATGGCTTGGATATTGCTGAGGTTGTTAGACGTAAAAATAAAAATGCTTATTTGATTTTTACTACTGGTCATTTGGAATATGCTATGATGGCTTATAAGTTTAAGACTTTTGATTATATTGCTAAGCCTTTGACTCCTGAAAGATTGGAGGAGACTATTGTTAGACTTTTTGATGATGTTAATGGCTTGCCTAAAAAGTATATCAAAATTGATAATAAAAATACTGTTGTTGATGTTAGTGAAATAAATTATATTAAAAGAGATGGTATGAAGTTGATTTTTCATACGGTTTCTAGGGATTATGAAATTTATAGTTCTTTTAATAAGATTGAGAGTTCTTTGCCTAAAAGTTTTGTTCGATGTCACAAGTCTTTTATTGTTAATTCTCAAAATGTTACTAATGTTGATCCTGTTGAGAATAGACTTTATCTTCAGAAAAATGATTTTTGTGATATTGGTCCTAAATATAAAAATGAAATATTGGAGGTTTTTAAAAATGACAGATTTTTTAAATAATTTATGGGTGGCTGTTAGTACACCAAATCCTGAACTTATAAAGATATTATCTATACCTTTGTTAATTTTCTTGGAAATTCCTTTAACTTTGTATATGTTAAAATCAATTTTTAATATTACTACGAATAAAAGACAAAATTTATTGTATATTGTTATAACTTCATTAGTTACGATTTTAAGTGGATTTTTTATTCCAAGTCCGTTTAATGTAATTATAAACTATTTAGCTTCTTTTATTATTATTTATTGCATATTTAAAACAAATGCTGTAAAAACATTATTAGGTGGATTATTACCAAGTTTTATATTTACTATAGCTCAAAATTTATTTTTTAACCCTTATATTACATTATTAGGTATAACTTATGATCAAGCAATAAGTATTATTATTTATAAAATACCTTTTGCGTTATTTATGTATTTGTTTATTTTTATTTGTATTTATATTATTAAAAACAATCATCTTTCTTTAAGAATTATTGATGAACTTGATAAGAAAACAAAATCTTTAATAATAGCAAATCTTGTTTTTGGTTTGATTTATATTGTTATAGAAATTTTTATTACTATGAAGTATCTTAATATACTTCCTTTAACATTTACTTTTGCAAATTTTGCAATGTTATTACTATATTTTATAATTACTTTATATAGTATTTCTAAAATCATAAAATTAAAAACTGCAACTACACAATTAGAAAGTGCTGAAGAATATAATAAAACTTTACATATTTTACATGATAATGTTAGAGGCTTCAAACATGATTTTGATAATATAGTAACAACAATTGGTGGATATATTAATACTGATGATATGGACGGTCTTAAAAAATATTATGTACAATTAGAGCAAGATTGTGAAAAAGTTAATAACTTGTATATTTTAAATCCTGATAGTATTAATAATCCAGGTATTTATAATTTACTAACTTCAAAATATCATGAAGCAACAGAAAAAGGTATTGATGTAAATATTTATTTCTTGTTAGATTTAAATGATTTGCATATGAAGATTTATGAATTTGCAAGAATTTTAGGAATATTACTTGATAATGCTATAGAAGCTGCTGAAAAAAGTAAAGAGAAATTAATTAATATATCTTTTAGAAAAGATGAAAGAAATAATAGAAATTTAATTTTAATTGAAAATAGTTATTCTAATAAAGATGTTGATACAGAAGAAATATTTAATAAAGGTTTTACAGAAAAAGAAAATCATACAGGTATTGGTTTATGGGAAGTTAGAAAGATTCTTTCTAAAAACAATAATATAAATTTATTCACATCTAAAACAGATGATTTATTTAAACAACAATTAGAAATATATTTGAACTAGAAAAAAGAAGAGTTTCCTCTTCTTTTTTCTAGTTCAATGGTTGTAATTAATCTTACAACCATATCCCATAATAACATTGAGATTATAT
The DNA here is from genome assembly GCA_001916035.1 of Clostridium sp. 27_14. GTDB lineage: Bacteria > Bacillota > Clostridia > TANB77 > CAG-508 > CAG-269. The sequence continues at coordinate 3,860 of MNRQ01000031.1, read as the reverse complement.
GTATGGTTAAAATTAAATTTTAACCAAAATTAATAACTAATTAATCTTTTTTAATTAAACTTGCTGGCATTTTTGGTTGATGCATTACACACCAAGCAAAGCAAGCTGTATTTGTGTTTTTAGCATATTTTTCTGCTATTTTTGATAAAAATTTTAACATAGGAACTCCCCCTTTAAAAAATTTTATATAATACTAAATCATTGCCGGCAAATGTTTTAGGTATTAACTAATTAAAAATTAAGATGCTGTTTCATATACTTCGTGTCCATACTTATTTTTTGTGATTTTATATGCTATTCTTGTAATTGTACAAGTTTGAATAAAATATCCTATTATTATTATATTAGAAATAATTTCATTTTTTATAATTCCTGCTACAATTAAAGCTATTGTCAAAGTTATGTATGATAATATTTGTTTTTGTTTTCTTTCACTTTTTCTTAAAATTGGTACATTTTCTGTATCGGCTGGTGCATATAGTGTGATCATTATTATTCCGAATATCCATATCAGTATTATTGATACTATTTTTACTATTCCTGTTATTTCTATATATTGTGCTAAGTATGCTGGTCCTATATACATTAAACTTGTACAGACTATGCATCCTATGTGAGTTTTTAAGTGAAATCCACCTGAAAATGTTCGATAAGGTAAAATAATTAAGAATGTTTCTAATGCTAATTTCAAAACACCTAGTGCATAAGCTATTCCTAGCATTATGAATATTTTTGGTATTTCTCCTATAATGTTTTTCAATCCATAGTTTATTATTTCTGCTCTTTCATCATCTATGTCTGGCATTTCTTCTCTCATTTTGTTGGTTAGAAACTTACAGATTTTATCAATCATTTTTTCTCACCTCACTTCATTCCCTTAAGCTGTTATGATTTTATCATCATTTTTTTAAAATTATTCAAAACTTTTATAAAAGGTCTAAAATTCTATACATTATTTTTGATTTTGCGTTTTACAAAAGATTTCGCCTTTTTCATAAAATGCTTTTGAGGCAATATTATGTTTTTGTTATAACAGCTTATAAATGCTTAAAAGACAAAATAAAAAACATTCAAATTTTAATGTTTTTTACTTTGTCTCTTACATAAAATAATAAGTATTATTATATATTTATATTCCATTTCCATGTTCCGTTATTTTCTGGTAACACTGAAAATTGCATTTTTTCTTTTGTTACTGGATGTTCAAATTCTAGGTTATATGCCCATAAGGCTATTTGCTTGCCTTTTCCTCTTGTTCCATATTTTTGATCTCCAAATATACTGTGTCCAAAGTTTGACATTTGTAGTCTTATTTGATGGTGTCTTCCTGTGTGTAGGTTTACTTTTACTAAACTTAAGTCTTTGTCTGGTTTGTATTCTAAAACTTCATAGTCTAGTTTTGCATATTTTGCTCCTTTTTTTTCTGGTTTTACTACTTTACTTATATTGTTTCTCTCATCCTTATATAAATAATTTTCTAATGTTCCGCTTCTGTTTTTCTATTTTTCCATCTACTACTGCTAAATATTGTTTTTTCATTGTTTTTTCTCTTACTTGATTGCTTAGCCTTGATGCTGCTTTAGATGTTTTTGCAAATACCATTACTCCTCCAACTGGTCTGTCTAAGCGGTGTACAAGCCCTATATATACATTTCCTGGTTTGTTGTATTTTTCTTTTATATAATTTTTTACCATCGATAGCATATCTGTATCTCCTGTTTTGTCTGATTGTGATGGTACATTTACTATTTTTTCTACTACTATAATATGGTTGTCTTCATAGATTACATTCAATTTTTGCATTTCAAATTTCATTCCTTCCTTGCTTTGTTCAAAGGTATATATATCAATAAAATTTTTAATTTTTTATTTTTGTTTTGTTTTGTTAAAATGTATATATATTTGATGTTTTAATTTTGTAACTGTGTTGTTTTTTATTTTTCCCATCTTCCATAGATTCCAGATGGTAGTACAAGTTCTGAATTTTCCATTGGTAATCCTACTTCTCCTGATGTTACTGTTCCCTTTACTTTTTTGTTAACTGTTAATTTTAAAATATCTTCTATTACTTTACTTGAAATTCCTGTAGTGTATGAATTTATTAAGAAAAATAGTGGATTGTCTGATAATACGTTTGTGCATAGTTCTACTAAATCATATATGTTTTCTTCAAATTGCCATACTTCTCCTTTTGCTCCTCTTCCATATGATGGTGGGTCCATTATTATTGCATCATATTTGTTTCCTCTTCTTATTTCTCTGTTAACAAATTTTACTACATCGTCTATTATAAATCTAACTGGTCTTTTTTCTAATCCTGATGATACTACATTTTCTTTTGCCCATGTTGTCATTCCTTTTGAACTGTCTACATGGCATACTGATGCTCCTGCTGCTAAACATGCTACTGTTGCTCCTCCTGTGTATGCAAATAGATTTAATACTTTTATTTCTTTTCTTTTACTTTTTTGTATTTTTTCCATCATCCAATCCCAATTTACTGCTTGTTCTGGGAATAGTCCTGTGTGTTTGAATCCCATTGGTTTTATGTTGAATGTTAATTCTTTGTATTTTATTTGCCATTGTTTTGGCATTTTTTTATGGAATTCCCATGCTCCTCCTCCTGTTTTGCTTCTGTGATATACTGCGTTTATTTCTTTCCATTTTTTTGGATATGTTTTTTCTTTCCATATTATTTGTGGGTCTGGTCTTGATAGTATTATTTCTCCCCATTTTTCTAATTTTTGACCTTCTGCCATGTCTAGTATTTTATAATCTTTCCAGTTGTTTGCAATTTTCATATTTTTCTATCCTCTTTTTTATTATATTTTTTACATTTTTTTATTTTACTAAAAAAATAAGAAAATAGCAATGATTTTTGCTATTTTCTAAAATTTTATTCGCTATACTCTTTTTTATTTCTTACTTAATTATAACATTTTATTGCTCTATTTCTAACTGGAAGTCTGGTTTTAGTGAAATTAATGGGCATATTCCATAGGTAAGACCATAGTGGTCGATGCCTAAGCTAGCACTACCGCCTCCTGCAAGACACACATATTCATAGTCATAAGCTGATGGAGAAGCAAGCCACCTATAACAATTTTCTGTTTTTCCACAATACATACTGTTATACCCTATATAATCTAATGTATCTACATTTGTTGAATAATCACCATTATAACCAGTTGGTTGTTTTCCATCTAATGTATATATATATCCAGGTACATTTGTTGCTCTGTATGTTGCTCCTAATTTATAATTTCCTGTTGTATGTGATACCTGATTATATGATGCCACATACATCTCTACTGTTGGTGATCCTATTGCATAATTTGCTTTTGATGTATCGCAATATATTGTCCATTGGCTTGGTGAACATAACCATGCTGCTGCTTTTTCATTTGTATGCCAACTTGAAGTGCTATTTCCTCTTTGTGTTGCCCAGCTTGGATTTAACTTTTTATACGTTTCTAAATCTGTTCCACTTGGTGTATATGTTGTTAAATATGTATCATTTGCTGTCCAGTCTGCTTTTAAATATACTGTATTTTTATCTCCAAATTTTCCTTCTGTATCTATATAGAATATTCTATATGTTTTTCCTCCTGCTGTATAATTTGTTACTTTCTTTCCGTAATATTTTTCATATTCTCCTACTTCTATTGCTCCATTTATTTTATTTGATTTTACTGTTACTGTACATGTTGTTGATACTCCTGAAACTTTTCCTTTTACTGTTATTTTTGTTGTTCCTTCTGTTAGTGCATTTACTGTTCCATCTTCTCCTACTGTTGCTACTGATTGGGTTCCTGATGTGTATGTTACTCCTTCTGTTTGATTTGTTGGTTCTATTGTTA
>MNRQ01000030.1 GCA_001916035.1 Clostridium sp. 27_14 | reverse complement strand
ACATATAATAGGATTTTTTATTTTTATATTTTCATTTTTCTTATTTGCATTTAACAAATTAATTAATTTGTATCTTGAAACTGTAAATGTATTAAAGAACATTACTGCAATATACATTACTGCAAAATAGATACAAGTTTTTATACAAGCATCTTTAGAAAATACAAATTGAAATTTGCTCATATCTGATTCAAACATTTTAGCAACTAATATTGACATGAATTGTGATGCGAATACACCTATAATTACACCTACAATTAATGACATAATTCCTACTAATATTGTTTCCATAAGTATTATTTTAGATATTTGTTTTTTTCCCATTCCTAATGTCATATATATTCCAAATTCTTTTTTTCTTCGATTTATTAAAAAATTATTCGCATATACAATTAGTAGCCCTAATACTACTGCTACAAATACTGATACATATCCTAATAGACTTATCATGAGTTTTATAATTTCTCTTGTTGATTGTGATACTTCTAACATTGCTTGTTGACTATCTATTGAGTTGAACATATAAAATATTGCTACACCTAATACTAATGTTAAAAAATAAATTGCATAGTCTTTAAAACTTTTTTTCATATTTCTTATTGATAACTTAAATAACATCGTTTAAATCACCTCCAAGAAGTGTTTGTACCTCAATTATCTTCTCAAAGAATTGTTTTCTTGTGTCATTTCCTTTAATTAATTCATTAAAAATCTTTCCATCTTTTATAAATATTATTCTGTCTGAATAACTTGCTGTAAAAGCATCATGTGTTACCATTAAAATTGTTGCATTCAGTTTTTGATGTAAATAATCAAATGTCATTAATAATTGTTTTGCTGATTTGCTGTCTAATGCTCCAGTTGGTTCGTCTGCTAATATTATTTTTGGATTTGTAATTATTGCTCTTGCTGCTGCACATCTTTGTTTTTGTCCTCCTGATACTTGATAAGGATATTTATTTATTATTCCTGAAATATCTAATTTTTTAGCTATTTCGTGAACTCTATTATTTATTTCAGTGGCTTTTACTTTTTGTATTGTTAATGCTAATGCTATATTTTCGTAAATTGTTAAAGTATCTAATAAGTTAAAGTCTTGAAATATAAATCCTAATTCTTCTCTCCTGAATTTATTTAATTTGTTTCCTTTAAGTTTTGTAATATCTTCCCCATTTATAATAATATGACCTGCTGTTACTCTATCAATAGTAGATACACAATTCAAAAGTGTAGTTTTACCTGATCCACTTGCTCCCATGATTCCTACAAATTCTCCATTCTTTACATTAAAGCTAATATTGTCTATTGCTTTTGTTAAATTAGATTTGTTTCCATAGTATTTTTCTATGTTTTTTACTTCTAATACATTTTCCATACTAAAAAACTCCTTTCAATTTTTGTATATCTACATTATAATTTCATTTTTTAATTGTTGCCATCGATTTATATTACAATAGCATTACATTTTTTGTAAGATTTCTCTAAAGCAACATTGCCTTTATTGTGCAGTGTTAAATATCTTTTAAAATTTAATTGACGTGCAAAAGCACGCCTCTTAAATTTTAATTTGTTTACTTAGTAATTTTTGTTTATTTTTATTTTAGTTCAACGTAACTACTTTTTGGGAATATAATTTTAACCTCTGTGCCTATATTTTTTTCTGAGTTTAATTCTATTCCTAATCCTAATTTATTACATAATTTTTTGCATAAATATAATCCTATACCAGTAGACTTTTTGTTGATAATTCTTCCATTTTCTCCTGTAAATCCTTTTTCAAAAACTCTTGTAATTTCTCCTTTTTTTATTCCAATTCCATTATCTTTTATATATAAAATAATATTTTCGTTATTTGCTTTAGTATATATTTCTACTTTTTTACCTTCTTTTTTAGAATATTTAATTGAATTTTGTATAATTTGATTTATTATAAAAGTAGCCCATTTGCTGTCTGTAAATACTTCTTTTTCTACATCATGTAATTCTATACTTATCTTATTGGAAAGCAATGCTCTTTTATTTTTTAATATTGCTCCATTTACTATTTCTTTTAAATTTGATTTTGTTACAACATAGTCTTTATTTACTGTATTACTTCTAGCATAAAACAATGCTTGTTCTGTATAATTTTCAATTTCATCTAGTTCTTCATCGATGCTTTTTGTTACTTCGTTTTTATTGTTTTCAATAATTAATTTACTGGTGGCAATAGGAATTTTTATTTCATGAATCCATAATTCTATGTATTCTTTATAATCTTCTTGTAATTGTTTATATGAATTTACATTTTCTAACATAGATTTTCCGGTTTCTTGTATAGTGTTTTTTAATATTTTACCTTCAATGAAATCTGGAGTGTTTATTATTTCTGATATTAGGTACTTGCTATCTAATTTTTCTAAATTATTTTTTAATTCTTTGTAAAAGTTGTTCTTTTTTCTGTATTCTATAATAATATCAATACTAATAATTATAATTGGGCATATTGCAATATAAAGCCTTACAAATATTTCAATTTGCGGATATGGCAATAGTAATATTTCTGAACTTGTTATTATAAATAACACTAGTAAAATTAATAATATCTTTTCTTTTATAAATTCCCTAAATTTCATTTTAATATATACCCTTGTCCCCTTCTTGTTTCAATTTGATTTATTATTCCTAGTTCTTCTAGTTTTGTTCTTAGTCTTTTGATGTTAACATTTAAAGTATTATCATCTACAAACTCTTCGCTTTCCCATAAGTAATCCATTATTTCATCTCTTGATATTACCTTTTGCCTATGTAATACTAAATATTCTAATATTTTATATTCATTTTTTGTTAGTTCTATTTTCTTATCTTCATTTTCTATAATTCTTCCTGCTGTGTTTAATATAAAGTTTCCACAGTCTATTTTATCTGGATTGTTTCCAGAGTTTTGGTTTCTTTTTAATAGTCCTACTATTTTGGCAAGTAGTATTTGGATATTGTATGGCTTTGTTACATATTGGTCTGCTCCATAATTTAATGACAATAATTCATCTATTTCGTTATCTCTGCTTGTTACCATTATGATTGGTACATTTGATGTTTTTCTTATTTCTTTGCAAATAAATTCTCCATCTGTGTATGGTAAATTTATATCAATTAATAATAAATCTGCTTTTGCTTTTAATATGTCTTCTACTGCATTGTCAAATTTTTTTAGACTTGTTGCTATGAATCCATTTCTGTTTAGAAATGTTTCTAATTCTTCTCTTAATTTTTCGTCATCTTCTATTATTAGTATTTTTTGCATATTTCTTACCTCCATTAGCATTATATCATATTTTGTTTAATATGTATCTTACATTTTTTGTAAGATTTCTACTCAACAAAATCTGACATTAATAATATTTGCACTTATTTAGAACATTTAATTTCATATTTTCTTGACTTTATCACTCTAATTAGAGTATAATAAAAATAGGAAATGGAGAAACCACAAACGTGGTTTGCCAGTAATTTGTGAAAACACATCTTACCGTCAAGTAACAGATGTGTTTTTTATTTGTCTATTTGCTTAAAAATATTACGAATATAATTAAGGCAAATACTATAATAGTTTCGACAACTAAAGCAAATAAAAGTAAGTATATTATTTGTAATAAAACTGCTTCTATCATAGCACCACCTCCATTCTAAAGGACAAGCCTTTATATGTAAAGTGGCAAACCACATCTGCTTATTCTCATTTCCTATGTTAGTTATTCTATAATATTATTTTAGATTTGTCTATAAAATTTATAAATTTTTATTACTATTTTATTAACTTTGTTTTTCCTTATACATTTTTATAATATCTTTAATACTCATATAAAAGCAGATAATTATCAACTAACTATCTGCTCTGTAAATTTAATTTGTCATTGTTCTAAATAAAACTAATCTGTTCATTTTGGCTAACTATCCAACTTTTCTGTTTAGCCTCTTTTATCTTATCTACAATTTCATTATTTCCTATTAAAAACGGAGAATTTTCATTATGTTTTTTTATATTTTCAATAACTATACCTTTATTAGAATTAGCATAACAATATTTGCACAAATGTCCACATGTATTATAAGCACCTATATCATTTCCCATAAGTCAATTACATTCTTGTCTTAAATTCTTTCTTTTGGGTGGTTCTAACTTGCAGTTTATTGATTTTTCAACAATTTCTTGGCTCATACAACCATTACATTTTAATCCATATTCTGATAAAAAAGTTTTTTCGCAACAACTATGTATTACTATTCCATTTTCTTTACCAATTTTTGCAAAGTTTGAAGCTATTTGGATTTGTTCTTTTTTTGTTGGTGGTCTTAAATCTGGTGCATTTCTTTTTACTTTTTTCATAATCTAATGGATGTCCTGCTGTATAAAAGCCACAATTTGGTGCAATAAAAACATTATCTCCAAATTCTACTTTTGCACCATCTAATATTATGCAATTATGATTCATGTAAAAATTTTCTCCAACAAAAATGTTATAGCCATAATCACACCAAAAATTCTGTTCAACTATTATTTGCTTTCCTGTTTTTGCAAATAATTTTTTTATTAGTCTATCTTTATTTTCACAATCTGATGGTTTTAGATTATTATATTCAAAACAAATATCTTTAGCTTTACACCTGTCTTTTATTAATTCTTTATCATTATTAGCATCATATAAAATTCCTGCTAACATTTTATCTTTTTCTGACATAAAATTCCTCCTAACATTTTGTCTTTGAATTCACTCAATGTAATAGTTTTTTGATTTTTATGTTAAGCATATTCATATTTTTTCTATTTAAGCTAAATATGCTACTATCCCAATTATACCTATCATTGCTAATCCTAAACTTGGCATTATAATTCCTGGTAAATCTTGAAATTTATCTGGATTAATTTTTCTAAAAACTGCACCTATAATTAAAAATACTATTGAATTTAACAAAGCCATATATTTTGGTACATCTAAAGCTCCACTAAGTACTGCTATTACAACGCATATGTCTGCAATCATTAAAATACAATATAATAGAAAAAATGGAAACATTATAGCTTTATATAAACCTTCCAATGTATTGTCTTCAATCTCAAAATTTGTTTTTCCATTATCAGTAATTCTTTTATAAATAATTGCCTGGATACATAGTAAACCATGTACAAATAAACCACCTATGCAACCTATAAATCCCGTTATTAAAATTATATTTGATAGTATTTTATTGTTTTCTATAATCATATCTGCTATAGCATAAAATCCAAATCCCAATAATATTACAATCTATATTATAATGCTGTGCCTTTCTTCGGAATAAAATATTTATTCATATCATTTCCTTCTAGTTTTAATAATTCTACTTTATTTTTTATTCCTCCTCCATATCCTGTTAAACTTCCATTTGTTCCAACTACTCTATGGCAAGGAATTATTATACAAATAGGGTTCCAACCAACTGCTCCACCAACTGCTTGCGATGACATTCTTTTCAAATTTCTTTTTTTAGCAATAATTTTTGATATATCATTATATGTTACAACTTTTCCATATTCAATAGAATTCATTATATTAGTTACATCTTGTCTAAAAGGTGTTAGATTTTTTATTTTATATTTTGGTATAAAATTAGGATTTTTTCCACTAAAATAAATATCTAGCCATTTACTTGTTTCTTTAAAGATTTCTATTTCTTTTTCTTCACAGTTTATTATGTGCTTAGATGAGTCTCTTGAACCTTCAAACCATAAACCTGTTAAATATTCTCCATCACTATTCATAATCATATTTGAAAAGTTTTCCGGTGTTTTATACATATATTTATAAGTCATTTTATGTTCCTCCTGATTTTTTATTTGTGTGCTTTGTTTACAATTTTTTAATATTTCAAACTGTCTTTTTCTAAAAGGAAATCATATATACTCATTATTATAATTCCATTATCATAACGTGATTTTTTTATGTTGTCTCCTACAATTATTATCTTTTTAAAAAAATCATTTACATTTAATAATGATTTTTGCTCTTGCGCTACTTTTTCAGGTGTTTTCATCTCTAATGCTGATTGTATATATATTTTGTCATTTCCTTTATTGGCTACAAAATCAATTTCTAATTGTTTCTTACTATTTCCTTCTCTTATCTCAACTGTTCCTACATCTACATTGTACCCTCTTTTTCTTAGCTCTAAATAAATTACATTTTCCATTATGTGAGATATTTCTTCACTTTGTCTAAAATCTAAAAATGAATTTCTTATTCCCATATCAGAAAAATAATATTTTTGGGGAGTTTCTATAAATTTCTTTCCTCTTACATCAAATCTTTTTGCTTTTTCTATCATAAAAGCATCTTGTAAGCATTCTAAATATTTATATATAGTTTTATCTGTCATTGTTGATTTTTTGTCTCGTTCTTTAAATACATTTGATAATTTTAATGGATTTGTTAATGATCCAATGTCAGACGCTATTATTTGCACTAACATTTCTAGCTCTTCTTTATTTTGAATCTTGTTTCTTTCAACAATATCATTTATATATACATTTTCTCTTTGATTTTTCAAATAATTAATTTTAGCATTATCCGTTTTAGCTAGTAATGTTAATGGTAATCCTCCATAAGTATAATATTCATTTAATGCCTTTTCCTCACTTCCATCAAATACAGAATAAAATTCGTCAAAAGATAAAGGATAAACTCTTATTTCGTCTCCTCTGCCTCTAAATTCTGTTATAATATCTGATGATAAAAATTTAGAGTTACTTCCAGTTACATATATTTCAACATTGTTTATGTGCATAAAGCCTATTAAAACTGACTCAAAATCTTTAACCTCTTGTATTTCATCTAATATTATATAATATTTTTTATTATCAACAATTAAACTTCTTATATACTGGTCAAGTATATCTGGATCTAAATATTTACTATTTGCTCTTTCATCTAGACTTAATTTGATGATATGATCTCTTTCTACACCTTGCTGAATAAGATAGTTTTTAAAAATTGGATCTAATAAGTATGATTTTCCACATCTTCTTATTCCAGTAACTATTTTTATAAGTCCATTATCTAATCTGTCTACAAGTTCATTTAAGTAGAACTCTCTTTTTATTTCCATATTCTCACCTCTATTACGAATTTTTTCCGTTTGCGGAACTTTTTCGTAATTATTATAGCATTATTTAGAAAATTAATCAATCATTTTATTACGAATTTTTTCCGTTTATGGAACTTTTTCGTAATTATTATATGTATTTCTAGTAAATTTTATTTTTTATTTTTTCTAATAACCTAATTTATATTAGAAAAAAATTCCACCTAAATACATGATGTACTTAGGTGGTGGTAGTATAATAGCAATATATTATTTCATAATTTCATACATTCCTTCTGCATTCTTATAGATAAGTCCTTTTGCAAGTAATTTCTGTATTACTTCCTGACTTGGTGAAACATTAAACCTTCTTTCTATTCCAAGACGGTTTAATGCAAAGACTCTCCATGTTGGATCTACATTGTATTTTCCTTCTGTTTCAGAAAGTTTGTCATATGAAATTGCTTCGTTATTAAGTTTTTTGATTATTTCTGGCAAGATGTCTTTTTCTTCAAAAAGAAGTTTGTTTCTTACATATTCCACATCAAATCTTTCCTGTTTAAAGATTTCCCTTAAAACCTTATTGTGGCTCTGTGTTTTATAAAACAGCTTTAAGATTTGTTTTGTTTCTTCTGTCTGCCTTCTTTCTGCTTCTTCTTTTTCAGCTATTTCCAGCTCTGTTTTCTCTGTTGCCTCCGGTTCTTCTTTTTTGGCCATTTCTGGCTCTGGTTTTTCTGTTGCCTCCGGTTCTTCTTTTTTTGTTATTTCTGGCTCTGGTTTTTCTGTTGCCTCCGGTTCTTCTTTTTTTGCTATTTCTGGCTCTGGTTTTTCTGTTGTCTCCGGTTCTTCTTTTTTTGCTATTTCCAGCTCTGGTTTTTCTGTTATCACTGTTTTGGTTTCAGATGCTTCTTCTGGATTTGTTTTTTCTGCTTTCTCTAGTTCCTTTTTGTATTCTTCTAGTTGTTTTTCTCCTTTTATTATTTTTGAAACATCTACTTTAAATTTTGATGCTTTTCTTTCTCCTTTTTTTGAAATATAAAATTTGAGATTTTTTCTGGAAAGTTTTTCTCTTTCGGCAAATCCCATTGTTACTAATTCTTCCAATTCCTTCTTGGCCTCGCTGTATTTTATTCCTAATGCGTCTGCTACATATCTTGTAGATATTTTCCGTGGCTTTAAAGCATTGATAACAATTAATACGTCTTTTTTCTTTCCTTTAATTTGTTGTGTTTTTCTTTCTTTTTTTGTTGCATTTTCGGCTGTTTTTCTTTCTGCTTCTTCAGCTGCTTTTTTTGCTGCTTCTTCGGCTGCCTTTCTTTCTGCCTCCTCAGCTGCTTTTTTTGCTGCATTTTCAGTTGCCTTTTTTTCTGCTTCTTCAATTGCTTTTTTCTTTGCTTCTTTTTCTTTTAATAACTTTTCTTCATTTGTCACTTCAAATTCTATTTCACTGCAAAAATCCTGTTCCAGTGATTGTTCGAATATATGTCTTGCTATTTCTTTTTTGCCTTTTTCCTGAAGAACAATTTCTTCTTTTGGGATTTCTTTAAAAGTAATCCTCATTTGTCTTGCCATATAGTTTAATACATATTCTTTAGCTTTCTTTCCCTTTAATTTAATTAAGATAATGTCATGACTCAGCATATTTTTTCTCCTTTTGTTTCTATATCTATTGTGTATTGCTATTATACTACCCTCCTTTCGTTGTTTAATTGGTACAACGTTTTATATTATGTTACCTTTAATAGTATATCATATTTTTTTATTGTTTTCAACTATATTATATTTTTTCATAACTTTTTTTATAATCTCTTTCATTTCTTAGAATTTCTGGCTTAAAGACTTCTAACATTTATATATATGCATCTCCTATTTCTAAATTTTTATTGTGTTTTGAAATATAAAAAACACTTTAAAGTTACTATACTTCACTTTAAAGTGTTTTTCAATATCATTGGTCACGTATTGCATATTTTCATTTATTTTATGCAATATATGTTAAATATGATTTTATTATTATTCAGCTTTTTCAGCTTCGTCTTTTACTGTTTCTACTGGTGTTTCTTTAACTGTATCTACAACTTCTTGTGTTTCAACTGTATTAGTTTCAACAGCTGGAGCTTCTTCTGGAGCAGTTGTTTCTTCTGCAACTGGTTCTTCTACTAAATCTTCTTTTACTGTGATTTCTCTGTTTTCTATTCTTGCTCCTACTAATTCTTTAGTTTTAGCAGCTTTTCCAACTCTGTCTCTTAAGTAATATAATTTAGCACGTCTAGCTTTTCCAACTCTTACTAATTCTACTTTTTCTACTAATGGTGAGTGAATTAAAAATGTTTTTTCTACTCCTACACCATAAGATGTTTTTCTAACTGTGAATGTTTGGTTAAGTCCTCCACCTTGTACTTTAATAATAATTCCTTCAAAAACTTGGATTCTTTCTTTATTTCCTTCTTTAATTCTTACATGTACTTTAACTGTATTTCCTACTTTTAGTTCTGGAATTTTATTCTTAAGTTGTTCATGTTCAATTGATTTTATAATATCCATTTTAGAATTTACCTCCTTCTTTACTTTCTTGAGCGGTACCTTAATTATGTGGTACTTCATTTATTTATTTTTCTAAAATTTCTTTTTTTGATAAAGAATAATTTTTAAGCAAATCTGGTCTTTTTGTTTTTGTTATATGTATTGCTTGTTCTTTTCGCCATTTATTAATGTTTTCATGATGGCCTGATAATAAAACTTCTGGTACTTTTACACCTTCAAAAATTTCTGGTCTTGTATATTGTGGATATTCAAGTAGTCCTTCTGAAAATGATTCTTCTTTTATTGATTCTCCTGTTAAAACACCTTCTACATATCTGCTAACACTATCTATTAAAGCCATTGCTGGAATTTCTCCTCCTGTTAAGACATAATCACCAATTGAAATTTCTTCATCAACAATTTTGTCTAATACTCTTTGGTCTATTCCTTCATAATGTCCACATAATATTATTAAGTGTTTTTCTTTTGCTAAACTTTCTACTTTAGCTTGATTTAATGTTTGTCCTTGTGGTGACATATATATTACTTTAGCATTTTTTTCATCATTTTTTATTGATTTATATGCTCTATATACTACATCTGGCATTATTACCATTCCTGCTCCACCACCATATGGAGTATCATCTACCTTTTTATGTTTGTTTTCTGAGAAATCTCGTATATTTATTACATTAATGTCTATTATGTTTTTTTCTTGTGCTCTTCCTAAAATACTTTGATTCATAACTTCAAACATTTCTGGAAATAAGGTTAATACATCAAATTTCATATTATACATCTAATCCTTCTAACAAATGTACTGTTATTTTATTATCTTCTAATGAAATATTTTTTATTACTTCTTTGATGGCTGGTAATAAAATTTGTTTACCTAATTCATTTCTTACAACATATATATCATTACTTCCTGTATTATATATATCTTGTAAAACCCCTAAAATGATGCCATCTTCAGTATAGACTTCCATCCCTATTAAGTCTGCTATATAATAGCTTCCTTCTTCTAATGGTACTGCATCTTTGCGTTCTACTTTTAAACTTGCATTTCGCAAAGTTTCTGCCTCTTCTACTTTGTCTATTCCTTTGAATTTTATTAATACCATGTTTTTATGATATTTTACTTCTTCTATTTCATAATTTTTTTTATTGTTTTTTATTTCTACATATACTTTTTTCAAATTATCAAACCTTGTAATATCATCTGTATATGGAACTACTTTTACCATTCCTTTTATTCCAAATGTGTTTACTATTTGACCAATTTCAAAATATTCTTGCATGCCATTACTCCCTTATTCAGCAAATTCAATATCTACTTTTTTTCTTTCTTTTGCAGCTACTGATTTCATAACAGTTCTAATAGCTCTTGCATTTTTACCTTGTTTGCCTATTATTTTTCCCATATCTTCTTTAGCAACATTTACCTTAAATTCAATTAAATTTTCGTTTTCTGGTTTTGTTACTTCTGTAATTTTTACTGCATCTTGATTTTCAACTAAATGCTTTACAATAGTTTCTAAGATATCTTTCATATCCTACCTCCTATTTGCATTAAAACTATTTTGTTTTTTCGATTAATGCTTTTACTGTGTCTGTTGGTTTTGCACCATTTTTTATCCATTTTTCTACTTTTTCTTTGTCTAAAACAACTGTAGCTGGATTTGTCATTGGATCATATGTTCCTATTTTTTCTACTATTTTACCATCTCTTGGGCTTCTTGAATCTGCTACTACAATATGATAAAATGGAGCTTTTTTCTTTCCTTCTCTTTGTAATCTGATTTTTACCATGAATATCACCTCCTTAAACTGTTTCTTTTTTCTTAAAATTTTAGATTTTTTAATGTGTTTTCATCAATACCTTTCATTAATTTTTTCATACCACCTTTGTTGTTTTTTAACTGTTTCATCATTTTCTGGGTCATTTCAAAAGATTTTATGAATTTATTAACTTCTTGTACTGATGTTCCACTTCCTTTTGCAATTCTTTGTCTACGGCTTCCATTTAAAATTTTAATATTTCTTTTTTCTTGTTTTGTCATAGAACAAATCATTGCTTCTATTTTTTCAAATTCTTTGTCATCTACTTTTATGTCTTTTAATTGATTCATTCCAGGAATAAGTTTTAATAATGATGAGAATGATCCCATTTTCTTGACTTGTCTTAATTGTGCTAAATAGTCATCTAAGTCAAATTCTTTTTTTCTCATCTGCTTTTCAAGTTTTTCAGCTTGTTCCATATCAAATGTTTCTTCTGCTTTTTCTATTACAGATAATATGTCTCCCATTCCTAAAATTCTTTGTGCCATTCTGTCTGGATGAAATACTTCTATGTCACTTAGTTTTTCTCCTGTTGCTGCAAATTTAATTGGTTTTCCTGTTACTTTTTTTACTGATAGTGCTGCACCACCACGAGTGTCACCATCTAATTTTGTTAATACTATTCCATCTATTCCTACTTCTTTATTAAAAGTATCTGCTACATTTACTGCTTCTTGTCCTGTCATTGAGTCTACTACTAATAGTATTTCATGCGGTTTTACTGTTGTTTTTACATTTTTTAATTCTTGCATTAATTGTTCATCTATTTGTAGTCGTCCTGCTGTATCTAGTATTATTACATCATTTAGTTTTGATATTGCTACATTTATTGCTTGTTTTGCAATATGTACTACGTCTTTTGATTGTTCATTACTAAATACTGGTATGTTTAATTGTGCTCCTACTACTTGTAATTGTTTTATTGCTGCTGGTCTATATACGTCACATGCTACAAGTAATGGCTTTTTTCCTTGCTTTCTAAATAAGTTTGCTAGTTTTCCTGCTGTTGTTGTTTTTCCTGAACCTTGTAGACCTACTAGCATTATTATTGTTGGAGGATTTGGTGTAAAGTTTACTTTGCTTTCTACTCCTCCTAATAATTCTACTAATTCGTCTTTTACTATTTTTACTACTTGTTGTCCTGGTGTTAATGATTTTAGTACATCTTGCCCTAATGCTTTTTCTTGTATTGTATTTATAAATTCTTTTACTATTTTATAGTTTACATCTGCCTCTAGTAAAGCAAGTTTTACTTCTCTTAACATTTCTTTTAAGTCTGATTCTGTTATTCTTGCTTTTCCTCTCATTTTTCTTGTTATTTCTTGTAAACGATTTGATAATCCTTCAAATGCCATTTGATACACTCCTTTTTATGTTTAATGGACACTTTCTTTTTTCTTAATTTTGATTAATGTTACATTAATCCATCTAATTCTTTTTTTACATCCTCTAAGATTATTGCAATTTGTTTGTCTGAATATTCTTTTTGTATTTTTGTTATTTGTGATAATATTTTTGCAATCTTCTTATTTTGTTTCAACATCCTTTTCATAAAAGATAGCTTTTCTTCATATTCAAAAAGCTTTTTCTCTCCCTTCTTTATTATATCTCTTACGGCTTGTCTGGTTATTTGGTTATTGTCTGCTATTTCTGAAAGAGATAAGTCGTTATTGTAGTAATCATTTAGAAATGTGTATTGCTTTGTAGTTAATAGACTTCCATAATATTCGCATAACATACTTATTTCTATTTTCTTTTTTAGTTTTTCTTCTACACTTTCTTCAAATTTTTCTTCCATTTTACTACCTTCTTTTTTGTAATGCAAATATACTTTACACTATTTTATTAATTTTGTCAAGTATTTTAACTGTTTTTTATAAATTTTCTTCATTATATATAATATTTCTTTTAAATACTTAAATACAAAATTAGTGGAAAAAATAAAGTATTCCACTAATTTTGTATTTTTTACCGGAGTTATACTAAAATTATATTCATTTTTACCTTTTCAGGAAGGAATAAACTTCTTTAATATCTAATACTTTATTGGTAAAGATCCTTGAATCTTTTACATCTAAAATAATATTAGAGTGGCTCGAAACCCGTTGTTAGAATTGGCATTGCTCGCATTATTGTCCCAACGGTTACCTGCGGGATTGTTGTTGTTGTAATTACCTCCACGCAACACAACCGACTCGCCCGTACAAATAATTAGCTTACAGTTTATCCCTAATAATTTTTCATATTATTTTTTTTGAAATTAAATCTTCCTGTAATAAAATATTTCTTTTTTTTAATTCATATGTATTTGCAATACTAAAATACCCAATATGTCCTGTTAAATATTTTCGTGCTTCTTTTGATGATATATTGTTTTCTTCTATTTGATTTAATAATTTTTTTACTTTTTTCTTAAATCTTCTTTTTCCCTTATCTCTTACTTTTATTCTATATTCATTTATTTTATATCCACAAAAATTAACTCCCTGTTTTGACTTGAATATACTGGTTTTATCATTTAATTCTAATTCTAGTTTTTCTTTTAAAAATTTTTCTATGTCATTTAGTGCTTTTTTGGCTTCTGATTTTGTTTTTACCAGAATTATAATATCATCCATATATCTGTATACTTGTTTTATTTTTAGTTTTTTTACTATATATTGATCTAATTCATTTAAGTAAATGTTTGCGAATGTTTGTGATGTATAATTTCCAATTTCTAAGCCTTTTTTCTTTTTTTGTACAGTTAATATTTGTTTAATAAGCCATAATAATTTTTTATCTTTAATTCTTTTTTGTAGTATTTTATATAATATATTTTTGTCTATATTATTAAAAAATTTTTTAACATCCATTTTTAATATATAATATTCTCTATATGACTTTTTCATTTTTCTCATTCCAGCTTGTAAGTCTAAAGTTGCTTTATGCATTCCTCTGTCTTTTATACATGCATATGTTGTTTTTATAAAACTTGGTACGTAATATGGTTCTAAAAAGTTATTTACAATCCATCTATGAACAATCCTATCAATATATGGTGCTTTTTCTATTGTTCTTTCTTTTGGTTCATAAACTTTAAATGAAGTGTATTTACTATGTACATATGTTCCTGTTTTTAATTTTTGATATAAATATCTAATATATTCTTCTTCTTTTAATGAAAACATTATTACTTCTTTTCTTAATTTTTTGCCTTTTTGCGATTTTTTATGTGCTTTCATTAAATTCTCATATGTTAAGAGTTTATCATATTGATTTCTTATCCACTTTGCCATTTAATTTTTCTACATTATTTACAATTACCATTAATCCATCTGTAGTATTTTGTAAATTCCCTTCTATTAATATTTTATCTTTTATTTTACAAAACCTATACATATAATCTGCTATGTTATTCTTTGCTATTATTTTTACATTTTCTTTATGATCTTCTAATTCTAAATTAATAACTATTATTGCATATACTTTTCCTTTATCCACAAATTTATAAGTTCTATCAATTATTATTCCTGCTATTATTACTTTGTTCATTTTTTATATTTGGATTAGCTTTTATAAGCCCTCCTATAATTCTTCCTATCTCTGCTAATTTAGTTATACTTGTTTCAAAATTTTTCTTTGATATTGATTTTTCTTCATTTAGTATTCTCATCATAGATCTATTATAACTTATTAATGCATCAATTTTATTCAGATATGTATATGCACTTTGCCTATCTTTGTTAATAAAATGGGCATATTCTAACATTTTTAATGTTGATGTTTTTATTTCTGATCCTATATTAAATTTTTCTATTCGTGGAATTTTTATTAAAATTTGAAATGTGTGTGTTATATAATCTTCTATTTTTGGTATTAATATTAAAGTTCCTGAACTTCTATATTTATTTAATGTGTCATATGTAGACATAATTCTATATTTGTACCTCCGTCTTATATTTGCATATTGTTATGGGATAGTAACAGTAGTCAGAGCTACTTTAAGAATAAAGTGGCTCGAAACCCGTAGACAGAACCGGCATAGCTCGCAGTATCGTCCCAACGGTAACCTGCGGGAAAGTTGTCGTAGTAACTACCTCCACGCAACACAACCGACTCGCCCGTACCTGGATTTATTTCTGTAGTAAATTCTCCTACGTTTCCTCCCATATCATATATATTACTTTGTGCTGTTGTTAATCCTGTATTTAACCTTTGTGCTGTACCTGCAGGTTTTATTGTGTTTCCAGAGCTATCTTTTACTTCTTGACTTGACCAATTTCCATTAAATCCTGTTACTTGTTCTGCGTATCCTGTTGTTCCATTATTTTGTATAAAGTTTATAGCTGTATCCCATGCATAACTTGAGCATAAATATGTTGTAGCTCCTGTTCCGCCTCCTATACTTTTTGCTAAATTGTAGGCTTTGCTCCAAATTATGCTTGCATAAGGTTCTTGATTAGCTTTGATAACTGGTGTTTCTCCACTTTTTCCTACTTCATATCTTCCTATATAGTAGCCCCCATATTTTTCGACACTTGCCTTTTCTTTTTTTATCTGTTCTACTATTTCTTTTCCTATGTTTGCAGTAATTCCATTTTGAATATCATTGTCTGAATATGTTACATTTGCGTCATTTAGTGTTAATTCATCTTTAAATGCTTCTGTACTGTTATCATCTTCTACTCCCCATCTTGTTCTTTCAAACTTTAAATCACTACTTGTAGCATCTGTTGTACATGGTATCCATACATACTCATTACCACTTGAATCTTTTATTACTAGTCCGTTTTTTACTGTATTTTCTCCTGTTTTAGTTGAAACGGTAAATCCTTCTGGTACTGGAACTTTTACATTATCTGCATCTCTATATGGTGTGTATTTTAAAGTTCCATTTACATTTCCATTATATATATCTGATACCTTAAAACTATAGTTTCCATATTTGCTTTTTGTATTTAATGTTGTTTCTGGTTTTATTTCGTCTGCATCTGGTACTCCATCAAAATATTGTTCAAGTACTTCTTTTAGACTTGTTGATGTTACTTCTCCTATTTCATTATCTACTTGTTTTTCTACAATATTTAGTCGTATTTCTTCTAGCAAACTTTGTTTTTTAGTTGTTTCTTGTGCTGCTGTTGCCCTTGTTAATATTCCATTATTTCCTGAAAGTGCTGATATTGTGACTCCTGATAATATTAATAATACAATTATTGTAATAACTAGTGCTACTAGTGTGATTCCTCTTGTGTTCTTTTTTTCTTTTTGCATTTGTTTTTTCCTCCTCTTATTATTTATTTTATTTTTTATTAAGTATATAACTTAATAAAAAAATAAAATAGTTCAAATTCAACTTCTTCTAAGCTTTTATGGATTTTACTTTAAAAGTTTTAAAATTTTTTTGAAAAACATTATTGCATTTTTTGTTGGTATATGATATAAAATTATTATAATTGTTTTATTAAGTTATATACTTAATAAAATGTTGTATTTTTAGTATGATTTTTGAATTTTTTATAATAAAAAATAAATATTATTATTGTATTTACTGATTTATAAAAAAACAAGTTATAAAATTAAAAATATTTTATAACTTGTTTTTTTTATTTTTTTGTAAATTCTTTTAATAGTTGTTCTCTACACTTGTTTTCAAAGCTGTCGTCTAATTGATTTATGTTTGTTAATTCTGGATCTTTATTATATTTTCTGTTTAGGCAATATTTTATAATGTAATCTGATACTTCTGGATTTTTAGAAAGTAATGGTCCGTGCAAATATGTTGCTATTACATTTCCTAAGAAAAATCCTTCTTTTTCATCTCCAAACTTGTTTCCATTTCCATATAATACTTTTCCAAATGTTGATGTTGATTGATATGTTTGTCCTCCATGGTTTTCAAACCCTATAACTTTTGTTGGTTTTCCTTTTGCTAATTCTACTTCTAATACTATATTTCCTATACATCTTTTTTTTCTGTCTTCTACCGCTTCTGTATAATATGGAAATATGTCTAAGCCTGGTATTATATTTCCTTCTACTCCTTTATAATATTTTCCAAATAATTGATAAGCTCCACATATTAGTAAAAAGAATACACCTTCTTGAACAGCTTTTTTTATTTCATTTTTGTATTGTACTAAGTCTTCTGCTAAAATGCTTTGCTCGTTGTCAGCTCCTCCTCCTGCAAAAATAATATCATAATCACAAAAATTAGGTTTTTCATCTCCTATTGAATATTTGTCTATTATACATTTAATATTTCTTTTTTCCATTCTGTATTTTAATACTTGTATATTTCCGTAATCACCATATAGCTCTAACATATCTGGATATAAATATAATATTTTTATTTCTCTTTCTTTCATATTGATTTACTTTCCTTTCTGGCTTTTCTTAGTTATGATATAAGTACAAATGTTATAATGTCTGCTTTTGTTCCATTATAGGAAAGTTCTCAGAACCTCCTATATGGAATAAATAAAAAGTAGAAAATTTATATAACTTTATTATTTATATTTTATTATTTCGTGTCTTGTTGGTTGTAAAGCAGTATAATTTGCTATAACATATTTTTTTATATTTGTTTTATATAATTCTTTTACAGCATCTTCTAAATTTAAGTATGGTTTTATTTTGTCTGCATCAAACCCTGATGTTTTTATTCTAATCGCTATGTCATACGCTCTTTTTCCTGCGGTTATAACTTTACTTACTTTATATTTTGATAATTCATCAAAGTTTATATCCCAAATCCAAGATACGTCAAAACCGTCTGCAATATTGTCATTTAATACAAATAATAGTTCTTTTTCTTCATTATCTTCTTTTAATATTCTAAGACTTACATTTGCTCCTGTTGGATTTTTGGCTAAATTTATAATTGTTGGTATTCCTTTTATCTGTAGCTTTTCTAGTCTTCCATTATTTAACTGAAATGTTAAAAATGATTTTTTTACACTTTCAATATCTATATGGTAAATATCCATTATTGTTAAAACAGCTATATAATTGTATTACTATTATCTTGAACCTTATATTTTATTCCTTCTACTTCAAATGTTCTTTCTTTTAAGTCTATTTTTTTTGCAATTTTATAGTTTTCTTCTGTACCATATTGGCATTTTGGACATTTGAATTTTCCTATATGTGAATATTGATAATATTCATATTCTAAACGTGTTTTGCAAAATGGACAAAATTTTCCTTCTCCTGCTTCTTTCATTTCTTTTGTTGCATTTTCATAATGTTCTGCATGATAATAATATACTTTTGCTTCTTTATTTGCTTTTCCTAATCTTGCTACATTTGGGTCATCATGATTTAAAACTAAATTGCCTTTATATGTTTTTAAAAATTCTTGTATTTTTAATATTAGTGTTTCCACTTCTCCATTTCTATCTAATTGATCTCTAAAAAAGTCCAGAATTACAAGTGTGTCTAGTCTGAATATTTTAAATATTTTGGGTACATAACTTTCATCTACTTCAAATGTAATATAGTCTGCTTTTATTTCTCCATTAATTTTGCAATTTTTTATTAAAGTTGAAATAATTCCTGTTTCCATATTATTTCCTTCTTTGTTGCTAATTACTTTATATCCTGCTTGTTCTAATGTGTAACTAATGCAGTTATTTGTTGATGTTTTTCCATTTGTTGCTGTTACTGCTATTACTGGGCAATTTACTTTGAAACTTTTTAAAATGTTTGGATTTATTTTTTTTGCAATTTTTCCTATAACATTTCCACCTTGTTTTTTTTATTTATAGTTTTTAAGAAAATTATTAAAATTGCATTTTTCATTTTTTTCTTCCTTTCATTTTGTTTGTATTTAATTATATTTTTTATATCTAAATATGCATTTTCTTTTTATAAATTCTCTAAAATCGTCTACATTCCCTATTTCAAATCCTTGCTTGTCTAATATAAATGCATCTGTCTTGTCCAAATATAAATAAAATTTGTCTTCTGTTTCAAAAACTCTTTTTAATTGCCAATAATACATTTTTACATTTAATTTTTTTCCATATAACAAAAAGTTTTTATCATAAAATTTAAAAGTAAATTCTTGTTCTTCTTCTATTTTTTTGCTTTTTATTTCTTTTTTTACTGTTTTTATTGGGTGATAAAAACGCCAAAATACAAATCCTATTAGTGTTATTGCTGTTATTAATGCTAATAAATAGTTTGCATATTTTAATTGCATGACTATGCAAAATACAAATGCTAAAATAAATATTATTGTATATAAATAATATGTTGTTCCATATTTCTCTTCATGAAACTCTAAAAACTCTTTGTACATTTCTTTAGTATATTTTGTTTTATTTTTAAATAATACTTTCATTTTTTTTATTTTCCTTTCGTTTATATATAGGCTAAAATTCATCTTCTATTATAAATTTTATGTTTGTTTGTTTTGACCATTTTTGAACTGCTTTTTGTAAGTATTTTATTACTTCTTCATTAAATTTTCCATCTGTTTTCATTATTTTTTTCATATCTTCCATTCCTATATATCCTAATGAAAGTGTAGAGTTTTCATTGTAAAGTAAGTCATTTATATATTCTCCTTCTTCTAAACGTGCTATTGCTCCATGTTGCCAATGGATTGGACTTATATTTGATAATGTTCCTTTTAAAGCATAGTGTCTACACATTAATGCCTCATAGCATATTTCTAGCCTTTGGTCTAATAAATCCCAAAATATTTTTTTATTTTCTTCTGATATAATTGCTATTTGCGCTAAGTTTATGCTTACTTTGCCTTGACTAAATGTTCCTGGTTGTAAACTTTCTTTTTTGGTTATAAAACTAATTGGACAGCCTTGTTCTTTGCATTTCTTTGCATATTCTGTTATACTGTTATATTTTTTGAAAAAGTTATTTTCATTGTTATCTGTCTGCTTTTTTAGTATATATACAAATCTTAAGTAATCTTGGTGTTCATATTCTTTTTTTATATTTTTCATTCCTTGCATATATTGTGTTAAAAATTCTTTTATTATTTTTATGTTTTCTTCTAAATATGAGTCATCTTGTTCTAAGTTTATATATATTTTTACATAAGATAGTTGTCCATGTATTGCCATCAATGTATTTAGTTGGTATTTTATTATTTGTATTCCCTGTTTTAGTTCTTCTTCTATTAATTCTTCTGATTTTAGTTTTTCTTCGCTTTTTCTTAAATATTTTCCTAAACACATTATATCTATAGATTGTGTTCCATATTGATTACTTGCAACATTTTCTATAATTTGTGACATTGCTAAACATGCTGTTTCAAATCTTTTTGGTGTTTCTATAAGCATATCATTTATTACTGTTCCTTTTTCTAACATATCTTCTAATTTTATAAAACTGTTTCTGCAAATTGGTTGTACAAAATATTCTGAATCATGAAAATATATAATTCCATCTTTATGTGCCTTTACAATTTTTTCTGGTAATAACATTCTTTTTGTTAAGTCTTTTGAGACTTCTCCTGCTATATATTCTCTTTGTATTGATGCTGTCATATTTTTTAAGTTTTTGTCTCCATTTTCGTCTTCTATAGTTTCACTTCTTATTAGTCCTAATATTGATTCATCTGTTGTGTTTGCCTTTCTTACTAAAGCTCTTGTATATCTATATACAATATATTTCTTCGCTAACTCATATTTATCCATTTGCATTAATTTTTGTTCAATTATATCTTGTATATCTTCGACTAACATTCTTTTTTTATCTGTTTTTTCTATGTAATCTATTATTTGCTTTATTTCATTTTTATTTATTTTTCCTTTTTCTTGCACTTCTTTATTTGCTTTTTCTATTGCTATTTCTATTTTTTCTCTGTTGTATTCAACAGCTCTTCCATCTCTTTTTATTACTTTCATTTTTTTATTCATTCCCTTCTAGTCTAAATATACTGTTGCAAAAGCAACAATTTAGTGTTATAATTCATTCATAAAATTATTGTGAAAGGAACTATATAATGAATGAATTACTTTCTATGTCAAATTTTATAAATAGTTGTGAGCATAATTGTTCTATGATTCAAAAAAAACATTTTAAAAAAGGCGAAATTATTACAACTTATATTCAGAAACGTAATCAGTTTTGTATTTTAGCTTCTGGACAAGCTGAATTAATTAGGTATGATTTTAATGGTAATAAAACAATTGTTGAACGTTTTTCTAAAAACGATATTTTTGGTGAAGTTTTTTATGTTATTACTACAAATAATGAATTGTTTGTTGTTGCTAAGCAAAGTTGTGATGTACTTTTTTTTATTTATGATAATATTTTAAAAAAATGTAAGCCAAATTGTAAATTTCATCAATTTTTAAATGATAATTTATCTGCTTTTATAATGCAAAAAGTTATTAGTTTGAATAGTCGTGTAGAATTGCTAACTAAACGTTCTATTCGTGATAAGCTACTTGGTTATTTTACTATTTTATCAACTCGAACACTTTGTAAGAGTTTTAGCTTGCCATTTTCTTTGACTGATTTGGCTGATTACTTAAGTGTAGATAGAAGTGCTATGATGAGAGAACTTAAGTCTTTAAAAGATGATGGTTTTATTGAAAAAAATGGCAATACTATTACTTTGCTATATAAATAATTATAATGTTGATATATATTTTGTGTGGTAAATACTTTATTTTTGCATCTAAGATAAAATTTTATATATCATCTATTTTTATGTTGTCTTGGCTATATTCTTTTTCTTCACCTGTTTGCATATTTTTTATTTTTACTGTATTATTAGCTATTTCATCTTCTCCTATGATTATTACATAAGGAATTTCTAATTTATCTGCATATTTGAATTTTGCTTTTATTTTTTTATTATTTAGATATACTTCAATTTTTTTCCCTTGACTTCGTAATTTTGTAGCAATTTTTATAGGGATTTCCATATTATCTACCATAGAAATAACTAATGCGTCTGCTACAGATTTCTTTTCTGTTTTTATTAAATTTAGTTCATTTAATTTATAAAATAGCCTTGTTAAACCTATTGATATTCCTACTCCAGGTAGTTTTTTATCTGTGTAATAATCTGCTAAATTTTCATAGCGTCCACCTGAACATACACTTCCTAATTCTCTATAATCATTTAAAAAAGTTTCATAAACTGTCCCTGTGTAATAGTCTAATCCTCTTGCAATTGTTAGATCTAATTGATAATTTTTTTCTGGAACTCCAAAAATTCCTACATATTTTAGGACTTGTCTTATTTCTTCTAATCCTTGGTTAAATTCTTCATTTTGTATTTTTAAATTTTCTAATTGTTGTAATTTTTCTTGATTGTTTCCTTTGATTAAAATAAATGCCATTATTTTTTCTACATGGTCTTTTTCTACTCCTAGTTTTATTAATTCTTCTTGTACTGCTTCTTTTCCTATTTTGTCTATTTTGTCTATTATACGTAAAATCTCTGTGCTATTTTCCTTTTGTCCTATTTCTTCAAATAATCCATTTAATAATTTTCTATTGTTTATTCTTATAGTAAAATTGTCAAATCCTAATTTCTTAAATACTGTATATATAACACTAGGTAATTCAGCATCATTTAAAATGCTTAATTCTCCGTCTCCAATTATGTCTATATCACATTGATAAAATTCGCGGAATCTTCCTTTTTGTACTTTTTCTCCTCTATATACTTTTCCTATTTGATATCTTCTAAATGGAAAGCTTAATACTCCATAATTTTTAGCTACATATTTTGCAAGTGGTACTGTTAAGTCAAATCTTAAAGATATATCTGTATCTCCTTTTTCAAATCTATATATTTGTTTTTCTGTTTCTCCTCCTGCTTTTGCTAATAATACTTCTGATAGCTCTTGTATTGGAGTATCTATTGGTAAAAAACCGTATTGCTGATATGTTTCTTCTATTGTGTTTTTCATTTGTTCAAATAATATTTGTTCACTTGGTAGTAATTCCATAAATCCTGCCAAAGTTCTTGGTTCTACTTTTTTCATTAATCTCACTTCTTTCCAGGTGTTTTAGGTTAAGTTCAAAACACGCTTTACAATTTTTTCTTAATCTAATTATATTTTTTATATTACTTTGTTTTTTAGGTGTTTTTGAGTCCGTCCCCGAAAACACCTAGAGTTACTGCTTTGGTTTTAGTTCTAAATAAATTCTTTTTTCTTCTCCTATTTTTGTAGGTTTTCCATGTCCTGGATATATTATTGTTTCATCTGGTAATTTTAGTATTTTTTCTGTGATTGATTGCATTATTTCTTCTCTACTAGATGTTGGTAAATCTGTTCTTCCCCATGTTCCAGAAAATATTGTGTCTCCTGAAAATAGACATTTTTCTTTTTCACAGTATACACATGATCCTCCCTTTGTGTGTCCTGGTGTGTGTATTATTTTAAATTCTAGATTTCCTAAATGTATTAAATCTCCGTCATCTACTATTGAGTCTGCTTCTAATTCAATTTCTGGTATGTCTATTATTCCAGATAAGTTTATGTATTTGTCATTTAATCCTTTACTGTCTTCTCTTTGTATTAATATTTTACCTCCACATCTCTGTTTTAGTTCTGTTACTCCTCCTATATGGTCTCCATGGCAATGTGTTAAATATATGTATTTTAAATTTCCTTTTAATATTTCTTTTATCATGTATTCTATTTTTTCTACATCTCCTGCTGGGTCTATACACATTGTTTCTTTACTTTCTTGGTCATATATTATGTAACAATTTGTTGGTTCTCCTATAAATGTGTTAATCTTAAGTTCTTTTAATATCATTTTTGTCTCCTTTTCAATGATTCGTGGACTGGACCTTTATGTGTTTTTTGAGTCCGGCCCCGAAAACACCTTATCTTTTTCTTCTTACCTCGTATACACTGTCTACTTTTCTAATTACTTTTTGTACTTTGTTTAATTCTTCTAAGTTGTCTATTTCTATTGATATATCCATTATTGCTATTCTTTCTTTTGTGGTTCTTGTATTTACTCCCATTAATTTTGCTTTTGTGTCTTTTAGTACATTTAATATATCTACTAATAGTCCGCTTCTGTCATTTGCTAATACTTCTATTTCTACTTGGTAACTTTCTTTTGCTTCCTTATACCATTCTACATCTATCATTCTGTTTTCTTCTGTTAACAAATCTTTTACATTAACACAGTCTTTGCGGTGTACTGATACTCCTCTTCCTTTTGTTATGTATCCTACAATTTCGTCTCCTGGTAAAGGGTTACAGCATTTTGATAGTTTTACTAAGCAATTGTCTATTCCTTTTACTACCACTCCTGAGCTCGCCGCTGCTGCTCTGGCTTTTCTATCTTTTTGGTCTTTACTTAATTCTTGTATTTTTTCTTCTACATTTATTTCTTGATGTTCTTTTCTATATTCTTGTAATACTCTTGCTATTATTTTTACTGGTGAATTTGCTCCAAATCCAACTGCTGCATACATTTCTTCTAAAGTTTTGTATCTATATTTTTCTAACATTGGTTCTATATATTGATTTTTAAATAGCTCTGCGTGTGTAAATCCTAATCTTTTTATTTCTTTTTCTATTAGTTCTTTTCCTTTTTCTATGTTTTCTTCTCTTAATGCTTTTTTGAACCATGCTTTTATTTTGTTCTTTGCACCTGTGCTTTTTACAAATTTTAGCCAATCTCTACTTGGTCCTTTTGAATTTTCTGATGTTAAGATTTCTATTATGTCTCCACTTCTTAATGGTGTTATTATTGGCATCATTTTGCTATTTATTTTGCATCCTGTCATGTGGTTTCCTACTTCTGCATGCACACTGTATGCAAAGTCTATTGGTGTTGCTCCTCTTGGTAGTACTTTTATTGCTCCTTTTGGTGTAAATACATATACTTCATCTACAAATAATTCTGTTCTTAATGTGTCTAAAAATTCTTGTGGATCTTGCATATCTTTTTGCCATTCTAGTGTTTCTCTTAACCATGCTAATTTGTCTTCTTCTACTTTTACTGATTGTTTTTTTCCAAAATAACTTGCTTCTTTATAAGCCCAATGTGCTGCTATTCCATATTCTGCTACTCTATGCATATCCCATGTTCTTATTTGTACCTCAAATGGTGTTCCTTTTTCTCCTAATAGAGTTGTGTGTATTGATTGATACATGTTTGGTTTTGGTACTGCTATATAGTCTTTAAATCTTCCTGGCATTGGACTATACATTTCGTGTACTACACCTAGTGCTGCATAGCAATCTTTTACTGAATTTACTAATATTCGTAATGCAAATAAATCGTATATTTGATCTAATGTCTTATTATCTCTTTTCATTTTTCTGTATATACTATATAAGTGTTTTGCTCTTCCTGTAACTTCTGCATCTATATGTTGTTTTTTTAGTTGTACTCGTATATCTGCCATGATTTTTTCTATGAATTGTAGTCTTTCTTCTCTCTTTTTGTTTATTCCTTCTACTAATTCGTGATATTCATCTGGGTGTAAATACTTAAATGATAAATCTTCTAGTTCCCATTTCATTGAATATAATCCTAGTCTGTTTGCTAAAGGTGCATATATTTCCATTGTTTCTTTAGCGTTTGCTATTTGTCTGTCTCTTTTTAAGAATTTTAATGTTCTCATATTGTGTAATCTGTCTGCTAATTTTATTATTATTACTCTTATATCTTTTCCCATTGCTAAAAACATTTTACGGTAGTCTTCTACTTGTCTTTCTTCTACTGATACAAAATTCATTGTTCCTAATTTTGTTACTCCTTCTACCATGTCTGCAATTTCGTCTCCAAATTGTTTTCTTATATCTTGGTCTGTTACATCTGTGTCTTCTATTACATCATGTAATAATGCTGCACATATTGTGCTGTCATCTAATCCTACATCTGCTAATATGTATGCAACATTCATTGGGTGTATTATATATGGCTCTCCTGAGTGTCTTTTTTGGTCTTTATGTTTTTCGTTTGCCAAATTATATGCTTTCATTATAAGTTTTGTATCTACTCTTCTTGAGTGTTGTTTTCTCTTTGATATTATATCTTGTATTGTTATTTCTTTTTCTTGCATTTATTTTCAACCCCTTTTGTTTGAGAAATTTATTTTATTTTTCTCTATTAGAAAAACTATGTTGCTTTATTTATAGGAAAAATTGCGTTTTTAAACATATTTATATTGATTTCATTATGTCTTTAAGGTTTATTTGTAATGTATCTATACCATTAAAATGATTTATTTCTAATACTCCTACTACATCAATCTTATCTCCTATTCTGTAGTCTTCTGCTAAATTTCCCATATTAAATCCTATTGCATTTATTATTGTATTGTTTTCTTTTAATGTTAGTTTTAAGTGTTTTCCTTCTGATAGTGCTCTTATTGAATCGATTTTTAGATTTTTGATTGCAAATATTGGCATTTTATTGCCTTCTCCAAATGGTTCTAATTCTTTTAAACTTTCTACCATTTGCTTGTTTATTTCACTTAATTCTATTTTACTGTCTATATATATTATTGGTACTATTTCTGCTATGTTTGATTCTTTTGCTATTTGTTCTACCTTATCACTAAATTTTTTTACCATTTCTTTTTTTACTGTAATTCCTATTGCCATACTATGCCCGCCAAATCTCTCAATTGTATCTGTGCATTTCATAAGTGTTTCATGCAAATCAAATCCTGGTATACTTCTTCCAGAGCCTTTTGCTAAATCATCTTCGTAACATAACAGTATACTTGGTTTAAAATATAATTCTGTTATTTTTGATGCTACTATTCCTATTACTCCATGGTGCCATCTTTCACCTGCTACTACTATTGTATTTTTTTCTTCTATGTTTTCCTTTTGAATTAGTCTTAATGCTTCTTCATATATATTTTTTTCTGTTTCTTGTCTGATTCGATTGTATTCATTTAATTCTGTTGTTAATTGATTTACTTCATTTATATCTTTAGATAAAAATAGTTTTAATGCCTTTTCTGCATGTCCCATTCTTCCACATGCATTTATTCTTGGTGCTACACCAAATGATATTGCACCTGAATCTATTGTTTTATATCCTGATGATATTAGTAATGATTTAAGTCCCATATTTTTTGTTTGGTTTACTAGCATTAGTCCTAATTTTGCTATTACTCTGTTTTCATCTCTTAATGGTACTATGTCTGATATAGTTCCTACACACACTATATCTAAATATTTTAAGTATTTTTCTTCTGGTAATCCTAAGTCTATTGATATTGCTTGTATTAGTTTAAATACAACTCCTACTCCTGCTAAATCTCTACATGGATATTGGTTGTCTTTTCTTTTGGCATCAACTATTGCTAGGGCTTCTGGTAGTTCTTCTGCTACTTCATGATGGTCTGTTATTATTGTTTCTAGCCCTAATTCATTTGCATATTTTATTTCTTCTATGGCTGATATTCCACAATCTACTGTTATCATTAATGTGTATTTTTCATCTACTATTTTTTTTACTGCTGGTTTGTTTAGTCCATATCCTTCTTCTAGCCTGTTTGGTATATAATAATCTACTTGTAAGTTATTTGTTTCTAGGAAACTTTTTAATACTGTTATACTTGTTATACCATCTGCGTCATAGTCTCCATATATTATTACTTTTTCTTTATTTTTTATTGCTTGTTTTATTCTGTCTACTGCTTTTCTCATATCTGGCATTAAATATGGATTATGGAAATCTTTTCTTGTTGGGTGTAAAAATATTTTTAGTTGTTCTGGTTCTGTCATATTTCTATTTACTAGTATTGTGGCTAATAATTTGTTTATTTTTTCTCTTTTTACTAATTCATTTATTTTATTTTCTGTTTGTTCGTTTTTTTCGTATATTTGCCATTTTTTTATCATTTTTTTCTCCCTATTTCGTCTTTTATTTTTCACTTTTATTTGTTATATATTTTACTATATCTAATAAAAAATAGCAATGTTTAATTGCTATTTTTTGTGATTCATGTTTCTGTCTGTTCTACAAGGTGCTCCAGTTTTTATCTGACCAGCATTTACTGCAACTGCTAAATCTGCAATTGTTGTGTCTTCTGTTTCTCCTGATCTATGTGAAATTATAGTTTTATATCCTTTTTCTTTTGCTCTTTTTATTGTTTCTAATGTTTCTGTTAATGTTCCTATTTGATTTGGCTTTATTAGTATTGCATTTGCTATATTTTCTTTTATTCCTCTTTCTAATCTTTTTATATTTGTTACAAATAAATCATCTCCGACAAGCTGAATTTTATCTCCTAAATCATTAGTTATTTTTTTCCAACTTTCCCAATCTTCTTCTGCTAATCCATCTTCTACTGATATTATTGGATATTTATTGCATAGATCTTCTATATATTTTATCATCTCTTCTTTGGTTTTTAATATGTCTGATTTCCAAAAATAATATCCTATTTTTCCTATTTTTTGTGCTTCTTCATACATTTCTGTACTTGCTATATCTAATGCTAGTGCAATTTCTTTTCCTGGTTCATATCCTGCTTTTTTTATTGCTTCTACTATTACATCTAATGCTTCTTCTTCATTTTTTAAGTCTGGTGCAAATCCTCCTTCGTCTCCTACTGCTACAGAATATCCTTTTTCTTTTAGTACCCTTTTTAATGTATGGTATACTTCTACTCCTCTTTTTAGTCTTTCTGCAAATGTTATGCTTCCTATTGGCATTATCATGAATTCTTGTATATTTATGTTGTTGTCTGAGTGTTTTCCACCATTTAATATATTCATCATTGGTATTGGTAATTCGCTTCCATTTATTCCTCCAAGATATTGATATAGCTCCATATCTAAAGAATTTGCTGATGCTTTTGCTACAGCTAATGATACTCCTAATATTGCATTTGCTCCTAAATTTGATTTATTTAGTGTGTCATCTAATAATATTAATTCTTTATCTATTTTTCTTTGGTCATATGCATTCATTCCTATTATTTTTTTGGCTATCTTTTTATTTACGTTTTCTACTGCTTTTTGTACACCTTTTCCAAAAAATCTAGTTTTGTCATTATCTCGTAGTTCTACTGCTTCAAAACTTCCTGTTGATGCTCCAGATGGTACTAATGCTGTTCCTGTGTATCCCCCTTCTAATGATACTTCTACTTGTATTGTTGGATTTCCTCTTGAATCTAAAACTTCTAATGCTTGAATATTTTCAATTTCTATAAAACTTTTCATTTTGCATCTTCCTTCCATTTTTTGTATTTTTAATATTCTTTGCATTTTTGTTTTTTTTATTCAATTAGTTGTGATATTTAATGTTTCTTATTATTCTCTAAGCTATTTTTGTTCTTTTTCTTAGTTCTTCTGCATATTTTAAGCTTATTTCATTAATTTCTCCTGATGAAATTCTTGCTATTTCTTGTAATATTTCTGCTTCATTTAATTGCTTTATATTTGTATTTGTTCTTTCATTTACTATATTTTTGCTTATAAAATAATTATTATCTGCCATTGCTGCTATATTAGGTAAATGTGATATACATAGCACTTGATGTTTTTTTGCTATATGTGCTAATTTTTGTGCTACACTATTTGCTGCTTTTCCACTAATTCCTGTGTCTATTTCGTCAAATATTAGTATTGGTACTTCGTCTGTATCTGCTAGTACTTTTTTTATTCCTAGCATTGTCCTTGATATTTCTCCTCCTGATGCTATTTTAGATAATTCTTTTTCGTCTTCTCCTAGGTTTGTTTGAATGTAAAATGCTACATTGTCTTTTCCTTCTTTATTATATTCTTCTTGTTTTTCCACTCTTACATGTATTTTTGCATTTTTCATTTCTAATTCTTTTAATTCTTGATTTATTTTGTTACTTAATTCTTGTGCTTCTTTTTCTCTAATTTCATGTATTTTTTCTGCTAATATATCCATGTTTTTTTCTATTTCTTTTTTTTCTTTTTTTAGTTTATTCGTGTATTCTTCCAGATTTTCTATATGTTCTATTTCTTGTTTGATTTCTTGTTTATATTGTAAAATTTCACTAATTGTGTTTCCATATTTTCTTTTTAAGTCATGTATAATATCTAGTCTTTCTTCTATTATGTTTCTTTCTTCCTCATCAAAGTTTGTATCTTCTCTTTTTGATGAAATTTCTCTAGCTATTTCTTGTAATTCATAATAACTGCTTTTTAGATTGTTGGCTGTTTCTTTATATTGGGAATCTATATCTTCTATTTTTTCTAATGCTCTTATTGCTATACTTATTGCGTCTATTGCATTGTTTCCTAGTGCGTTGTCTGCTTCTTTTAGGTTATCTGCAATTTTTTCTGCATTTACAATTATTTTTTTTCTATCTTCTAAATCTTCTTCTTCTCCTTCTTTTAATTTTGCTTGTTTTATTTCTTCATATTGGTATTTTAATAAGTCTAGTTTTCTTTGTCTTTCTTTGTCGTCTCCATAATTTTCTTTTAGTTTTTTTTCTAATTCTAAATAAGCATTATAATAATTTTGATATTCTTGTTTTTGGTTTAATTTATTTCCTATGTATCCGTCTAAATATTTTAGATGATATTTGTTATCTAATAATGTTTGGTTGTCATTTTGTCCATGAATTTCTATGATTTTTGACATAAATTCTTTTAGTTCATTTACTGTAACCATTCTTCCATTTATTTTGCATAAATTTCTTCCGTTACTGTTTATTTCTCTTGATACAATTATGTTTCCATCTATACTGCTTGCATTATTTGGCAAATAAATGCATGCTTCTACATAAGAATTATTTTCTCCTTTTCTTATCATTTCTTTTGAAAATCTACCTCCTGATAGTATTGATAATGAGTCTATTATTAATGTTTTTCCTGCTCCTGTTTCTCCTGTTAGTACATTTAATCCTTTATTTAAGTCTATTGTTAATTCTTCTATTATTCCTATATTTTTTATATGTAATGTTGTAATCATAGTTTGCCTCCTTTTACAATCTAATGTTTGCTGAATATTTGTTTGTCTGTATTTTATACTGTTTCTATTTTTTTGTCAATACTTTTTACAAACTTTTTTTTGTTTTTTATAAGTTAGAATAAATGTACTTTATTCTCTTTTCTTCCTCGACGCAAACTATTTTTTATATTATATGAAAGTTCATCGAACTTCCTATAATATAAAAATAACAAGGCACAGAAAATTTATTTCATATTCTACTTTAGATCATTGTCACTTTTCCTTTTCCATTTTCTGAAACAAAATTCATTATTTCACCATTTACAATTGCCAATTGTGGTGCGACATGTCCTATATCTGCATCACATATTATAGGGATATTCAAATCTCCTATTGCTTGTCTTACAGTTTCTATAAAGTTTATTCCATAATCTTCCCTAAAAACCAATGGCCTGCCAAAAACAATACCTTGTATGTTTTTAAAATATCCTGCATTTTTCATTTGCCATAATATTAGTGTTAGTTCAGGGCTAGACATTTCAAAACATTCTAAATACCAAATAATTCCATCATTTTTATATGTATTTATATATTGGTTTATTTTGTCATATTTTGTGCCAAAAAACATTTTAATGCAGTCTAAGCATCCCCCTATCATTCTTCCTTGTATTTCTATTTTTCTTTCATTTTTCATGTTTTTCCATTCTACCTTTTCTGACAAGTCATAATTATTACTTATTTCTGTATTTTGTGGTATACTAAATGCTTCTTCTATGCTATTAAATGGTCCTTTTTCTCTTTTTTCAAATGATTGTTGCTCTAGTTTTTCTCCTGAGGCTATTTTTAATGAATCAATTAAATTTCTATATAGTGGTTTCATTGCATAACTTTTTATTGTGTCACAATATATTGATGGTATTTCTAAAACTGTGTTAAATATAAATTCTAGTGTTGTTATATCAGAGTATCCTTGCATCCATTTTGGTTTTAATGTTCTTATTTTGTCAAAGTCTAAGTAATCTAACATTTCCATTAAGTAATCTCCACCTGTTGCAAAAATGATTAGTTTTACTTCCTCATTTTCTAATAATTCCATAAACTCTTTGGCTCTTTGTTCAGCTGTGTTGCTTCTTCCTTTTTCTTCTTTCCTAACACTTTCTGTTTCTATAATTTTGTATCCCATTTCTTCTAATTGTTGTATTGCTTTTTCTAGTTCTTGGATTTTTTCTTGTTTTGATATTCCCCCTGATGGTGCACATATTCCTATAGTATCACCTTTTTTTAAATTTTCTGGATAGTTCATTTTATCATTTTCCTTTCTATGATTGGATTTTTATATTACTGGTTATAACTTGTTTTGTAAAGATTATTAGCTTTTTATTACATTAATATAAATCTTTTTTTGATATTATATCTATCTTATTTTTTTGTGTCAAGATATAAATCTTTTTACATATATTATAAATAGGTAATATTTTGAAATATCTTAAATAATTTAATATTGTTACTTTTAATTATGTGAGAGGGGGAATAATCTTTTATATGTTTAATATTGAAAAAAATGTTTTAGAGAAAAATTTGTATTATAAAAATCATTTGATTTTAAAATATAGTATTGAATATCCTAAAATCGTTGGTAATTCTTATTCTTATGCAATTCAAAAATTTAATCATTTTTATCAAATGAAAGCTATTGAATTAAAGCTTTATGCTGAGAAAGATTTGTTTGATAATGCTAAACAGGTTTTTGATTATAATGAAAAAAATAATTTTCCTTTTTTTAATTATGAACTTATTTCTAATTATACTATTACTTATAATAAAGATTCCATTATAAGCTTATTTTCAGATATATACACTTTTACAGGTGGTGCTCATGGAAATACTGAAAGAGTTTCGCAGACTTGGAATATGAAAACAGGTAATCTTATTTCTTTATGTACTATTCTTAATCATGACTGTTCTTCTTTTCTTTTAATATTGAAGGAAATTTTGCATCAAATTCAAACTCAAATTTCTAATGGTTCTAATTATTATTTTGAAGATTATGCTTCTTTAATAATTGAAAATTTTAATTTTGAGCAGTTTTACTTAATTGATAATAATCTTGCTATTTTTTATCAGCAATATGATATAGCTCCTTATTCTAGTGGAATTCCTGTTTTTTTAATTGATATGAATATATATAATACTTGAAATTTTTTAATAACTTTTAGCAATTTTAACAATTTTTTCGTTTGAATAAATTAATAGAACACATAAGTGCAAAGTTTATATTGTAAGCTAACATTTGTACTTATGTGTTTTAGTATAATAAATTTATGCTTAATGATTTTTTTAGTTGCTTTTTACTATATGTTTTTTATATTAAATTATATCTTTTTAATAAATCTTCTATGACTGTACCTTCTATCTTTTTTAGTCCTTTTTTTGCTACAACTTCTGTTGCGAAAGGCAATTTTAGATCACTTAATTTTTTACCATCCATCATTTTTGATGTTGAATCTAATAATACACGTACATCATAACATGAACCAAATACTTCTGGTACGCCTCTATCTATGTCTAATAGTGTGTATACGGCTTCCATTGCAGTTCTTACTGAGTATTCTGTTGTAAATACTGTATCTCTAACTGTGTCTGCAAATTGCCCTAAAAATGCAAAGTTTCTGCTTCCTTCTGGTACTACTTTGGGTCTATCTCCTGCTGCTCTTGGCATGAAAAATGCTGTAATATATGGCATCATACATGGTATACATCTTGCAGAGTTTGTTGCTAATTCTTCTATTTGGTCTTCTGGTACACCTAAGTGATATAGCCATTCTTCTGTTATTTCTTTTCCTGTACATTCTCTCATTGGTTTTTTTATATAATTTCCTGGTTTATTTGTAAATAACCCATAAACCCATACTACTAATTGATCTTTTGGTTGATTTTTAAAATGTGGTTGTCTATTTATAGTCCAACTCATTAACCAATTTGAGTCTTTTACTGAAACTATTCCTCCTGTTACTACTCTACCACTGAATGGATCTCTTTTGCAGATTTTTTCTATATATGGTGGTATTTTATCGTCTAATGTTGTTACTGTTGCAGATTCCCAATTTGTTTTTGCAATATCCATACAGAATTTATCTGGATGTCCAAATTCTTCATTTTGTCTTGCTATTTTTCTCCATAATTCCCAACATGCTCCTTCACCGTTTTCAATAGTTAAGTCTGGTGCTTTATCTTGGTCTCCTAACATTGATTTTTCTGTACAACTTCCATTTGTAACAAATACTAAATCATTAACTGTTAAATTTATTGTTTCTTCTTTTCCTTCATGTATACAAATTATTTGTTTTGCAGTTTTCTTTTTTCCGTCAATATCAAATAATACATTTATAACTTTTGTGTCATATTGAAAATGAACTCCATGGCTTTCTAAATATTTTACCATTGGCATAATCAATGATTCATATTGGTTATATTTTGTAAACTTTAATGCTGAAAAGTCTGGTAATCCTCCAATGTGATGTATAAATCTTTGAATATATAATTTCATTTCTAATGCACTGTGCCAATCTTCAAATGCAAACATTGTTCTCCAGTATAACCAGAAATTTGATTCAAAAAATTCGTCTGTAAATACATCTGTTATTTTTTTGTCGTATAAGTCTTCGTCTTTAGTCATGAATAGTTTTATTATTTCCATTGATGCTTTTTCTGAAAGTCCAAATTTTCCATCTGTATGTGCATCTTCTCCTCTGTTTATGGTTGCTCTCATTAATGAATAATTTGGGTCTTTTTTGTTTAGCCAATAATATTCGTCTAATACTGATGCTTCTTCTGTTTCTAGTGATGGTATTGAGCGAAATAAATCCCATAGACATTCAAAGTGGTTTTCCATTTCTCTTCCACCACGAATTATAAATCCTTTTTGTGGATCATTTATTCCGTCACATGCTCCTCCTGGTAGTTTTTGTTCTTCTAGGATATGGATATTTTCACCTTTCATTTGTCCATCTCTTACTAAAAAACATGCTGCTGCTAATGATGCTAGTCCTGCTCCTACTAAATATGCAGATTTTTGGTCTACGCCTTCTGGTTTTCTTGGTCTTGCAAATGCTTCATAATTTCCATTACTATAATACATATTAATTCCTCCTTTGTTATTGAAATTATTATAAAAATGTTTTTTTAGAATTGCAATAAACAAATTTTAGCAAATGTATGATTTTTATACATTTGCTAAAATTTGTCTAGTTTATATATGACTATAATGTATAGAAAATTTATTTTTTAATTTTTGCAAATGAACAAAAAACGGAAAAAATTAATTATATAATAATTTTATAAAATAAATTAGAGATTATTATATTATAAAATTATTTGTATTTGGTAATTTTCCGTTTTTTCTTTATTCTTCGCTTAGTTTTTCTATAGCTTTTTCCATGTCACCTTCAATTATATCATTTAATTTGGAAACTATTTTTTGTGGTTCTTCTTTCATTCCTGTTTCTATCCATTCTTCCATAACTCCAACAAATCCATATTTATAAAAATTTGCAATAAACTTTTTATTTTCTTCTTTAATTTTCTTGTCTTTATATTCTTTTTCTATAAAATTTATTATTAGCAAATTTGTCTGTTTATATGCAAATTTTAAAAAATATTCTTTGCTTCCAGAACTATATACGTTTTTTATAAATTCTTTGTTTTGTATTACATATTCAAATATATATATGAACTTTTGTTGCCAATTTTCTTCTATTTCATTATCTATTTCCTCTATAACTTCATTTGTAAATATCCACTCTAATAAATCATATATGTCTTTAAAATGATAATAAAACGTTTGTCTGTTTACTCCACATTCTTCTGTTATATTCGATATTGTGATTTTTGATAATTCTTTTTTAGAAAGCAATTTTTTTAAAGCTGTTGCTAATGCATTTTTTGTTATTTGTGACATTTTTTACCTCTATTTTATCCTTTCAAATAATGGCTCTATTTTTTCTAATTTTAATCTTACAGGAATGGTAATATAGTTCCATTCTTTATTTTTTATTTCTAAGTAATCTCTAATTTTTTGGCTTGCTACTGGCATAATAGGTTCAAATAAATTTGATAAATTTGCAATTATTACAGAACAAGTGTAAATTATGTTATTAAATTCTTCTATATTTTCCTTTTTAGCTACCCATGGTTTATTTGCGTCATAATATTTGTTTCCTGCTTCTACTAAATCCATTATATTTTGTACTGCTGCTTTAAATTCTAAGTTTTCTATGTTTTCTCCTGCTTTTTTATATGTTTCTTTTATTAAATTTTCTATTTCATTATCTATTTTTCCTTCTGGAATTTCTTCTAAATCTTTAAAATTCAATGTTCTATTTACTAAATTCCCAAATTTATTTAAAATTTCTGTATTATGGACAGTTTTAAAATCTTCAATTGTAAAGTTTGTGTCTTTCCTTTCTGGTCCATTTGATATTAAATGATATCTAATAGAATCTGAGTCATATAAATTACATGCTTCTAATGCTGTTATTCCTATTCCTTTACTTTTTGAAAATTTTTGGTCATTAAAATTTAAATATTCTGCAGATACTATTGTGTCTACTAAATGATAGTTTTCTTTTTGTCCTAAAAGTAGTGCATTTAGTATTATACTATGAAATACTATATTATCTTTTCCATGGCACATATATATTTTATTGTTGTTTCCTTCTTTCCAAAACTCTTGCCAATCTAATCCTTTTTCTTCACATAATTTCATTGTATCTGTTAAATATCCTAGTACAGCATCAATCCATACATACATTCTTTTATCTTCATATCCTGGTAATGGGATTTCGATTCCCCAATTTAAGTCTCTTGTTACTGCTCTGTCTTTTAGCCCTTGTTTTAAATATTTCCATGTTTCGTTTCTTGCATTTATTCTCCAGCTGTTTTCTACTTCTTTTGTGTGTTCTTCTATTTCTTTTTGAAATGCTGATAATTTTAAGTATAATACTTTATTGTTTCTTTTTACAAGTTTTGATCCACATACAATACAATTTCCTTCTAATAATTCTTCTGTTGTTGGTACATGTAAACATTTGTCACATTGATCTCCTTTTGTTTCTTCTCCACATTCTGGACATATTAATTTTATATCTCTGTCTTGTAAAAATTTTTGGCATTTTTCGCAATATGCTTGTTCTTCTATTTTTTCGTATATATATCCGTTTTTGTATAAGTTTAAAAATAGTTCTTTTACTTTTTCCTCATGGTATGGGTCATAAGTTTTACTATATAAGTCATAAGAAAAATTTAGTTTTCTAAATGTTTCTGAAAATTCTTCATGATATTTGCTTGCTATTTCTTTTGGATTTACTCCTTCTTTTCTTGCTCTTTCTGTTATTGGTGTTCCATGTGTGTCTGAACCTGATACATATAGTACATTTGCTCCTTTTAGCCTGTAATATCTTGCTAGTACGTCTCCAGACATTAATCCTGCTATATGTCCTAAGTGTAATGAACTGTTTGCATAAGGCCATGCTCCTCCTATTATTATGTTTTCTTTCATTTTTATCACTTTTCCTTTCTTGCTCTCTTTTTTGATATTGTTATTATATCAACTTTTCTTATTTTTATCAATGTTTTTTTTTATATCTTTTTTATATAAAAGTGCTATTACAATGTGTATCCTAATTTACTGTGTATTTCCTTGTGACAGTTAGAGCATACCAAAATACATTTTAAAGCTTCGCATTTATATTCCCTCCATGACATTGTATTGCCTGAACCTAATTTAAATTCTTTAATTTTAGGATCCTTGTGATGGAATTCTAGTGCATCAATACATTTATTATATCCACATATTGAACATTTGCTTCCAAGTAGTTTTACGGCTTGAATTTTCATACTTCTTCTTAAAATGGTTTTTTGATGTTTTCTTGTTTCGTTTTTGTTTCTAAAAGATTCTCCACTACATTCGTAGCAGTAAATTCTTGAATGACTTTTAGTTTCAAATTTGTTATTACAAATTTCACATATTTTCACCATATAGTTCCACATCCCTTTTTATATTATATATTTTTCTATAATATAAAAAACTTGAAAGTTAACGAATTAATCTTTCAAGTTTTTTATGGCTCCTCTTGTTGGACTCGAACCAACGACCTATCGGTTACTGCACCACACTAATTTTCATTAGCATTATATTATATATAATTTGTAGTCTGGACTTTATCTTTACCATATCATCTTTGACTTAGGTAGGTGGTGTAAAGTCTCTACACATAGCATTTAATTGCCTTGCTCGGTATTGTCTTCAGCATTACCTGTTAAGAGTTTCACCGACTTAGCCACCTTTTCATCTATATGTTTCCATATAGAGCTGCTAACTTTTTAGTCTTGCGACTTGCTCGACAGCCGAGCGCTCTACCAACTGAGCTAAAGAGGAATATATATAAATCTGGCAACAACTTATCTTTCCAGCAGGGTAACCCGCAAGTATTTTCAGCACATTTAGGCTTGACTTCTGTGTTCGGGATGGGAACAGGTATTTCCCTAAATGTCATCATCACCAGAAAATTATTAACTTTTTTCTTAGTACTTTTGTATTATACTATATATTTTTTTATTTTACAAGTCTTTTTTGAAATTTTTTTAATTTTTTTAGATTTTGAATATGCTTAATAGCACACTCAAAAATACATAGATGAAATATCGTTTTAGGATTGTACCTTTCTTTCGATTGCTTCTTTCTTAACTTTTTTGTGGTTAAGCCCTCGATTTATTAGTATTGGTCAGCTTAATATATCACTATACTTACACCTC
>MNRQ01000017.1 GCA_001916035.1 Clostridium sp. 27_14 | reverse complement strand
ATAAAATACAATATAACCGAACTGGTAAGCATTTGTTTGAGCTAAAAGAAGCTTAATAGTTAAATTTTTCAAGTTTTTTCTGTTAGCTTTATTAAAGTGCGTCTATTTTTAAATAATGTCTATCCATATCATAAAATATGCCTTAAATTTTATAAAAGTATAGAAAAGGAGCTATCGCTAACGGATTTTTTTATCCGCTATTGCGACAGCCCCATGAATTTATTCTTTTCAATATAATTTATGATTATAGAGAATACTGTAGACAGGAGAAGAATTA
The DNA here is from genome assembly GCA_001916035.1 of Clostridium sp. 27_14. GTDB lineage: Bacteria > Bacillota > Clostridia > TANB77 > CAG-508 > CAG-269. The sequence continues at coordinate 13,513 of MNRQ01000017.1, read as the reverse complement.
TTTTAATTTTTTGAAAATTTTATAATACTGAAAAATAAGTGTTATAATCATAATGATAATTGTAGAATAATAAGATAAAAAACATTAAGGAGAGGGGAAAAATGAAGTTATTTAGAGAAGCCATAATAATTTTTGGTATATATCTCTTAGGCGTATTAATAACAGATATTACTGGAGTTCCTATACCTGGCAATGTAATAGGAATGGTTATATTATTTTTATTATTGTATTTAAAAGTAATAAAGGTAGAACAAATAAGCACAATTTCTAACTTTTTCTTAGAGCATTTGGCATTTTTCTTTATACCTGCTGGAGTAGGTTTAATATCATCTTTTTCAGTAATAAAAAATATATGGTTACAGTTATTAATTGTATGTTTTGTAACAACTGCAATTACTATGATATGTACAGGACTAGTAGTTCAAAAAATAGCTAATAAAAAAGAAGGTGATAAAGATGGAAAGCTTAATTAATAATATGCTTTTTGGGGTGGTTATTTCTCTTATAGCATTTGAATTGGCATTAATTATTAGAAAAAAAACTGGAATAGTATTATTAAATCCACTTTTAGTATCAATAATAATGGTAATAGCATTTTTGTTATTATTTAATATAGATGTAGAAATATACAATGTAGGTGGAGATTTCATCAATATGTTATTAGGGCCTGCAACGGTTGTACTTGCAGTACCTCTTTATAATCAATTGGATAATTTAAAAAGATATGCTGTTCCAATAGTAGTAGGAATTTTTATTGGTACTATTATAGGTGTAATATCAATTATTATATCTTGTGTAGTGTTTGATTTAAATGAAGAAATAATAGCCTCTCTTTTACCTAAATCTGTAACTACACCCATAGGAATTGAAATATCAAGTCAATTAGGCGGTATCATACCTATTACAGTATTGGCAATATTAATAACAGGAATTATTGGAGCTGTCATAGCACCAATAGTATGTAAAGTATTTAAGATAAAAAATGAGGTTGCCATTGGAGTAGCAATTGGAACATCATCCCATGCATTAGGAACAACAAAGGCTTTAGAAATGGGGGAAATAGAAGGGGCAATGAGTAGTCTTTCCATAGGTGTTGCTGGAATTATGACTGTTTTTATAGCACCAACCATATATCAATTATTTATCAATTTCATTGTATAAATAATTGGTAATTATGAATTACGAATGATGAATTGAGGATGAAACTCGAAGAGTTTCTAAAAAATATATATTCTAAACTGCCTTAGGAGTTTATTCATTAATTCATCACTCATCATTCGTAATTCATCATTATTTAAATTATGTCTTTTAAGCTATATTTTGAAAATTCTTCAATGAATTTTTGAAGTGAATTAGAGATAACGCCTTTAAGTCTACAACCACCAGTCATTAAGGGGCAGTTTTCTGGATTATTAAAACATTCAACAATATTTAAATTATCTTCTGTAATCTTAAGTATTTCCCCTAGATTTATATCTTTAGGATCCATGCCTAGTTTTAAACCGCCGCCACGTCCTTTAATGGAAATGACATAATTTGTTTTTGCTAATTTATGGATTATCTTTTTTAAATGATGTTCTGAAATTTGTAAAGCATTAGCTAATTCCTCTACAGTAGCTAAGGAACCTTTTTTATCTGCTAAATAAATAAGAGCTCTGAAAGAGTAATCAGTAAATTTTGAAAGTTGCATATATAGTCCTCTTTTCTTGTACTAATAAGTAGTATTATTTTATCAAAAAATAATGTAAAATAAAATGTGCATTTTAATTGAACATTTTATTTTATCATGATATAGTATTTATAGAATAAATACAAAAATAATATTTAGGTAGATGGAGGTATATATTAATGATAACTAAAGATATGACAATTGGCGAAGTAATAAAAATGAAAGCAAATGCACCTGAAATATTAATGGGATTTGGTATGGGATGCGTAGGATGTCCATCAGCACAAGCTGAATGTATTGAAGATGCAGCAGAAATTCATGGAATAAACTTAACAGAATTATTAGAAGCATTAAATAAATAGTATAAGTATAGTAATAAACTCACAGAAGATATTTTCTGTGAGTTTATTTTTTTAGAAAGTGTTGACAATTAATGTAATGAGTATATACTGTATATATAGAATATATACAGTAATGACTTTAAATACAGTTGGAAAAGAGGTAATTATGAGAATAGTTATATCAAATAGTTCAGGGATTCCTATATATGAACAAATAAAGGAAGGAATTAAAAGTTCTATTCTTTCAGGTGAATTACAGGAAGGGGAAATGCTTCCTTCTATAAGGCAATTGGCTAAAGAATTAAAAGTTAGTGTAATAACCACCACTAGAGCATATAATGATTTGCAATATGAAGGATTTGTAACAAATGTTCAAGGAAAGGGATGCTATGTACTAGCTCAAGATAACGAGATGTTAAAAGAACAGCAACTTAGAGAAATAGAAGAATGCTTTGAAAAAGCTATTGTGGCAGCTAAAAGGGCGCAGCTTAGCAGAGAAGAATTAAAAAATATGTTGGATTTTATCTTAGAGGAGGAAAGTTATGAATAATGTATTAGAGATAAACAACATTACTAAGGATTATAAAAAGTTTAAAATAGATAATATATCTTTTAATTTGCCAAAGGGGTATATTATGGGCTTTATAGGTGCTAATGGAGCAGGAAAGACTACTACTATTAAGCTTATATTAAATATGATAAAGAGAGACTCTGGAGAAATAAAGGTTTTTGGCCTTGATAATATAAGAGAGGAAGAAAGGATTAAGGAGCAAATTGGTGTAGTATTTGATGAATGCTATTACTTAGAAGATTGGACTCTAAATGATGTTGAAAAAGCTGTAAGTATGTTTTATAAGAATTGGAACAGCAGCATATATGAAAAGTATTTAAAGGAATTTAACTTAGCTAGAGATAAGAAAGTTAAAGATTTGTCTAGAGGAATGAGAATGAAGCTGATGATAGCAGTGGCCTTTTCTCACGAAGCAAAGCTTTTAATCTTAGATGAACCTACTAGTGGTTTAGATCCAGTGGCCAGAGATGAATTTTTAGATATCTTAAGAGATTATATAGAAGATGAAGAAAAAAGCGTAATATTTTCTTCACATATAACTTCTGATATAGAAAAAATAGCTGATTATATAACTTATATAAATAATGGCAAGATTATTTTTACAGGAGAAAAGGATGAGTTTTTAGAGAAATATTGCATTATCAAGGGTGGAAAAGAAGATATCACAGAAAGCCAAAAGAAAGAAATCATTGGCTTAAGAATCCATAGCACAGGTTTTGAAGGGCTTATTGAGCTTAAGAAAGCTGTAGGGTTCTCCAGCAAGGTAATTATTGAAAAAGCATCTCTTGATGAAATTATGATTTATATGAATAAGGAGGCCATGTAATAATGGAAAAAGTTTGTAAGTTTGCAAAATTAGATTTATTTATGGTAAAGCCATATTTGAAGAAGTATATGCTATTATTATTTGCAGTATCTATTCCAGTAATAATAACCACTAAAAATATATATATGATGTCATTTATAGCTATGTTTTATGGTGTAATAATGGTAAGCTATCCTTTTGCCTTAAGTGAAAAAAATAATATAGAGAATTTTTATGGTACCTTGTCATTAAAGAAGCGAAATATTGTTAATGGAAGATATATCTTTACTTTAGGGACAATGATATTTTTTACTATACTTTCTTATATTATTATGATAGTTGGAAATGTGATTTTAAAACAAGGCTTGGAGTATAGTGAACTATTATTTGTTTTAGTAACAGGTTTCTTTATGTCACTTATATTAGTGTCATTACAGCTTCCAGCATATTTTAAATTAGGATATACTAAAGGAAAGATTTTCACTTATGTACCCTTTTTTGTCATAGCAATAGGAGTTCCTCTTCTTGGGAGTTTAATGGGAGAATCTACAGAAAAATTTAAAGCAATAGCAGCATATATAGAAAATAATCCAGTTATGGTCAGCATTTTCTTAATATTATGTGGCTTATTAATATTTGAAATATCTAATATAGTATCACAAAGGCTATATATAAATAGAACTGCATAAAAAAGTATATGGTGAAAACTACCTTGTAACTTTATAATTGAAGCAAGGCTATATCAAATTAGGGTATTGTATAAAGAAATATTGACATTAAAAAAATAGTGAGATATATTGAGGAATATAGAGAGAGTCTGTATTCCTTTTTTTATTTTATAAAAGGAATATATGATTAGTGGAGGATTTATATGGACGATAAATATGAAGTTAATTCAAGAATATTTAAAGCTTTAAGTGATGTGAATAGATTAAAGATCATTGACTTATTATCATATGAGGAGAAATGTGGATGCAAGATATTAGAACATTTTAATTTTACTCAACCTACATTATCACATCATATGAAAGTGTTAATAGAATGTGGATTGGTGGAAGCAAGAAAGTGTGGAACTTGGAATTATTATAAAATAAGCAATGAAAGTGCTAAGGAACTTATTAAATTTATCAAATCTATCACTAATAAAGACAATGATATTAATGGCAGTGAAATAGAGCAATAGCAGAAAACTTCAGTTATAGCTGGGGTTTTTATTATTTATTCATGAAAACTTATAGATTGACACTATATAGATAGTCATTTATATTAAATATAGATGAATATCTATATTTAGGAGTAGAGTTAAGATGAAAAAGATAGATTTAACTAAGGGAAAAGTAATAAATGTACTAACGGTGCTTGCACTACCAATAATGGCAACTTCACTTTTACAATTCACCTATAATCTTATTGATATGCTTTGGGTTGGTGCATTGGGAAGTGATGCAGTAGCTAGTGTGGGATCATCAAGTTTTTTTGTAGGTCTAGGCTATGCAATAAATTCAATGGTGGTAATAGGGACTACCATAAAACTTGCACAAGCTATTGGCAGGAAAGAAACTGAAAAAGAAAAGGAATACATTGATGCTGGGTTAGTTATAAATTTAATAATAGCATTAAGCTATGGCTTATTATTGATATTTTGTGGAAAAATATTTATAGACTTTTTAAATTTAAATAATACTATAGTAGAAAGAAATTCATTTTATTATTTAGCTATTAATGGACCAATTTTATTTTTTGGATTTTTTAATATGCTATATTCTAAAATTATAGGAAGTTATGGCAACAATAAAATAGCATTAATTATAAGTGCCATAGGAATTGTTTCAAATATAATATTAGATCCAATATTCATATATATATTTAATATGGGGGTATCAGGAGCTGCTTTGGCAACCTTGGTAGCTAATATTATCATGTTTTTATTATATAGAAGAAAATCTATGAGCTTTTTAAGATATTATAGAGGTGTTAAATTAGATTTTGTAAAAGTTAAAGAAATTTGTGTCTTAGGAATTCCAATGTCTTTCCAAAGAGTATTATTTACCTTGATAAATATAGTTTTGGCAAGAATAATTGGTGGTTTTGGTGCAAATGCCATAGCAGCTCAAAAAATTGGTCTGCAGATTGAATCCATAACATATATGGTGATAGGTGGGCTTCATGGAGCTATATCAAGTTTTGTAGGACAAAACTTTGGTGCAGGCAAATATAATAGGATTAAGGAAGGATATAAAACAGCATTAAAATTAGGTATACTTTATTCTTTAATAATGGTATTTGTATTCATATTTTTAAATAGGCCCATAATTAAACTTTTTATTAGTGAAAATGAAACTATAATAATTGCAGCTGATTATTTAAGAATAGTTGCTTTTTCACAAATATTTAGCACTATAGAAACTATATCCAATGGAACATTTACAGGTCTTGGATTACCTAAAATTCCATCAATTATAAGTATTGTATTTACAGCACTAAGAGTACCTATGGCTTTGATGTTGGTGGGGAGATTTGGTGTAAATGGAGTATGGATGAGTATTTCCATTTCAAGTATATTAAAAGGTATAACATCGTACATTATGTACTTTATTGTTGTTAAGATGAAGCTATAATTTTATAAGTATTTGACCAGATAAATCTAATAGATTATATTAAATATAATTATAGAGAATTTAAGGAAGGAATATAAAAATGTTAAAGAAAATTAAAGAGTTATTTATACCACAACAACTTTTAAAGGGGAATTGTGGTATAGAGAGAGAAATGTTAAGAGTTGATAAAAATGGATATTTATCATTTACAGATCATCCAGAGATATTTGGAGATAAAGTTTTAAATCCCTACATAACTACAGATTTTTCAGAAAGTCAGGTGGAAGTAATAACGCCTGCCTTAGATAAAATAGAAGAAACATATAGTTTTTTAAAGGCACTTTATGACATAGTAGCTTTGGAGATAGGTGATGAAATTTTATGGCCACAATCAATGCCATGTTTTATTCCAGAAGATGATGAAATACCTGTAGCTAAATATAGTGAAGAGGGAAGAGAAGCAGAAGAATATAGAAATAAGCTTTTAAAAAAATATGGTGGAAAGAAGCAACTTATATCAGGAATCCACTACAATTATTCTTTTAATGAAGAAATTATAAGAAAATTATATGAAAGTAGTGACAAGGAATTAACATACAAGGAGTATAAAAATTCTATATATTTAAAGGTTGCAAGAAATTATTTAAGATATAGATGGATTATAGTTTATCTTCTAGGTGCAGCACCTGTAATACATGAAAGTTTTTTAAATGGATGCAGTTGTAAGCTTAAACAGATAAACCAAGATGGGTATACTTTAGATGGTGCAGTTTCTCATAGAAATGGAGAATGTGGATATAGAAACAAAGAAGAACTTTATCCAAATTATGATACGGTGGAAGACTATGTTGAAAGCATCAATAAATATGTAAATGATGGAGTGATAGATAGCTATAAGGAATTATATAGCCAGGTAAGATTAAAGGCTAAAGAACCTAAGAATTTCTTAAATTCATTACTAGAGGATGGAATTAGCTATTTAGAATATAGAAGTATCGATATAAATCCCTTTGAAAAGGGTGGCATAAGCTTAAATGATTTATATTTCCTTCAATTATTAAATATATATATGCTTATTAAAGAAGAAAGTAGTTATGATAAGTGGCAGCAAGAAGCTGTAAGAAATCAACATTTAGTGGCTAAATATGGTATAGAAAATGTTGAATTAATTAAAGATGGAGAAATAATTGATAGAAGAAGCTGGGGCTTAGAAATACTAAATGAAATGAAGGCTATGAATTCAGAGCTGAATTTAGGAAAAGAAGATATAATCAATGAAGCAATAGCAAAAATAACAGATAGCTCATTAACTTATGCTTATAATTACAAAAAGCTTATAGAAGAAAAAGGATATATAAAGGCTAATGTAGATTTGGCTGAAGGTTATAAGGAAAGTGCGTATAATAATAGATTTAAGTTAGAAGGATTTGAGGATTTAGAACTTTCTACTCAAATATTAATGAAGGAAGCTATAAAAAGAGGAATTAAGACTGATATAGTAGATAGAAGCGAAAACTTTATTTCTTTAACAAAGGGAGAAAAGGTTGAATATGTAAAGCAAGCCACCAAGACATCAAAGGATAATTATGTAACAGTACTTATCATGGAAAATAAAACTGTTACTAAAAAGGTATTGGCTAAAGAAGGTATTAAGGTTCCAGTTGGTGAAGAGTTCGATAGTCTTGCAGAAGCAAAGATTTCTATAAATAATTATATAGAAAAGCCTATAGTTATAAAACCTAAATCAACTAATTTTGGTACTGGAATAAACATATTCCCTGAAGGAACAAATGCAGAAGATATAGAAAGAGCTTTTGAAATAGCATTTAAGTTTGATAAAACAGTGTTAATTGAAGAGTTTATCAAAGGAAAAGAATATAGATTCTTGGTTATTGATGATAAAGTTGTAGGAATACTTCATAGAGTGCCAGCAAATGTTTTAGGTGATGGAGTAAAAACCATAAGAGAATTAGTTGAATTAAAAAATAAAAATCCTTTAAGAGGCAAGGGATATGTCACACCTCTTGAAAAAATAAACCTTGGTGAAAATGAAGCTATATTTTTAAAGCAACAAAATAAGGAGTTTGACTATGTACCACTTGCAGGAGAAACAGTATATTTAAGAGAGAATTCCAATATCAGCACTGGAGGAGATAGTATAGATTATACAGATGATATACCACAAAAATTCAAGGATATCGCTGTAAAGGCAAGTAAAGCAGCTGGTGCTAAAATTTGCGGTGTGGATATGATGTTAGAGGATTATAGTGATGAAAATACTAATTATGCAATAATAGAAATCAACTTTAATCCAGCAATACATATACATTCATATCCATTTATAGGTACAGAAAGAAAAATTGCTGTAGAAGTGCTTAAGCTATTAGAACTTGTATAGAACTTTATTTAAATAAAATATAGATAAGGGAGCTTCAAATAAAGGAAGTTCCTTTATTTGTATATGGAAAGGAAAGTAGATATGAAGTAGTATGAGTAGACTAAATTATTGAAGTATACTCATCATTCAAGTGTTTATTATATATAAAATATGTAGTATTATAAATTATGATATATATATATATAGAATGGAGAAGGTAAAATGAAGGTAAATGTAGAAAATATTAAAGTTTTAAAAGTTGAACATAATGGAGAAATTATAGTTTTTAAAAGTGATGATATAGTATCATTAGAATATAAATCAGTATCAATTAAAGGAAGAATTGCACAAATTGCAGATACTTCTATTACAGTTGACTGTAGTACTATGTATAATTCACAAATACATGAAGTTGCTATTAAGAATATAGAAATGATTATTAAAGAAACTGCATTTAATAAGCAAAGAGAAGATACGATAACTGTTGAGAAGACTCCAGTAATTCAATTAGAAGAAAATGAAAGTGAAGATGAAGAATTAGAATTAAATAATAATATAATTAATGATGAAGAAGAGGACGAAGCCTTAGAACCAATTTTAACAGCACAAGAAAAGAACTCATTGACAACTTTAGATGTAAAAGAACAAGAAAAGACTAAGGAGCAAGAAGAGCTAGATGAATCAGTAAGCCTTTTTGGAAATATAAAGAGAAATTATGCACAAGGAATAAGTCCAATATTTAATAAATAAATTTCATTTATTTTATATTAACAGTATCAATATAAGCTAGTTTTGGCCATATTCCATTAGTATCTTAAATTCTTCTACAATTTTTTGTATTTAATAAAAAATTCATATAAAGATAAAAATAACTTTATCCATAAAGGAAAGGATAGAGTTATTTTTATGTTTAAAAGTTTAGTAAAAAAATATAATGTTAATTTATATGGCATGTTTAAAAATGGGACGGTAGCAGTTATAACCATGTTTGGTGTATGGATATTATTTGGTGTTAAAAATATAATGATAGCTTTTCCTATTGCATTAACATCAACAGTATTAGGAAGACAGAATTTTTATGTTAAGACTTTCTATAAAGTTATGTGGTTAATTATTTTAGATATGCTTATAGTAGTTACTTCATTTATATCATCATTAAATCTTTATAGTGGAATAATAATAAATTTTATAGCAATATTTTTAATTATGTACAGCATAATTTCACAATATGATTTAACTTTTTATAAGCCATTTGTTATGCTCTATATATTTACTCAATATTCTACGGTATCTTTTAGTGAATTACCAGAAAGGCTTTATTCTGTGCTTTTTGGGGTAGCGGTTATTGTATCAGCAAGCTTTATAAAGAAAATAAATGAAAAATCTGTATTAGGTAATAGCATAGTTGTATATATAAGAATGTTAAAAGAGCAGGTGGAAAATATTAAAAGTAATGACTATTCAGATGAACTTAAAAATAAATGTACTGGAAAGATGAGAGAGTTAACTTATAAAGTATACATAAGCAGACATAGGAAATACCTAACTACCCATATAGGGATTATTCAATTTAATCTTTTGATAAATTTAGAATATTTTAATTTACTTTTAAAAGATATAGCTTTAGAAAAAAGCTTAAAGGAAAAGGAGCTTTGTGATATAGAGCAGCTTTTAGATGGATTAGAAAAATATGCCGCAGGAAATATAGAGGTAGATGACTTAGAAGAAAAAGTTCAATTATTTATTGATGATAATATTAATAAGAGTGAAGTATTCCAAATTGTTGGGGATATATTTATGGAGGTATATAAGAACATAATGCGTTTATCTGAAATGAATAAAAAAGAAATAAATAAAGTATACAAAGAATGGCAAAGGTCTCATTTAGATATCTTCAAAAATGTTTTTAAAGAATATTTTAATGTAAATAGTATAAGGTTTAAGTTTGCTATAAGAATGTCTATAACATTGACAATAGCACTTTTAGTAGGAGAGTTTTTAGGATTTTATAAAATAATATGGGCCATTATAACAATAATGTCTATTATGCAACCATATTATGAAGATACTATAACAAAAGCAAGAGATAGAATTAAAGGAAATATATTAGCTATATTGATTACTGGAATTATTATTAATATAGTTGATAATAAATTCATAACTATATTAATTCTAATTTGCTCACTATATCTTTTATATGGATTTAAAGAGTATTATAAGATTTCATTGTTTGCAGCTGTGGCATCAATTTGCGTATCTTCACTAACTGAAAATATAAATGTATTAATATTTTTAAGAATAATATATGTAATAGATGGAGTGATATTGGTCTTAGTAGCCAATAAGGTTATATTCCCATACAGGCTTAAAGATGGAGTAAGGCAGCTGGTGAAAAAAATCAAGCTATATAATAAATATGTAATAGAAGATAGTAGAGATTATTTAAATAATAATGAAAATATTAATAATATAAGGGATGTAATAATTCATTTGATGCTTCTTATGCAAAAGCTCAATCTCAGAAATATGCAATATGGTGATGATAAAATTAATCAATTCATAGATATGAATAATTATTATTTAATTAAAACATCCTATGATACACTTTTTAATTTTAATGTTAAAAAGAAAGGAAAAGATAATATCATAAAAGCATATGAAGAATTTAATAAAGCAAATATGGTTTTTAATGGATAGTGATAAAGAAAATAGATTTTTGCATATATAGTAGTGTAGTAATTAATATTGAAAGGAAATATAATGAAATACGAAAAAATATATCTTCCATATTTATTTAATGCATTGGAACCTTATATAGATAAGGAAACAGTAGAAATTCACTATACTAAGCATTTACAAGGTTATGTTGATAATTTGAATAAGGTACTTAAAGGATATGAGGATTTTACAAAGGGTAAAACATTAGAGGATATATTAATGAATCCTAAAAAAATACCTAAAGAAATACGAGAAAAAGTAATAAACAACGGTGGAGGGGTATATAATCATAATTTGTACTTTTCAATTTTATATCCTAAGCCTAAAAGGAAACCAGAAGGAAAACTAATGGATAGAATAAAGAAACAGTATGGTTCTTTTGAACAGTTAAGAGAACTTATAAATGAAAATGCATTAAATAGATTTGGATCAGGATATAGCTTTCTTGTGAAGGAAAAGTATGGCAGGCTTCATGTCATGAATACACTTAATCAAGATACACCACTTATATGTGGTTTTAAACCAATTTTATGTATAGATGTATGGGAACATGCTTATTATTTAAAATATAAGAATTTAAGAGGTAAATATTTAGAAAACATATGGCAGATAATAAATTGGGCCAAGGTAGAGGAACTATATAATGGAAAAGTCTAAAGGCGTATATAAGGAATTTATAACTTTATAAAGTAATAGTAAAAGGAGCCGTAAGGTTCCTTTAATTTATATATATTATTTTCTATAGAATATTTAGATAAAAGATAATATAAAGTGTTTTTTTAATTTTAAATTATTTTATTTGCAACATTATTTGTTAAAAAAGGAAAAATATTATATAATTTAATAAAATGAGGGGGGCATATGGACATAGAAGTAATTTCATTAATGGAAGGTATAAGTAATAATTTAAATAGGGTTGAAGAGAGTATAGTTTATAATAAGCAGATTAGAAATAATAAATATTATAGGATTGGTGACAAAAATATACAGATAAGCATTAGACAAAAAGACGATTTGCTTACATATAAAGCAAAAGCGAAAAGGACAGTTATTTTAGTAAAGAAAATTAATGAAACTAATGAAGAGTTACTTTTAAACTTTATTGATAATAATAGAATTGAAGTGTTAACGGAAGATTATAATTGTAGTGAAAAAAATTAAAGTATGTAAATATCTTAAGAGATATAGAAAATAGTCTTATTATAGATTTTGAAGTACTTTTATTTTTTTTAGCAATTAATGATATTTTTAAATCTATACCTTGGAATAAAGGTGAAAATACAATAATTATCGGTAAAGCAAAGGAAGAAAACATTGTAGCGAAAGTAGTTATGTCTACATTGAAGGAGATAAAGCATATAGATAATAGTGAAATGATAGAATTGGATCTTTATGGCGATTATAAGTTAAGCTTAAAAGAATTGGCTTATATTGAAGATCCATTGAAGGAATATTTAAATTATAATAAGTTAAGAATAATACAAAGAAAAAGTACACATACTAATAATTATATTTATTTTATGTTAATATGTAGTGGTTGATAATTAATGAATGTAGTTATAATGCGGGTTTTAGTGATTATAGCATACATTTATTAATTATTTTTTTCACAAACATTATTAAAAAAATAACTTAAATAACTTAAATAACTATTTAATAATTTAAATAAATTGTAGAAATGAGTCGAGGCTTGTACAATTAATATTGTGATGAAGAGGAAACGAACATTACAAATGAGAAAATTTACAAGGAGAAAAAATATGTTAGAAATTATTAAAAGTACTTTGACTGATAATGCTATTTTAGGAGCAATATTTTCATCAGTATCAATTATATTACTAGGATTTTATCTAAGAAAAAAAGAAACATTAAGTTCATCTGCATCTAAAATGTTAACTAAAGTTGTTCTTTCAGTTTCAATACCTGCTTTAGCATTTACATCATTTATGAAAGACATAAATAATGAACAATTAAAAGAGTTTATGGGAATATTAGTTTGGGGGGTTGCAATTTACATACTATTAATACCAATTACTAAAATTATGTTTGCAAAAGTAAAAGGTGATAAGCAAGATGTTTATAGAATATTAACTATATTTGGTTCAACGACATTTTTCAGTACACCTATTGTTTCAGCAGCATATGCAATCAGTTACGATAGAGAAGCATTATTTACATCTAATTGTTCTTTATTATCAACAGTAGTTGCAGTAGCAGCAATGCCTGTATGGATAGTTGTATTAGAAGTAATTAAGAATATAGGATTATTTACATAAAATTAAAATGATATAGATTAAGGAATAATATCCCAATTCATAAGATATTATTCTTTAAATATAGGTTGTTGAATAATTAATTTTTACAGATAGTTATTTAAGAAAATATTCTTTGAACTCATAGATTCCAAGGATATTTTCTACTTTTTATTCCTTGTT
>MNRQ01000016.1 GCA_001916035.1 Clostridium sp. 27_14 | reverse complement strand
TTAAATCTTTATTAGTTTTTAGTTTTTCAATTACTTTAAATTCAAGCATGAAAAAAGTCCTCCTTTCTAGAAAGAGAACTTTTAAAGTTTTATATAAAAATAAAAACTTACGAACAATTAAGTCCGTAAGTTGATTTCAAATGGAGCGATTTCGAAACAGGTATGCGAAAAAATGACATATTCTGTTTCAAGCTCTCTTATATAATTCGATTTATTAATACTAATGTAACATAGATTTTTAAATTTTTCAATACTCTATATAAAGATTTTATGTATATCTTGTATTTCGTTCATAAATGTGTTATAATTTCAATTATAGTCAATATGACTTGTTTTAGTTAACCTTTAACTCTATCAAAACAATTAGGAGGAATGCATATGGAACGGAAAGAGTTAGATTTTGTTTTGAAACAGAATCACTATTTAGAAGGTGGAACGAAAGAAGCATGTGTTAAAGTAAGAGATTTCTTATCTCATGCTACAAATCCAGGAAATCAAATTCATTCTGCTCTCTCGTGTGTAACTGCTGATGAATTTATGGACGCTGTAAAAACATTAATGGCGTTTGCTTTTCGGCAAGATGACACTATCCCTGAGAAATGGCAGTGCGATAATGATTGTCGTATGGTGTCCAACCTTTTGTGTCCTGGAGAATGTAATAAATGTAATATCAGTAAAAACGCAGACAAAATGTGTCCATTTTTTATGGACGAAGGTTTAATCTGATATAAAATGAGACAGTTGTACATAGTGCAATTGTCTCGTTTTATTTTATATAATTTTCTACATATTTTTATTTTTTAGTTGCTTGCTTTTTTCCTTTTCGAGTTGCTTTAAGCTTTTCTTTGGAGTAGGTAAATCTTCTGGCATAGTTCCACCATTTTTAGCAATTACTTCTCTAATATTTTTCCCAATATTATAGTGAGTTTTGTTTGCTTCTTTTTCGCTGTCAATGTTGTCTTTTTTTAATCTTGATTCAGTTTGTGTTATGCGAAATAAATTGGCTGCAAGCTCTTCGTTGCCCATATTATCTAGAATATCTTCTCTATATCTTAAACCTTTTCTTTTTGTAATATCATCCGCTGTTTCTCCATTATATAAACCTTTATAACCGCTATTGTGAAATTTATCAAAATTTTTAACTCCTGCTTTTTTAGCTGCTTGGTTTAATGAATAATTTCCTTTTCTTGTTAAATTTCTTTGATAAAATCTTTTTTCATCTTCTGTTAGCATACTATATTCTTTTTCGGTAATCTCTTGTTTTCTTGTTTGAACTGCAAAATAAGTTTGGGCAAGAGCAATAACTTTTTTTCTGCTATCTCCATTTTGTGCTATTAAATAACAAGCATATCTTGTTATTTAATAATCTTGTTGTTTTCTTTCAGCACCAGAGCCTATTTGAACCATTTTACTGATGTCAGTAAAATGGTCTAATACATTGATATTACTATTTTCACAAGATATTTTTGCTTTATTTACTATTTTTTCAAAATTCTACCAATTTGAATATTGTAGAATAGGCATAAGTTCTCTAGCGTACCAAAATTAAACACCATTTTCATCAGTATGCTTAATATCTTCAAATGATTTATTATTTCTTTCTATTTCTTTCAACAGTATCAGCTCCGTTTCTTAATATTATACTTTCTTATTATTGTAAAACAATTGTTTGCGATTGTCGATTAATTTTTAAGATTTTTTGAATTTAAATGCTATTATACAAGTACATTGTAATTTGATTTTGTTCTGCATTATTCATCTCCATTATTTTAGCCATAGCATATAGGAGAGTAAGATATTTTCTCATATTTACATAGCTTGTCAAATATTCATTATCAATTCCTTTTAGTCTTTTATCAAATATGCTGTGTATGTGTGCTTTTCTATATTTTAAGTTAGTATAAGCACTTGAACTCATACATAATCCAAATCTTAATTTATTTTTTATATCCATATCTTTAATTATATCTATTACATCTTTTACTTTATCAGCTATTATGTTTTCTTTATTCATAATACAAATTCTCCTTTAATTCTAATTAAAATCATTTTCCTTTTTTAGTTTGTTATTCTTATTTTCATCTGGTATAGTTACTTTTCTTAAAATATTATTAGCAATTTCATTATCATTGTCATTAAATATACCATTTTAAGTTCTATTTGATATTTTAAAAAACTATTTTCTTCATTTATTTTAAAAGCCAAATGTTCAAAATCTCTAATAGCTATATTTAAGTCATTAACATTTCTAACTGTCTTGGTAATATCTGTTACATCTTTAATATAATTTTTGAATAAAAGTAAAAAAATAAGCCGACTAAATCGACTTATATATTGTGAAATGATATTCACTTTTTTGTTTTCTTTAAACTCACTTGTTGCAATACTTTCAAGTGGTTCGACGAAAACGCATTATGGAGCCAATAAGCAGAATTGAACTGCTGACCTACGGGTTACGAATCCGTTGCTCTACCAACTGAGCTATATTGGCGAATACTCACTTTTATTGATATATGTATCGTTTTGACAACTTTTTTAATTTTATTTTTGTTGTCTATTTTGTCTATTTTGTCCAACTTTTCCATAAAAATGGTTGTCAAAAAGTTGTCAAATATTATAGCAAAATTATAATATAGAATTATTAAAAAATCAATAGGAAATGTTAAACATATTTGACAACTAATTATCGTTATTTTTTATATAATTATTTAATAGTTCATCAGCATTTTCTCTTTGTTCGTCTAAATGAGTATAAACTTCATAAACCATAGCGGCAGAAGAGTGTCCCATCAAGGCTTGTGCTTTTTTTATTTTAACATTAGCATAATATAGCATTGTACAATACGAATGTCTTAGTTGATGGCATGTAAAACTTATTTTCTTTTCTTGATTTTTATTTATACCATATAAAAAACTTTCTAAATGTCTTCGAACAGCAACATCAGTTAACATTTTGCCATCTTTTTCTTTTACAAATAATAACCCATTTTTAGAATTATTAACTAAATCTACAACCATATCATATATATTATCTAAAATAGGAATAGTACGGATTCTATTATTTTTAGTAGTTTTTATAATTGGTTGATTATGTAGAAGTACAACAGCCTTATTTATAGAAATTGTTTTATTTTTTAAATCAACATCATCAACAGTTAGTGGAATTATTTCTTCTTTCCTCATTCCTGTATAACGCATCAAAATAAAAAATGGGGCATATTTGTGTGTAGAACTAATAAGAATTTTATCTTCATCAATTGTCAAAGGTTTACGCTCATTTTTTATAACTTTTAGTGGTTTTATATTATTAGCAACATTTTTTATTATTATATCATTATCAATTGCATCATTTAAAATTCTTTTGATATATGCTAATGTTTTATTTGCTGTAGTAGGTGTGTTTTGCATATCTGAAAGTAATTGTTCGATATCGTATTTTTTTATATCTTTAATTTTTTTAAATCCAAGAGCAGGAATAATATGATTATTAATAATAGATGTATATTCTTCAATAGTTCTTATTTCTTTGCTTGCAGAGTTTAATTCAATCCATTTAAGCGAAAATTCTTTCATTTTTACATTTTTTAAATCAGGTATTCCATTGTAAGAATTGTGCAAATATTCAATATATTTTTTATACAATTCTTTTTCATCTTTATCGTATAAATATTTATTTTTACCATTTGTAGTAACTTTTTTTACTAATCTTCCGTCTTTTCTGACGGTGTATTTCATATCTTTATATTGTGGCATAAGTCCTCCTTTAAAAATAAGATAAGTATATTACAACTTATCTTTAGTAAATAATTCCATATTTATCTTCATAAAATTTTATAGCATTGCTCATATATTCGATTGTAACTTCAAAATAATCTGCTAGACTATAAACTGTATTGATTCCGATTTTTAATGGCTAATTTTAGTTTCTCAAAAGGAATTAAGATATAATAACTCCATTTCTTAGCCCTATATTCTTGTTTATTAATTAAAGTTGTGTCAGTACAGTTAATTGAGTATGTTGCGTCTTGATAGTAATGACCTAATTCTTCTGATAAAGTTTCTTTTTCAATATATGAGTTATCTATATTTGTATAATTTAATGCAATGGCATTTATTTTATCTATATTTATAAAACAACCATAAGCATCTTCTATATAGTAATCATAAATTTTGATATGTTCTTTTTCCGCTAAATCATATAAATTATTTAGATTCATTATTTTTATCTCCAATATCTTTTTTATTATCTTTTAAAACTACCTCTAATAAAACTTTTATTTGCTGCCTTTGAGTTTCGTTAGGTGGGTTGTAATCTTTCATATTAAATCCAATTTTGGCTAGTCCAAGTGGGTCAGTTTCCTTTGGATTTCTTTCATTGGATTTCCCTAACAGGTAATCTATGCTGCAATCAAGTATTTCTGATAATTTACTTAAAACATCTATTGAAGGCATATTTTTATTATTTTCATAATTAGCAATGTTCGAACGAGATGTATCAATTTTTTTTGCAAGTTCCTCTTGTGTTAAATTACAATCTTGTCTAATTTTTTTTAAATTATCTCCAAAACTCATAAATATGCTCCTTTCTAAGAGAATTATAACATTTTATTGTCAGTTTTGCAAACATTTTTTGAGAAAAATAAAAAAAATTTAAAAAAAGTATTGACAGTCAAACAAACATCATATATAATGTCAGCAGAACAAACAAAAGGAGGCGAAAATATGAGAGAAAAACTTATAGAAGTTAGAAAGAAAAAAGGTTATACTCAAGAACAAATGGCGGAAAAGCTAAATATCGCAAGAACAACATATACAGGGTACGAAAATGGAAATGTATCACCATCATTGGAAACAGCTTTAAACATAAAGAAGATATTAAACTATAAAAAAGATGATATTTTTTTAGTTTCTAATGTCAGTTAAACAAACAAAAAGAAAGGAGATGAGAAGATGTTGAGTGATGAACAAATAGAAAAAGAACAGACAGAGAGCAAGTCTGAATGTTCTATAAATACACCACAAGAAGTTTTAAATAATATTATTTCTGATTCTTTAGCCACTGATGATAAGCATAAAGTAAATTAATATTACAATTTAAAATTTCGGTTTCAAAGGTTTCTAAAAATTCAGAAGTTTTTTTAGGAGTAGAAAAATCAAATTGCATTTTACCTGTTTTAGTTTCTACTAATTTTTGAAAATCACCATTTAGGTAAGACTGTATGAAATTTTGAAAATCTTTATCCATAATAATCACCTCACTTTCACTAAAAGTTAGGTAGATTATACAACTAAATAACATAAAAGACAATAAATAGAGCGAAAGGAGATGATAAAAATGCCAGCAACGAAGTTACAAGAACGAGCGAGAGTTAAATATGTAACACCAAAACAATTTATGGAACAATACAGTTTGAGCAAATCTCAAGCATACAAGATATTAGCAAGACCAGAAATGCAGGAAGCAAAAATTAAAACTGGAGAAAAATTAATAAGAATAAATTTAGATCGAGCATTTGAGATTATGCAGCAAATATTTAGTTAGAAAGAAGGTGAAAACAAATGAAAAGAAGTTGGAAGAATTTCAGAATAGACAAAAACAAAGTCTACATGAGGATAGGACAAGCAGTGGCATACACATCAATGTGGTTAGCAGGAGTAGCATTTTGTTACTGGGCGTTCTTACAAGGCTTAACATATTAATTATAGAGAAAGGAGTTGAAGAATAATGATATTTGGAATGTGTTTTGGATTTTTATTAGGAGCATTAGTAATAAATTTATATTTAAAGGATGCAGAAGAAACAAACGAATTACTAAAGAAAACAATAAACAATTTAGAAGACGATATAGATTTAGCAAATTCAAAAATTGAAAATAGAGACAGAATACTTAATGATTATCAAGAAGAAAATGTAATATTACTAAATAATTCAGCAGAGCTAAGAGCTAAAATAACAGATTTAGAAAACAACATAGAATTATTAGTAAATAACTTATCAGACGAAAATAAAGAACTAATTTCAGACTACCAATCACAAAATTAGTTCGAGTATAAATACATATAAAAGCTACTCTACTATTAGTATAACACTAATTTGTAGAGTTGTCAAAGGAGATTGAAAATGAAAAAAATTAATATAGGTGGAACAAAAGGAATTATAAGAAGATTAGACTCATTAGGTAGAATAGTTTTTCCAAAAGAATTTAGAAAAAGTTTAGATATAAAAAACAATGATGAATTAGAAATATTCTTGCTTAAAGACGGTTTCTATGTAAAGAAGGTGTAGACATGGAAACATTAGAACAACTAGAGCACAAATATTTTTTATTAGAAATGCAAGATAAATGGGACAGTGAAGATTATAAATATGCAAATGAATTAAAAGAAAAAATTAAAAAATTGAAAGGAGAAAAATAATGTTAAAAAGTTATGAAGATTTAAGGAAAATAGATGTAAGTAAATGGGTAGAAAAAAGAGATGGAGCAGATTATTTAAACTGGGCAAAAGTTGTTGATTTATTACACGAAAACGGAGCAGAAAAAGTATATTTCGAACCAGTTGTAAATGAATTAACTGGAAGTAGTTTATATATGACTGAAAAAGAGTTTAAAGACAGTAAAGGAAATACAAATCAAGTATATGAAACAGCAGTAAAAATTGTAATAGATGACATAGAATTTATTCAAAGAGGACCTGTTACAAATGGTTCAAATCCAGTCAAAGACAATTCAATGTCTCAACAGAGATTATGGAATTGTCAAACTAGATTGTTTGTTAAAGGTGTTGCTATAAGGACAGGATTAGGATTCGATTTATGGTTAAAAGACGAATTAAAAAGCGATAAAGATAATTGGGAAGATGATTTATCAAAACACGATATATTCAAAATTAAAGAAAGATGTCAACAAATATATACACAGAAATTAAAACAAGGTCTATCAGTAAAAGAAATAGCAGAAAGACTTCATAAAACAGAAGATGAAGTAAAAGCATTATTTAGTTATTTTGATACTTTAAGCAATTTTGAAAGAGATTTATCAAACATTGATACAAAGTCAAGATAGAAGTTATTACATAGGTTGTTCAGATACAAGTATGGTTGTAGGAAACTGGAAAACAAAAACATTTGAAAAATGGTGGCTTGAAAAATTAGGACTTAATAAAAATAATTTATCTAATGAAGCAATGAAAGCAGGAAACAATTATGAACACAAAATACTTGATAGTTTAGAAATAGAAGATTTAGAAAAAGATAAACAAATTATTAAAGATAGATTAAGAGCAAATTTAGATGGAAACACAAATACTTGTATCTACGAAGTAAAAACACACAATATAGATAAAGAATTTAAAGTATCAAAACAATATTGGAGACAAGCACAAGTTGAAATGTATGCAAGTGGTATTTATAAATTATATATAGTTGCATACGGACTACAAGAAAACGATTATAATAACTATTTTAATGAAATAGATAAAAACAGACTTGAATTAATAAATGTTGATTATGATAAAGAGTTCATTGAAAATGAATATTTACCAAAATTAGAAATATTAACAGAATGCCTGAAAAAGGGGGTATTCCCAGAATGATAGGAACAAGTAATAAAATAATAACTTATTTACTAGAACAAGAAAAAGATAAACAGTTTGAAATAAAAGAATATAGACAAAAAAGGAGTTTAGACAGTAATGCATATTGCTGGGTACTATTAGGAAAATTACAAGATAAGCTACATATACCCAAAGAAGAAATATACAGAGATTTAATTAAGAACATTGGAAGTTATGAAGTTATACCAGTAAAGAATGAAGCAGTAGAAAGATTTAGACAAGCTTGGAGTAATCATGGTTTAGGTTGGGTTACAGAAACAATGAAAAGCAAATTAGAACGGTTTTACAAATGTAATTACATATTATGGGTCTAGTGTGTATAACACGACAGAAATGAGCAAATTAATTGAATTAATAGTACAAGAATGTAAGCAGTTAGACATAGAAACAAAATCAGATGCAGAAATAAATAGTTTATTGAAAGAATGGGATAAAAAATGAAATCAATTTTACAAAACAAAAAAGAAAGCTATATCAGTGGGCAAACTTATGGACTAGAAGAACATCATATATATTTTGGTACAGGAAAAAGAAAAATATCAGAGCAAAACGGATTCAAAGTATGGCTAACATATTTAGAACATAGAGGAACATACGGAGTACATGGTAAATATGGACATGAGTTAGATTTGAGATTAAAACAGGAATGTCAAAAAGAATATGAAAAAAATCATACAAGAGAAGAATTTATAAGATTAATAGGAAAAAGTTATTTATAAAGAATATTAGGAGGAAAAGAAAATGAAAAAGATTATAGGAATTTTAATAGCAATTGTAGGAATTGTATTAGGAATATACGTGGGAATATGGTTAATGCTTGCAGGAGGAATAACGCAAATAGTTAATTCAATAAATCCTGTAAATGGATTAGGAATAGCATTTGGAATAGTAAGAATAATATTTTGTGGAATTGGAGGATTTATTGCTTGGTTAGGTGTAGTAATAGGTTCAGTAATTGGATTAAGTGATTAAAAATTAGACAACAGGGATAAGACAAAATAAAGTTTATCCCTGATATTGTAAAAGGTGGGAGATATGGAAAATACAAGTTATATAAAATTATTTAGAAAATTATTAAATTCTCCCATATTTGAGAATGAAAAAGCATTGAAAATTTGGATTTGGTGTCTACTAAAAGCAACACATAGAGAAAGAGAACAGTTAGTAGGACAACAAATAGTAAAATTAAAAAAAGGTGAGTTTGTATTTGGAAGAAAACAAGCATCAGAAGAATTAAAAATGACAGAAAGTACTATTTACAAATACATAAAATTATTAGAAAAGTTACAAATGATTAGTATAAAAAGTAACAACAAATTTTCAGTTGTAAGCATTGAAAAATGGGAAGATTATCAAATTGAAGAATTAAAAAGTAACAACAAAGTAACAACAGAAGAACAACAAAGTAACACAAACAAGAATGTAAAGAATATTTATTTATATTTATTTAATAAGTATAAGGCGAAAATTGAAAAAGGAAAAGCAAATGAAAGAATAAGAATTATATCAGAATGTAAAAATTGTAGTGATTATTCTTTATTGACAGAAGAAGAGCAAGACCAATTATTTATGGATTTAATGAGTATAGATAAAAGATTTAAGTAAAGGAAGTGATAAACAAATGATTACAACAGAAACAAGACAAATGAGTTTTAATGACATACAAGATAAAACAAAAATAAGATATATACAAATCTTAAATAGATTAGACAAGCCTAAAACAGCAAAAGAATTAGCAGTAGAATTATTTGATTTAGAATTTATACCAAGTACAGAAAGAAATTATACAGCACCAAGGCTAACAGAATTAGAAAAAATGGGATATGTAAAAGCAATAGATAAAAAGAAATGTGAATACACAGGCAAAACAGTAGCAGTATATGAAAGAACAGAAAATGGTTTTATTGCAATAAATATGAACCATATTCCAAGAATTGATTAGGAGGCAATTATGCAAGAAAAATGTAGTAAATGTGATAGTGAAGAACTATTTGTAGAAATACAAGGAAATAGAAGAGGCTTATATTGCGGCAAATGTGGGAAATGGCAAAAATGGATTACAAAACAAGAATTACAAATAGCAAAGTTTAAAGGTTTAAAAATTTTAGGAGGTAGTTATGATAATAGTAAGTCAAGATAAAGGAAAAATAATAAATTTTGATAATATGACACGAGTTTATATAACCTTTGATGAAGGTGATGATGATGTTTGTATAAGAATTGAAACAGTAGATAGTTTGTATGAAGACTTAGGATATTACAAGACAGAAGGAAGAGCAAAAGAAGTATTACAGGAGATAGTAAGGATTTATGTGCTTACTGAACAATATAAGGTAGAAGATGAAAGAACACGAATAAAATTAATGATGGAAGGTATTTTATTATACGAAATGCCAAAGGACTAGCTAGGAGGTAGTTATGGACGAATATTTTGAATATTTTCATCAACTAAACAAACAAATTCATAATTTAAGCAAAAAGCAGTATGACGAAATTGAAGAATTTTTAGGAGATATGGAACAATCTATAAATGGAGATACACCGCTTAAAGAAATAGAAAAATATATAAAAAAATATAGAAGAAAAAACAAAATATTATTTATAGCATTTAAAACAAAAAATAAAAACAAACTAGCACATATTTGCAAATATATTATTGATTTAGAATGGCATAACGAATGGGCAATAGCAGTTGCTGGCCAAAGTACACCAACAATTTTTGGCTGGTTTGATGTTTAGGAGTAGATTATGAAATATAATTATCCACCGCTTGAGCGACAAATGTGTAAAATGTATAGGCTGTAACAGACTTGAAAGTGAAAATTTCAAAGGAATTTGGAGATGTGAAAATTACATAGAAAAGGAGCTAAAGAAAAGTGAACAAATACAGAAATAAAAAAGTAATAGTAGAAGATTATGTATTTGACAGTATAGCAGAAAGTAGAAGGTATAAAGAACTAAAACTATTACTAAAAGCAAACAAAATAAGTGATTTACAATTACAACCAAGATTTTTACTACAAGATAGTTTTAAGAAAAATGGAAGGATATTTAGAAAGATAGAATATGTTGCGGATTTTAAGTACATAGAAAATGGTAAAACAATAGTTGAAGATGTAAAAGGAATGCAGACAGATGTATTCAAATTAAAACATAAAATATTTGAAAAAGTTTATCCAGATTTGGAATTAAGAATAATTAAATGAAAGGAACATAAAAGATGAAAGTAAATATATATAATACAGATAAAAAATACGACATAATATATGCTGACCCACCATGGGCATACTTGTGGGGAAAAGGTAAAAACGGAGGGAATTTTTGCCCAGAAAAGCATTATCAAACAATGTCAACAGAAGAGATTTGCGAGTTAGGAAAATACATAAAAACAATTAGAGAAAAAAATTGTGCATTATTCATATGGACAACAATGCCATGCTTGCCCGAAGTTTTTAAGGTGATTGAAGCATGGGGATTTAAATATAAGACATGTGCGTTTACGTGGGTAAAAACAAAAAAAGACGGACAGCCGCTTGCAGGAATGGGAAGTTATACAAAATCAAATGCAGAATTATGCTTACTGGCTATGCGAGGACATATAAAAAGTGTAGATAAAACAGTAAGACAAGTAGTCATGGAACAAAGACGAGGACATTCAGTAAAACCAGACGAGGTGATGAGAAGAATAGAAAAAATATTCGGAGAAGACACAAAGAAAATAGAATTGTTTGCAAGAAGAGAAGCAGAAGGCTGGGATTGTTGGGGAAATGAGGTGTAGAAAATGATAGAAGTAAACGAATATGTGAGAACTAAAAAAGGAAGTATTGATAAAGTGATAAATCCAAATTATTATATGTCAATATATGTGGAATGTGAAAAAGGAATGTATCTACTAGATAATGTAGTAAAACATAGAAAACAACCAATTGATTTGATAGAAGTTGGAGATATAGTAAGAATAAGGACAGGTTTATATTCTAGTTTTATGGAATTTATAGACAACGAAGAATGTTTATTGATTTTAAAAGAACAGGTTAAGAAATTTTGGGCGATAGAAGAAATACTAACAAAAGAACAGTTTGAGGCTAATTGCTATAAAGTAGGTGAAGAAGATGAATAGAGAGATAAAGTTTAGAATATGGAATGATTATGATAAAAAAATGATTTATTGGAATGAATTATTAAAAAACAAATTAGCTAATATTTTTACAATACCATCATACGATAAATGGTTAATGCAATACACAGGACTACACGATAAAAAAGGAAAAGAAATATACGAGGGAGATATAATTAAATACAGAGATAGCAGGGGACAACATATTGAAAAAGTAATATTTGATAAAGGTTGTTTTTATGCAGGAATGCACTGGGGAAGTTCAACAAGAGTAGCACCAAAACTAATTAATACAAGAATAACAGAAGTAATTGGAAATATATACGATAATCCAGAGTTATTGGGAGGAGAATAAGATGAGTGTTAAAAGAAAAGTAAAAAAGTTAAATAAGAAAATAGACAATTTACAAAAAGAATTACAAACTTGTCAATTATCTAATAGTAGATTAAGAAATAAGAATGATATGTTGAATATAGAATTAGAAGGACAAAAAGCAGTAATAGAAGAATTAGAAAACATACTTAAGTTTGCAATAACTAATCATATAGGAAATTTAAGAGGTGGAATGCGAATAGAAAGATACGGAATAGATAAAATGAAAAATCTAAAATTAAGTATAGATTATGAACCTCAATACAACAGTTACATAATTAGAGTTAATTATTAGGAGGAGAATAGATATGTTAGTACCAATAGTCGATATGAAAGAATTTGAAAAAGTTGGATTTAAAAAATGTAAAAAGCCTTATGATTGTTGTTATTATCTATGTTTTTCAAGAGGAGTACAATATATATTTTTAAGTCCTGTAATGATAGATATTAATAAATGGGAAGATACAGACCCACGAATACACAAAAATGCTAATTGTAGATACAGTGATAGAAGAACAGCACAAGATTTTATGTGCGAATTAATATTAAATAGAATGGTAACATGTGAATATTTAGTTGAGAGGAGTAAATAAAATATGAAAATATATTGTGGTGGTAGAGCAAACGGAAAGACTATGAAAGCAATTCAATTGTCAGTAGAAAAACAAATGCCAATAATATGCTGGAGTTATGAACATAAAAAGCAAATAGAACAAACAGCTAGAGAAATAGACGTAAAAAGGATAATGCCGGAACCAATATTGGCAACAGAAGTAAGAAAAAAAGTAATAGGTAATAGAAGAGGTTTAATAGTTGATGATTTAGATATTCTTTTAAGAATGATATTAGATGATAATGTTTATTATGCTACTACGGAAGATTGTAATATAGAAAAGTTAGAGAGGAGTAAATAAGATATGAATGCTGTTGATTTTTATTTATTCGATTTAAAAAGTAAATTTACTAAGATAAATCCGAATGAATATTATTTGAGTTATAGCCGGAGGAAAAGACAGTCACTTTCTTTACTGGTTTATAAAAGAATATGCACATATAGATAACATAGAAGTAGTCGGTTGCAATACATATATGGAACACTCAGAAATTAGAGATAGAATTTATAAAAATAGTGATAGAGTATTACTACCAGCGATGAAACCGTTCGAAATAAAAGAAAAATATGGTGTTCCGTGTTTCAGCAAAGAGCAAGACTTCTACATATATTATTATCAAAATGCAATAAGGAAAGGAAAAACTCCTGGTAAAACAATATTGCAAAAAATAAAAGGAACATATGATAAAGGCTTTAGTGGAATTAGTAAAAAAGCGAGAGAATATGTTTTGTCTGGAAATGCACATAAAATAACACACTTATGTTGTTATTATTTAAAGAAAAAGCCGTTTCACGATTACGAAAAAGAAACAGGTAAAAAAGCAATTTTAGGTATTAGAAATACAGAAAGTGCTTTAAGAAAAAAACAATATCAAAGTTGCTTTACAAAAGATAAAAAATTCACGCCTATATGGGATTTGACAGATGAGTTATTAGAACAAATTATAGAAAAATACGACATAGAAGTACCAAAAGTTTATGAACACATTAGTAGAACAGGTTGTATGGGTTGTCCATATCGGAAGTTATAAACATGAAACAGAAAAAGAATTACATTTAATAGATGAGAAACAGAAAAAATTTGTGTGTAAATTATTTAAAGAAAGTTATGAAGTGCTTGGCATAGGAGGTGTTTTAAGTGAAAGAAAATGTTGAAGAAGATATAGCAAGAATAGCAAAATTGATAACAACAAAATTTAATAATAACAACAAAATTTAATAATGATTATTCAATAGACAATAAAGACAAAGAAGCAATAGAGCATATTTTATCAGATTATAAAAGAGTATTAAAAGAGAATGAAGGATTAAAATTTAAAGAAAGAAGTAGAATAATTGGAAAATATGGAGATACTGAAATTCACGATGTGATAAATAAAACTTTATCAAATGATTATATATCAGTCAAAAAAATAAAAGACAAGATAGAAGAATTACAAAATGGTCCACTAAAGATAAATGAGAACAATAAATATTATTACGAAACAGAAGCATATAACAAGATAATTATTCAAGTTTTACAAGAACTACTAGAAGGGAGAAAATAAAATGAACGGAAATGATAATGGGTTCATCAAAAATAGAAATAAAGAAAAACAAAGACAAAATAATGTAAAAGAATATCAAAGAAAGTTCTTAAATAAAAAAATGAAAAGAGGATAAATAATAAGAAAGTAGAGGAATCAGGATGGATAAAAATAATATAGAAACATCAACTGATATAGATTATGGAACTATATCTTTGAGAAAAATATCTTTGAGAAAAAGAGGTAAATCAATTATAAAAATAGGAAACATGGAATTTGGTGGAACGGACATAAAAATAGAAGTTTCTACAAAATTTAATTGGTTGCAAAAGAAGTTATGGAAATATTTATTAAATATTGACATTGAAGATGTTAAGGAGGACTAACATATGACAAAAGAACAAGCAATAGAAAGACTAAAAAAGATGATACAAATAAATAATGGCGTCATTAAAGAAGCAAGAAAAAATGGGGACATATTTGCAATGCAATTAACAGCAGATTTAGATACAGATAGCATAGCAATAGAAAAAGTTTTGACTATGCTAGAAGAAAAAGACAAAATAATAAGTTTAATGTTAGAAAAATTTGCAGATATTGATTTTGATGATATGTGTTTAGATTGTGAATGTTGTGTAGGCAATGGTTGCATTAAAGAAGAAAGAGATTTATATGAGAACTGCATCAAACAATATTTTGAAAATCAAGCAAAAGAAAGAAGGTAAAGAACTATGAAATCTGAAAAAGGTATAATAGAAATATTTGTAATTGGAATTGTTATAATTTTATTTATAATACTATTTACAGCAATAGGAATAATGATAAAAGAAGAAAAAGATTATGGAGTAAAAGAAGGACAAGTTGTTGATAAAGATTATCGTCCAGCATACACAACAATGATGAGTTGTGGAAAATCACTAATACCACAATATCATCCAGAAAGTTATAGAATACAGATTCAAAAAGAAATCGACGGAAAAATAAAGTCAATATGGGTAACCGTTGACAGAGATACGTATCATAAAATAAATGTAGGAGATTATTATAACGGAATGGAGTGATACAAATGACAATAAATCATATATACAACATAGTAATAGACATAATGAATAAATTAGAAAATATAGATTTTATAAGTTTAGACAAGAGAAAATATAATCAACAACAATTGAATGAAGCATATAAAATTTTAGATAACTTTAAAGATGAATTAATAAGAGAAGATATAAAAAGGAGGCACAAATGAACATATATGGAATATACGATACAAAGAATAACGAGCAATGTATGAGAGTTGGAACTTTGCAAGAGATAGTAAGATTTTTAAATTTAACAGCAAGAGAGCTAGGAAGGGCATTAAAGAAAAATAGTACAGTACGACAACATTATAAAATATATTATTTATTTAATGAGGAGGTACACTAATGAATAAAGACTTTTTAGATAAAATAGAAAATACAAATAATGAATTAGAAAGACTAAAACAAAGATTACAAAAAATAGAAAATAAAGAATGTATAGTAATAAAAGATAGTGTACAAGGAAGCAGTACAAGTTATCCATACATAAAGCATAACTGTGTAATAGAACGGTGTTGAAATACCTAAAAATGCAGGATTAAAAAGAAAATATAAAAAGATGATCAAGGACAAAACATATAGACTTGATAAGATGAGATTGCAGTTAGAATATGAATTAAATTATGTAGAAAATGCGGAATTAAGAGATATAATAAGATACAGATATAATGACAATAAGACATGGTTACAAATAATGTTTTTAATGAAATATAACAATGAAGATACAGCTAGAAAAAAATTAATAAGATTTTTAGAAAAAAAATAAAAATGTCCGTTTTGTCCGCTTAAAAGGTGATAAAATATTATTAATGAAAAATGTAATCGTTCAGAAATGGACAAGCCCAAGATTACAAAAGTATTAGCTATAAATAGTTTGTGTGTATAAGAATAGATGTTTTAAATGTCTATTCTTTTTATTGTGTTATGAAAGGAAGAATAAAAATGGGAAATAAAGAATTTATAGAAAAATGCAAAGAAATAGTAAAACAATATGCGATGGAACATTTAGACAAAAGTGATAATGTTCCAGAATTTGATGTGTTTGATGTATGGTATTGTAAAACACTACAAAATCATAAAGCGTTGTTAAGTACGACATTATCTGATGGTATGTATTATGAATGTACATACAACGGAGATAAAAAAGAATTGTACCTTGATGCATATAAGAAATTTGAAAATAAATGTATCAAATTAGATTAAATTAGTTATTACCAGTATGCTAGGCAACTGATAATATATAGTTTGTTATGTTTGGTTGAATGTAATAAACCTCCTTTCGATGTATTTATATAAACTTTTGCAGAACTTACCTAGCGAGTTCTAATATATGTGCTTTTAGCTCAGTTGGTAGAGCATCTGGTTGAAGCCCAGAGTGCCTAAGTTCAATTCTTAGAAAGCACACCATATTATATATAACTTACATATTTCGTAGTGTTTATAAATAAAAAGGAGATGTACATATGACTAATCAAGAAAGAATAGAAAAGTATAAAAAAGAGCATTGTTCAAAATGTAAAAACAAAAACAAGTTTGATTGTGAAATAAGAATATTCAAAAACAATAATACTATATGTACAAAGTGTGTATATTATGAGAGACAAAATTAACTATGCAAATTGTATGAAAAGAAAATGTGAACAATGCAGATATTATGATTATTGTTTTAGATATAGACCAAAAAAGGAGAATAAGAATGAAATTCAAAATAAACAACAGAGAATGGAAAATAACAGAGACATCACAGGAATCAATAAAAAATATGCAAAATATTAGAAGAGCAAATGAAGAAGAAAACTTAAAATCAATAGATACAAGATATTACGGTATTACATATTGTGATATACAAAAAATATATATAGACGAAGATTTGCCAGCAGACAGAAAGAAATCTACTTTAATTCATGAATTAACACATTGCTATATAGATAATTATATAACACATTGTGAAAAACAATACACTGAAGAAGATGTTGCAGACATAGTAGCAAATTCTTATGACATTATACATGAAATAGTAGAACAATATAATTCATATGAATTAAAAAAGAAATTTGCCAATATAGGAGAAACAATTAATATTATATCAACATAATAAATGTTTTAAGGAGAAAATGTAAAATGTATTTAAAAGTAAAAGCAAAGAAAATAAAAAATTTGAGTGTAAAAATAGCTCAAGAAAAAAATAATTTAGTTGTAAATATATTAAATAAAAAAGGATACGAATGTGATAATTCACAAATAAGTCAAATAAAAGCAAATAGAAAATTAAATTCAGAGCAGAAAAAAGTAATATTAGAAAACCAAAACGAAAAAGTATCAAAAATTGGAAGTTACTATGTATGGGAAGCAGATGTTATAGTAAAGATAGTAGACAAAGTAACAGGAAAAGAGGTATAAGACTATGTGGAATATATTTTTAGGAATAATATTAAGTTGTATAGGAGTAATAGCAATAGCATTTACTCTTTTTATTTTTGTTACAATAATAGAATTTACTCTTTTTATTTTTGTTACAATAATAGATGTAATGATAAAACAATTTAAAAGAAAATAATTTTAATAAATTTTAATTAGGAAGGGGTGAACCAATGTTAAGCGAAAAACAAATGCAATGTATAAACTTAATGGAAAATAAAACACAAAAACAAATAGCAAAAGAATTAAAAATAACAGAACAGACAATATGCAACTGGAAAAAAGATAAAGAATTTAAAAATGAAATAGAGAACAATATAAAAGAAAATTTTGGTTCACTTGCATTAGATGCTCAAAAAGAATTAAAGAAATTGTTAAAATCAAATAATGAATACATAAAAATGCAAGCAGTAAAAGATATTCTTGATAGAGCAGGATACAAACCTGTTGAAAGAAGGGAAATAAAAGATGATACAGAAAAAACAAAGAAAATAGATGCTATATCAGATATATTAAATCAAATGCAAAGTGCAGATGATGTGTAATGTTGAAATTAAGTCAAAAATATAAAGAGTTCTTACAAACAAAATGCAAGAGAGAGTTTTTAGAAGGAACAACTGCAGCAGGGAAGACGACGGTAGGAATATTCAAGTTTATGTGTATGGTTGCTGATTCTGACAAAAAGTATCATATTATTGCAGGTGATGATGTAGGAACAGTAGAAAAGAATGTTATAAACTCTGAAAATGGTTTACTAGAACAATTCGAAGATATAGCAGAGTATTGGCCAAAAGGAAAAGACAAAATAAGATTACCACATATAAGATATGATACAAATAAAGGTGAAAAGATAATATATGTATGTGGTTATGGTGATAAAAAAAGATGGAAAAAAGTTTTAGGTGGACAAGTTGGTTGTGTATATCTTGATGAAGTAAATTTAGCAGATATGGAGTTTATGAGAGAAGTTACACATAGATGTAAATACATGATGACAACATCAAACCCAGATGATCCATCATTAGATATTTATAAAGAATTTATAAATAAAAGTAGACCAATAGCCAAGTATGAAAAAGACTATCCAACAGAATTACTAAAAGAACTAAAAGAACCACATGTGTTAGGATGGGTACATTGGTATTTTACATTTTATGATAATGCAGCATTAACCAAGGAAGATATACAAGAAAAAATAGATGCAACACCAATTGGAACTAAGATGTATAAAAATAAAATACAAGGATTAAGAGGAAAAGCAACAGGACTATGTTTCAATTTACAACCTAAAAACATAATAACACTAGAAGAAGCAAAGAAAATGAAATTTAAGTTATTTTCTATTGGTTGTGATACATCATATTCAAAAGAAAGCCATGATAAGGTAACATTAGAAGGTATAGGCATAACAGCAGATAATAAATGTGTATTATTAAAAGAAAGAACATTTAATAATAGAGATAGAACAATACCATTTGCTCCATCAGATGTGGTTCAATGGATTGTTGAATTTATGGAAGAGTTCAAAAATGAATGGGGATTTGCAAGAACTTGTTTTATAGATAATGCAGACCAAGGAACAATAATGGAAGCAAACAAAGCAAAAAGGCAAAATGCTTTAGTATATAACTTTGAAAATGCATGGAAAAAGACAAAGATAATCACTAGAGTTCAACTACAAGAAAGTTGGTTGAATACTGGTGATTTTTTAATTGTTGAAACTTGCAAAGATTATATAGATGAATGTAATAAATATTCATTTGATGAAGACAACCAACCCGAAGATGGTAATGACCACTCAATAAATGGTTGTCAATATGCTTGGTTACCACACAAAAAGAAAATTGGTAATTGGGAAGTAATAAAGAAATTGATAAAAGATGAGGAGGAATAATATATGAGTACAAGAAGCACATTATTTCAAACACCAACAATTGAGATAGATCAAAGTAGATATGAAGAATTAATACAAGAGGAATTAAAATATAAACAATATAAAGAACAAGCGACAACAGAAGTAATTAAGATTATAGAAGGTCAAGATAGTGAAAAAGCAACAGATGAAAGTGAGGAAATAACAGTGAACAAACATATATATAAGAAAAAAGCAACAGAAGTAGAAGCATTTGAATTAAGAAGAGGAATTTTGCCAAACTGGTTTACAAGTAGCAAACAAATAGAACAAATTAGTTGTGGTGATACAGAAGGTTTAAAAATAAAAATAAAAACATACTTAGGGTATGAGATAGCACGTGAGGGTGATTTTATAATAAAAGAAAATAATTATATATATGCTTGTCCGAAGACATTATTTAAAGAAACATATAAGAAAGTAGAGGAATAATATGGGAACAGTCAACGATAAAATAAAAAATGTAATACGAAATTGGTTAGAAATACAGCCAAGTGTAGGAGATACAATAACAATCCAAGAAACAAATACATTTGAAGGAAACTGTTTTAGAAATCTATTGTGGTATAGAGGAGATGCATCAGAGTTACATCAATATTATACACAAACAGATGACTTGATGGGAAATGCAAAATTTTGGGCAGCACAAAGTACAACTGGTATAAAGATTAGAAAAATACATACTGGATTACCTGCTATGATAGTTGATATGTTAGCCGATATAATTGTTGATAGTTTTAATAAAATAGAAGTTAAAGGAAACAACGAAGCACAAACAAATTGGGAAGAAATAGCAAAAGAAAATGATTTCAAAGAAACATTAAAACAAGCAATAATTGATGTATTTGTGCAATGTGATGGTGCATTTAAGATAAGTTATGATACAGATATAAGTAAATATCCTATAATAGAGTTTTATTCTGGACAAGATGTTGACTATGAATATACAAGAGGAAGAATAACAGGAATAAACTTTAAAAATAAATATCCTAAAAAAGATGTTTGTTATACTTTGTTTGAAAAATACTCTAAAGATGGCATAAAATATGAATTATATAAAAATAACCAATTAATGAAAGATTACAACTCTATTCCAGAAACAGCAGACTTGAAAGAACCAACAGATACTAAATTTATGATGGCTGTGCCTATGATGTTCAATAAATCAAAGAAATATAAAGGCAGAGGTCAAAGCATATTAGAAAAGAAATTAGATGCTTTTGATAGCTTTGATGAAGTATGGAGTAAATGGATTGATGCATTAAGAGATAACAGAACAATAACATATATTCCAGAAGATTTAATACCAACAAATGAGAATGGAGATTTATTAAAACCTAATACATTTGATAATAGATATGCTAAAGTAGGAAGTACAACATCAGAAACAGAAAGTAGTAAAATTACAAGAGAAAAAGGAGACTTTGATTATGAAGGAATGCTACAGTCATATATAACAGCATTAGATTTGTGTTTACAAGGTTTAATAAGTCCTAGTACCCTTGGAATAGATGTAAAGAAACTTGATAATGCAGATGCACAAAGAGAAAAAGAAAAAGCAACACAATATACAAGAGGGAAAGTAATAGATGTATTAGAAAAAGTTATTCCTAAGTTAGTTGAAATATGTTTAAAAACATATGATAAAGCACAGAAAAAAACACCAGGTAAATATGAAGCAACGGTAGATTTTAAAGAATATGCTAATCCTAGTTTTGAAGCAACAGTAGAAACAGTTTCAAAGGCTAGACCAGGGCAAAATGTAATGAGCGTTGAAAAGACTGTAGATGTAATGTATGGAGATAGTTTGACTAAAGCAGAAAAAGAACAAGAAGTAAAAAGGTTAAAAGAAGAAGCAGGAATAATTGAAAAAGAAGAACCTAATATAATGGAACCATTAGAGTAGGTGATTAAATGCAAGATGAATATGATATAAAAAAAGTAATGGAAGAAATTGAATTACAATTAATTACTTCTATGAAAAGAACATTATGGAGTCATAAAGAAGACGAAAAAGCCAAAGGATTTGACTGGCCACAATGGCAAGCACTTAAAATAAAACAATTTGAAGATTACAAAAAGGCAAATAAGGAAATATTTAATAACAACACAAAGGGGCTAAATAGATATTTATATAAACATATAAAAGAACAATTCAAAGAAGGCGCAGGAAGAACAAATAAACAGGCAATACAGTCAGGAATTATAAGAAAAGAAGATTCGCAATTGGGTGGATCTTTTTTTGGATTAAATCATAGAAAACTAGATGTATTAATAAAAAGTACAAAATCAGATATGAAAGACGTCAAGTATGCAACATTAAGAATGGCAAATGACCAATACAGACAAATAATATATAAAGCACAAGTATTTGCTAATACTGGAGCAGGAACAGTAAAACAAGCAATTGATATGGCAAGTAAAGATTTTTTAGCAAAAGGTTTTAATTGTATTGAATATAGTAATGGCTCAAGGCATAATATTGCAGATTACTGCGACATGGCTATTAGAACGGCAAACAAGAGAGCAAATCTAATGGGTGAAGGTGAAATGCGTAAGAAATTAGGCAACTCATTAGTATATGTATCAAAACATGGTGGTGCCTGTGACAAGTGTACACCATGGGAGGGAAGAGTATATATAGATGATGTATGGTCAGGAGGAACAGAAAAAGATGGAAAATACCCATTGTTAAGTACAGCAATATCAGGAGGCTTATTTCATCCTAGATGTCATCATGGAGTTAGTACATATTACGAAGGAATAAATAATAAACCAGAAGAAGTAATAAAAGCAAAACAAAATCATAATGAAGAAGATAAATATGCTCAATATTTGCAACAAAGGCAGAAACAGTATCAAAGATTAGTAGCAGGTAGTTTATTACCTGAAAATGTATTAAATTATCAAAATAGGGCTGAAGAATTGCAAAATAAAATAGAAAGTAGTAAAATAGAAGAACATAATATAGCAAATGGAAAAAATATTGTTGGTGAATATGAGGTAACGAAAGAGGAAAAAACAGAAAATGATGGTGGAATATCAAGAATAATGAAACTACAGGGATATGATGGTGTTCCTAAAATAGTAGATGATGATGAATTTAACAGAAAAATAAAAGAGAGTAATTTCTTTGCACAAAGAACGTACTCGGCAAAAACAAAAGAGGAATTACTTCAATATCAAAAAGAATTATATGAACAACAGTGGTATGTAAGTTGTTTCAACGGTGGCTCTCAATATGGTAGAGGAATGTATTGTGCTGCTACTTACGATATTAATAACAATGATATTTTAAACGGAATAAAAGAAGAAATGCAACATTATATAGGATTAAATAAACAAAAAAGAAACCCTATAGCAATAATTGAGGATTTTACATTAGATAAGTCTGCAAAAATAATTGAATATGATAAGATAAAAGCAGAATATGTGAAAGAAGCAATGAAGGTAAAAAAGATAACGAAAAATGAGCTATTTGATGTTATTGATAATTACGAAGATATGATTACTGAATTGGGTCAATTAAAACAAGATTTTTTAACGGCTCAATATATGGAGAAAAATGAAGAATTAGCAAATAAATACTTCACAAAATATAATAAAAAACAGATTGAATGTAATAATTATCTTAATAATATGCCAAACGAAATAAAAGAAATTTATAGGGAAACACAAGGAATAGATAGAAGCATATTAGCAATAGAAATGGGATATGACGCTATTAATGCAAAAGGACATGGATTAAGTGATTCATATACGGTTATTTTAAATAGAACTAAATTAATAATAAGAAGAGGTGGAAAAATTGTCGAATAGAGATGATAATGATATGAATTATGAGTTTTCTGCAAAGGTTGCAAGAAATAAACTTATAAGTAAACTAAAAGAAAAAGGAGAAACAGATGAAAATATAAAAAAAATAATGGATATTTGCGATAAGGATTATGTAGAAAAACGGTATACCGTATCCAAAAATTTAATTATTTTTTATTTTCGACAAAATTCGACAACAAAAGTCGAAAAAAAGTGATATACTCTTTTTAAAATAAAAAAAGGGGGAATGGCCATGGCAAGTCATGAAGAAAATGTCAAAAAACCAATCTACAAAAAAGCATGGTTTTGGATAATTATTATAGTAATTGCAATAATTATAGGTGCATCACAAAATAATAATACTGTTGATACTTCAACTAATAATTATCAAAAAAATAATTCAGTAGAGGTTACTATTGTAGATTTCAGTACTATGTCAAAGGAAGAAGTAAAAGCATGGATAGATGCTAATAAGATTAATGGTAAAATAACAGAAGAATATTCAAACGATATTGCAAAAGGAAATTTTGTTAGTCAAAGTATTTCAGCAAATACAGTAGTACATCAAGGAGATATAGTTTATTCTTTAGGTAAAGAACCTACTGCAGAAGAAAAAAATGCGTTAAAAAAAGCAGAAACTTATTCTAATTCACTACATATGTCAAAGCAAGGCATCTACAATCAATTAACTTCATCAGTGGAAGGATTTACAAAAGAAGCTGCACAATATGCGATAGACAATATAGAAGCGGACTGGAATAAAAACGCATTAGAAAAGGCAAAGACATATCAAACAAGTATGAATATGTCAAGTAAAGCAATATATAATCAATTGATTTCATCAGTAGAAGGT